>JBIKWX010000178.1:0-7406 GCA_044356095.1 Roseomonas sp.
CGATAGAAAAGCGTGATCAGGATGGAGGCCAAAAGCACCAGGCCAATGATGGTGGCGGCGAGGCAAAGGCTGCGGATGATCCGATCCGCCCGCTTGCGGGAGGCACCGAGCCGGGCAGCCGTGGCGGCATCCTTGCGTGGGCCGGGATGAGACATGGAGGAAAGAGCGAGCGACATGGTTCAGACCTTCAGCCGCGACCGCAGCAGATAACGCGATGTGGCCAATACTGCAAAGGACAGCACAAAAAGAATGAAGCCAAGCGCCAGCAAGGATGCCAGTTTCAGGCTGCCGATTTCGCTTTCGCCAAACTCCAAAGCGACCAGCGATGCAATCGTATTGCCCGGCCCAAAAAGTGAGGTTGAAATACGGTTTGCATTGCCGATGACAAAGGTCACCGCCATGGTTTCACCCAAGGCGCGCCCAAGGCCGAGCATGATGCCACCCACCACGGAAATCCGCGTATAGGGAATGACCACACCCTTCATCACTTCCCAGGTGGTTGCGCCAAGCCCATAGGCGCTTTCCTTATAGACTGGCGGCACCTGTTCGAAAACATCGCGCATGGTCGCGGCGATGAAGGGCAGAACCATGATGGCCAGGATGAAGGCAGCGGTGAACAAGCCCGTGCCGAAGGGCGGCCCCTGGAACAGAAAACCGATCAGCGGCAATTCCCCGACCGTATCAATGATGAAGGGCTGCACATGCTGCGCAAAAGCCGGCGCAATCACAAAGAAACCCCACATGCCGTAAATGATGGAAGGCACGGCCGCCAAAAGCTCCACCGCCGTGCCGACCGGGCGGCGCATCCAGGGTGGCGCCAATTCGGTGAGGAAGAAAGCAACGCCAAAGGCGAGCGGCACCGCCATGATAATGGCCAGGATGGCGGTGACGATGGTGCCATAAATGGAGACACCTGCACCGAATAACTCCCGAACCGGATCCCAATCCGTGGAGGTGACGAAGGCGATGCCAAAGGCGCGAAAGGCCGGCAGGCCGGCGATGAAAAGCTCAATAATCAGGGCGCCGAGCAGGATCAGCACGAAAATGCCGGCGGCCTGACAGACCAGGGCAAAGACCTTATCCCCGAAGCTGCCGCTGCGACGGCTGGCGGCTTGGGGAGGGGTGGCGGATGCGGAAGCCAAGGGTCACCCCCGGGGGGTTAGGGTGGGAGAAAAGCCCCCGCAGGCGAGCGCTGCCTGCGGGGAACAAGCGCGTCAGGCGCCGAAGCTTTGCCGCCAGGCAGCGCGAACTGCGTTATGCACAGATTCGGGCAGCGGGATATATTCAAGCTCCTCCGCCAATTTGCTGCCATTGACAAAGGCCCAATCGAAGAACCGGCGCACATTGGCGCTACGCGTCGCATCGGTCGGGTTGGTCGGGATCAGGATGAAGGTGGGCGCCACAATCGGCCAGGAATCCGCGCCGGGCGTGTCAATCACATTGGCGGCGAAGCCGGGCACGTTCCAATTGGCGGCAGAAGCAGCCGCCATGAAGCTTTTGTGTTCGGGCTTCACGAAATTGCCGGCATTGTTGCGAATTTGCGTTGTCACCAGCTTATTCGTGATGGCGTAGGCGTTTTCCACATAGCCGATGGCGCCACGCACATTGCGCACCGTGCCGGCCACGCCCTCATTGCCGCGTGCGCCGGTCCCGGCGGGGAAGCGCACCGAAGTGCCCACGCCAACGCGATCCTTCCATTCCTGCGACACGGCAGAAAGATAGGACACCCACACAAAGGTCGTGCCGGAGCCATCCGCGCGATAGGCCGGGGCGATGGTCAGGTTCGGCAGCGACAGGCCGGGGTTGAGGGCCACGATCTGCGGATCATTCCAGCGCGTGATCTTGCCGAGGTAGATATCGGCAAGCATAGGCCCGGTCAGGCGCAGCTGATCCTCGGCAATGCCCGGAATATTCACAATGGCGACGAGCGAGCCCATCACGGTCGGGAATTGCAGCAGGTTGCCTTCGGTCAATTGCTGGGCATTCAAGGGTGCGTCAGTGCCGCCGAAATCAACCGTGCGGTTGCGGATCTGGTTGATGCCCGCGCCAGAGCCCACGGATTGGTAATTTACCTGAATCCCCGTGGGCCCACGAGCCGCTTCCGCCCATTTCTGATAGATCGGGTTGGGGAAGGTCGCGCCCGCGCCCGTTATCTGGGCCGTCTGGGCCGCTGCCCCAAAAGCGGGAAGGGTAAGGGCGGCGCTGGCGCCAAGGAGAAGGGATCGCCTGTTCACGGGAATGCTCCGTTTGCTGAACCAAACCGCTCCGGCTGAGCGGCCTGACGCTTCTAGAAAGGCCCCGCGACGCTTCGATTTCAGTTTGATGAAGGTTTTGTGACAAGCGCCCGGACAAGTCTCGGGCTTATCCACAGGCCTATTGATACCAACCCGGGCGGCGCTTGGCCTGAAACGCGGCCAGACCCGCCCGGCCTTCAGGGGCGGCACGCTGCATCCAGCCTTCTTGCGCCAATTGCGCAACCTCGCGCGGGGTAAGCGCCAGCCCATTGGCCTCCAGGAAGGAGGTTTTGGTGACCGCAATGGCAGAGGGCGCGGAAAGCATCATCTGGTCAATGATATGAGCGAGCCGCGCTTCAATGGCGTCTGCCGCTACCACCTCATGCACCAGGCCGATACGCAGCGCCTCGGCAGCGTCAAAACGCTCACCGGTGATGGCGTAGCGGCGGGTTTGCCGTAGGCCGAGCGCATGGACCATATGTGTGCTGATCGGCGTGGGGGCGACGCCGACACGGACCTCGGTAATGCCGAATTGTGCGGCCGGGGTGGCCAGTGCCACATCAACGCAGCAGGCAATGCCGACACCGCCGCCGAAGCAGGCACCCTGGATCACGGCGAAGGTCGGTTTGGGGAATTCATTGAGCTTGCGCATGGCTTCAGTGGTCGCGAGCGACGCCGCAAAGGCCGGTTCGGGCGGGTAGGCGGCCACTTCCGCCAGCCAATCAATATCAGCCCCGGCCTGGAAATGCGCCCCGGCGCCGCGGATCACCAGGCCACGAATGGCGGCATCGGGGCGGAGCTGATCCAGCCCGGCAATCAGCCCTTCCAGCATCGCGGCGTTGTAGGCATTGCCCTTATGCGGGCGATTGAGCGTGGCGGTCGCGATACCGCGCGCATCAATGGCAAGCAGGACGGGTTGGTCGGGGTTGGTCATGGCGGGGCTTCCTTTGGGTGGCGCCATTCTCCCCCGATGTGGGCGTTGACGCCAGTTCCGATTCCAACGAGGCAGTTACGCAGCGTCATTCATGGCGCGCCGCGCTGCGCGGGCCAGGAAGGCGCTGCGGCTCAGCCCTTGGCGCCCTGCGGCCTTGTCCACCTCGGCCAGCACATCCTCCGGTAGGGTGATATTCACGCGCACGGCGCGCGCATGCTGCGCTGGCGCCTTGACCAGAAAAGCCACCGCGTCGCGATGCGCACGCTCTGCCATCAATGTTTCCAAGGTCGACGCTTCCGGAATGGTCTCACCATCCTCGATCATGCCTTCGATATGCAAAGCGAGTGCTTCAGCCGCTGCCGCGCGTGCCTCATCAAGGGTTTTCCCGGCAGAAATACAGCCAGGAAAATCCGGGAAGGAAACGCCGTAATCGCTTCCGGGTTCCTTATGGATCAGGGCGATGTATTCCGACATGGTGGTTACTCCATCCTCAGGCCGGCTTGCCGCGCGATGCTGCGCAAGGTTCCGAGCGGCAAATCGCGCTTGGGGTGCGGCACCGTCACCCGACCCGGCCTCGACGGGTGCTTGAACTGCACATGACTGCCCTTTTGGGCGACCTGCACCCAGCCATTGGCTTTGAGTGCCCGAATGACGTCGCGGCTGTTCATGTGTGTATTTATACACATATATCGCCTCCGTCAATATCCTTGGGTGTCGCCGCTGAATTGGCGTGGCATGCAAAACTGGAGCAGATTATGTGACTTGCGGCCTTCGTCGCGGAGTTCAGCCATGCCCGCTTCCCGTCCCACGCTCAGCGGCCCGCGCCATGCGATTTCGGCGGGGCATTATCTGGCGGCCTCAGCCGGCTATGCGGTGCTGGAAGCGGGCGGCAATGCGGTGGATGCCGGGTGCGCCGCCGGCATCGCGCTTGGTGTGCTGCTGCCGGATTTGGTGAATGTGGCGGGGGTTGCGCCCATCATGATCCGGCTGGCGAGCGGGCAGGTGGAAACCATCGCGGGGCTGGGCCATTGGCCGGCATCTCTGCCGCCCGATGTTTTCATGCGCGAACATGGCGGTAAGATTCCGCAAGGGGTGCGCCGCACCGTGGTGCCCGCCGCGCCGGATGCCTGGATCACGGCCTTGGAACGCCATGGCACCATGGGTTTTGGCGATGTGGCGCAATATGCCATTCGCTACGCGGCGGAGGGCTTCGCGGTTTATCCGCTGCTCGCGGAAAGTGTTTCGGCGCATGTGGCGGAATATGCGCGCTGGCCATCCAATGCGGCGATTTTCCTGCCCGGCGGCGCACCGCCAAAGCTGGGCGAGCGTTTTGTGCAAAGCGATCTGGCGCGAAGCCTGACTTATATGGTGGAGGAAGAAAGGCGCGCCGCATCCAAGGGCAGGCTTGCGGGGTTGGCGGCAGCGCATGCGGCGTTTTATCGCGGCGATATCGCGCGGGAGATTGTGGCCTTTCAGCGCCGCGAAGGCGGCTTTCTGTCCATGGAGGATATGGCCGGCTTTCGGTCTCGGCTGGAACCCGCCATCACGCGCCGCTGGCGTGGGCATGAGGTGATTACCTGCGGCCCCTGGTGTCAGGGCCCGGCGCTACTGCAAGCGCTATTGCTGATGGAACGTGCCGGGCTGGATGGGTTGGAACACAACTCGGCGGAATATCTGCATCTGTTCACGGAATGCGTGAAGGCAGCCATGGCGGATCGCGAATATCATTTCGGTGATCCTGCCTTCATTGATGTGCCGCTGGATCAGCTGCTGTCGGATGCGCATTTGGCGGCGCGTGTGGCGGAGTTGGACCCGGTGCGCGCGCATCCTGCGATGTATCCACCATTGCTGGGTGCGGGCCGCGCGGCGGATGGGCCGGTCAGACGCGATTTGCCGAAGATTGAAGCGGATACCAGCTATGTTGCGGTGGTGGATCGTTGGGGCAATGCCTTCAGCGCAACACCTTCCGATGGGTCCTGGAATTCGCCTGTTGTGCCGGGGCTTGGCCTGATCCCGTCCAATCGCGGTAGCCAAAGCCGGCCTGACCCCGCGCATCCTGCCGGCGTGGCACCCGGCAAGCGCCCGCGCCTGACGCCCAATCCAGCCATGGTGGTGACGCGCGCCGGTGGCGTGATGCCCTTTGGCACGCCGGGGGGCGATGTGCAGATTCAGGCGATGCTGCAGGTGATGTTGAACGTGCTGCATTTCGGCATGGAATTGCAGGAAGCGATCGAAGCGCCTCGGGTTTCATCCTATGCCTTCCCATCATCCTTCGCGCCGTTTGATTATTTCCCGCGTCGGCTTGCGGTGGAAACGCGCATTCCGGAAGCCATACGCAATGCTTTGGCGGGACGTGGGCATGACATCAAGGAATGGCCTGATATCACCTGGCTCGCCGGCAGTGTGGAGGCGGTAATGTCAGACCCCGCATCAGGGTTGGTGCGCGCCGGTGCCGATCCACGGCGCCCGGCCTATGCAATTGCGGGATGAGTACGGCAGCCGATAGCGGGGCGCTGCTTGATCAAGCCATGGCGCGGCTCACTGCGCGGGATTATCGCGCTGCTGCGGCGCTGTTCAATCGCGCCATCGCGCTTGGTGGTGATGCGCCGGAAATTCGCAACAACCTAGGTCAGGCCTTGCGATTTGCTGGCGACCGCGCGGGCGCCGAGGCTGCGTATCGTGAGGCGCTTCGCCAGCGCCCGGCCTATATTCGCGCCGCCGCCAATCTGGTGGGAATGTTGCTGCCCGCGCAGGCAGATGCCGCGCAAGCGGTGATTGCGGCGGCGCTTGCCGCCGGCGCTGGGGAGGATTTGCACCGTGCCGTTGCTGGGCTGTGGCGGGATGCCGGGCGGCCTGATCGCGCCATGTTTCATTTGCAGGCGCTGCTGGAAACCTCGCCGGGTGATGCGCTGATGCGCAGCGAATTGGGCACCACCTTGATGGGTATCGGCCAGCCGAGTGCCGCGCTTCCGCATTTGGCGCGTGTTGCGGAAGAATTGCCGGATCGCGCGGATGCCAAGGTGAATTATGGTCTTGCCTTGCAGCAATCGGGCGATATTGGCGCGGCCATGGCAGTGCAACGCCGTGCCATTGCGCAAGATCCGCTGTGCCGTCCTGCTTGGCAGAATTTGTTGCTGGGGCTGAATTATATGCCAGGCATTGCAGCAGAGGAGGTTTCGGCGGCGCATCGTGCCTATGCCGCGCGTTTCGCGCGCCCTGCCCCCGCACCCTTTGCCAATGTGCCGGACACAGAACGGCGCCTGCGCATTGGCATGCTTTCCGGGGATTTTCGCCAGCATCCCGTTGGGTATTTTCTGGAAGCCGCGATCACCGCGCATCAGCGCGCTGGATTTCATCTGACGGCCTATGATGTCGGCAAGCGCGCCGATGCCACCACGGCCAGGCTGCGCGAGGTGTTTGATGCCTGGCGTTCCATGGGCGCGCTGGACGATGAGGCGATTGTCGCGCAAATCCGCGCCGATGGCATTGATATCTTGGTGGATTTGACTGGCCATACGGAGACGAGCCGCATCAGCGTGATGGAATATCGCCCCGCACCGGTGCAAGTAAGCTGGATTGGTTATGCCAATACCAATGGCGTCGCGGCCATGGATTGGATCATTGCCGATGCTGTGGTGCTGCCACCGGAAGATGAGGCGCTTTATATCGAAAAGCCTCTCCGCCTGCCGGGCTGTTACCTCTGCTACACGCCACCGCGAGAGGCCGTGGCGCCAAGCCCGCCGCCGATGCTGCACAAGGGCCATGTGACCTTTGGCTGCTTCAACAACCTCGCCAAGATCAATGATGAGGTTCTGGCCGCCTGGGCCGCGATTCTGAAGCGCCTGCCCGATGCGCGGCTTTTGCTGAAAACGGCAGTATTGCGAGAGGATGCGACGAGGCAAAAACTCCGCGCGCGTTTCGCGGCAGCGGGGGGCGATGTCGCGCGGCTTGATCTGGAAGGGCATAGCCCACGCGCTGATTATTTTGCGCGCTATGCAACAGTGGATTTCATGCTGGACCCTTTCCCTTTCCCCGGCGGCACCACAACGGCTGAGGCGATCCATGCCGGCGTGCCAACCCTGACACGACGCGGGCGTGGGGGCATGATCAGCCGCAATGGTGAAACGCTGCTGAGTGCCGTCGGCTTGCAGGATTGGATTGCCGCCGATACCGCGAATTACATCGAAAAGGCGGTGGCCTTTGCGCGGGATGCGGATGGGCTGGCCGCGATTCGTGCC
>JBIKWX010000179.1:0-7389 GCA_044356095.1 Roseomonas sp.
TCTGTCTCCTCTACCGGGATTTGCCCGACCAGCAGCACCAGCGGCGTTGAATCCTGCTGCGCGACATGCACGCCAATCGCGGCATGGCAGGCGCCAGGGCCACGCGTGACAATCGCAACGCCTGGCTTGCCGGTAAGCTTACCATAGGCCTCCGCCATATGGATCGCGCCGGCTTCAAAGCGGCAGGTCACCAATTGCAACCGATTGCGCACGGAATAGAGACCATCGAGCAGATCAAGATAGCTCTCACCCGGCACGCAAAAGGCGTGGGTGACGCCTTGGGCCACTAAGGCATCGGCCAAAAGCTTGCCGCCCGTTCGCCCTGTTTTCGCTTCCGCCATAACTGCTTCCCCAATGATTCGAAATCAGGGGAAAGCTAGAGCATTTTCAAGCCAAGTGGAATCACTTGGCTTTCCGGAAAATGCGACCAAACAAAGGTCTAGAGCGTTTCCGGTGCACCAACGTGAACGGGAAACGCTCTAGCCGATAAATCCAGGGCGTGAAATCACCCTGAGCCGCGGTGGCAGCGTTATTCCGCTGCCTGATGGCCGTGGGCGCGGGTAGGTTTTGCTTCCAATTCAACAAGCTTCGCGGCAATGGCGCCAATCGGCTTGGTATAGGGCGCCAGCAGCAAATACAGCGCCGGCACGGCATAGAGTGTTACAATGGTGGAAAGCGTAATGCCGCCCATGATCACCACGCCCAGCGCCTGACGGCTTTCCGCCCCCGCACCGGTTGCCAGGGCCAGTGGCGCAGCCCCGAGCACGGTCGCGATGGAGGTCATCAGGATCGGGCGCAGCCGCACGACCGAGGCTTCCAGCACGGCATCACGGATGCTCATGCCGCGGTCACGCAATTGATTGGCGAATTCCACTACCAGAATGCCGTTCTTCGCCATCAGGCCGATCAGCAAGACCATGCCAATCTGGCTGAAAACATTCAGTGATTGTCCGGAAAGCCAAAGCGCCAATAACCCGCCCGTGACCGCAAGCGGCGTTGACAACAGAATGACAAAGGGATGCACAAAGCTTTCGAACTGCGCCGCCAGCACCAGGAACACCACCAGCAAAGCCAACGCAAAGGTGATGTACAGCGCGCCGGAGCTTTCGCGGAATTCCAGGCTCTGCCCCAGATAAGAAATACGCGCTTCCTGCGGCAGCACTTCGCGCGCGGTGCGGTCAAGAAATTCCAAGGCCTCACCAAGCGAATAGCCCGGCGCGAGAGAAGCCGTGATGGTAATGGCGCGCACACGATCCTGACGTGACAAGGTCTGCGCGCGGGCGCGCTCGGACAGCGTAACCACATTGGAAAGCGGCACCAGCCCGCCAGTGCCCGTACGCACAAAGACATTCTGCAGATCATAGGGCGAAAGCCGCGCGGATTCGGGCGCCTGCAACAGCACCTTGTATTCCTGGCCACCCACGACATAGGTGGTGACCTCGCGCGAGCCCATCATGGTCTCGATCGTGCGGCCCACGGCGGCGATGGAAATGCCAAGATCGGCCGCCTTGCGCCGATCAATATCCACGCGCACCTCTGGCTTGGTTTCCTTGAAGTTGTGGTCAAGGTTCAGTAGGCGAGGATTGGTGCGTGCCTTTTCCAGAAAGGCATCGCGCCAGGCGATCAGCGTATCATAATCCGGCCCGCCAATCACGAATTGCACCGGCGGCTGGAAGCCGCGTTGGCCAAGCGATGGCGGGTTCAGCGCAAAGCCGCGAATGCCCGGAATGCTGGCCACCAGTGGGAAGATTTCGGCAGCGATGGCCTGCTGCTTGCGATCACGCTCGCTCCAGGGGGCCAGGCGCACAAAGACATTGGCGATATTGCCGACGGCCGGGCGCTGGAAACCGCCCACGGTCGCGAAGACTGCGAAGGCCTCACCACTATCCAGATAGCGTTGCAGCAGGTTCTCAAGCCGGATCACGTGTTCAACCGTATAGGGGAAGGAAGCGCCTTCCGGCCCCGTGGTTGGGATAATAACCACACCACGATCTTCCGTCGGTGCGAATTCCTTGGGCAAAGCATTGAACAGCACCACGGCAAACAGCGACATGGCCGCCGATGCACCCATCACCAGCAGCGGTGCGCGGAGCGCCTTATCCAAGGTCCAGCGCAGCGCCTCATTCATCGCTACGAAGAAGGGCTCGGTCATGCGGACCAAAAGCCCCTCACCCTCATGCGCGCGGAGCAGCTTGGAACACATCATGGGTGTCAGCGTGAGCGCGATCAGCCCCGAAAATAACACCGATGCGGCAAGGGCTATGCCGAATTCCGTGAATAGCCTGCCCGTATTGCCCCCCATGAAGGATAGCGGCAGGAAGACCGAAACGAGAACCAGGGTTGTCGCAATAACCGCAAAGGCAATTTCGCGCGCGCCAAGCAGGGAGGCGAGCAAGGGATCCTCGCCAAGCTCAATCCGCCTGTGGATGTTTTCCAGCACCACAATCGCGTCATCTACCACCAGGCCAATCGCCAGCACCAAGCCAAGCAACGTCAGCACATTCACCGAAAACCCAAATACCGCCATGGGAATGAAGGAAGCGACGATGGAAACCGGAATGGCGACAGCGGGAATGATGGTGGCGCGCACCGAACGCAGGAACAGGAAGATCACGCCCACCACCAGCGCCAGCGCGATCATCAGCGCATGCTCAACCTCATAGATGGATTGCGCGATGAACAGGCTTTCATCATAGCCAATGGTGGCATCCACGCCGGGCGGTAATGTGGGCTTGATGCGTTCCAGTTCCGCCTTCACACCATCCGCCACCGCCAGCGTATTGGCGGTGGATTGGCGCAAAATGCCAAGGCCGATGGATGGCCGACCATTGATGCGATAGCCGCCGCGCGTATCTTCGGCGCCAACCTCAACCCGCGCCACTTCGCCCAGCAATACCTGCGCGCCCCCGCTGCCGCGCGCCACCACCACCTGGCGGAATTGCTCTGGCGAGCTCATGCGTGTGTCGGTGCGCACGGTCAATTCACGGGCCGAGCTTTCAAGCCGCCCGCCGGGCAATTCCACATTCTCGCGCCGGATCGCGTCTTCCACATCCTGCACCGTCAGCCCACGCGCGGCGAGCGCTTGCCGGTCCAGCCAGATGCGCATGGAAAAGCGCCGCTCACCCAGCACCAAAACCTGCGCGACCCCTTCCACAATTGCCAACCGATCCACAATGCGCCGGCGCGCGATATCGGTCAGGTCCAGCGGTGACAGGGTTTCGGAATTGAGCGCGATCCACAAAATCGGGCGACTATCGCCATCCACCTTCTGCACAATCGGCGTATCAGCCTGTTCCGGCAGGCGGGCGAGGGCACGCGCCACACGGTCACGCACATCATTCGCCGCACTATCCACATCACGCGTGAGACGGAATTCGAGAGTGATCTGGCTGCGTTCATCGCGCGATTGGGATTGGATGGATTTGATGCCCTCAATCCCCGCGACGGCACCTTCCAGAATCTCCGTGATCTGATTATCCACCACAGGTGCCGAGGCACCGCGATAGGTGGTGATGACCTGAATGATGGGCGGGTCAATCTTCGGGTATTCCCGGATCGGCATTTTATAGAGCGACGCCAAACCAAGCACGATCAGCATCAGGCTGATGACGGTGGCGAAAACCGGACGCTTGATGGAGATATCGGAAAGGACCATGGCGATACCCCTTCTTCAGCTTGTCGGACGCGTAATGGTTTCGATGATGCGCACCGGCGCATCCGGGCGCAGGCGCTGAATGCCGCGCACCACCACCGATTCGCCGGCAGCGACCCCTTCGCGGATTTCCACCTCACCCGGCAGGCGGAGCCCGAGTTTCACTTCCTGGCGCTTCGCGCGCCCATCGCGGATCACATAGACAAAGGCGCGGTCGCCCACAGGGTCAATCGCTTCCTCCGGGATCAGCAAGGCGGTTGGCCGTTCTTCCAGCACCATTTCAACATTCAGGAACAGGCCGGGGCGCAGCGCCTCATCCGCATTGTCGAATTCGCTGATGACGCGCACGCTGCGCGTTGCCGGGTCAATGCGCGTGTCAATGATCGCGACCTCGCCATTGAAGCGCCGGTCGCCATAGGCGGTGCTGCGCGCGGTCACCTGCCGGCCAATCTGCACGCGCGCCAGAAACACTTCCGGCACCGCGAATTCCACCCGCACGCGGGAGAAATCATCAAGCGTCGTAATCGCCGTACCGGGCTGGATCAGCGCGCCAAGGCTCACTTGCCGCAAACCAACCCGACCACTGAAGGGCGCCGTCACGCGCAATTCCTCAAGCTTCGCTTCGGCCTGACGCACGCGCCCTTCAGCCTGACGCGCCAGCGCTTCCAGCGTATCCAACCGCTGCGCTGCGATGGTTTGGCCTGGCTGCAAACCACGAGCACGCTGCAATTGATTGCGCGCATCATCCAATAGCGCTCGCGCCTGATCGAGCTCAGCCGAAACCGCGCCGGAATCAAGCTCCACCAGGGTTTCGCCCGCTTGTACCTTCTGGCCTTCGGTGAAGCGGATTTGCGTAACAATGCCCACGATCTTGCCCGTGATGGTCACCGCTTCGCGCGCACGCACCGTGCCGATGCTTTCGACCTTATCCACCACAAGGCCCGTGCGCACCGGCTGGACAATAACGCCAATCGGGCCGGATGGGCCACCGCGCGCTGGCCCCTGCGTGGCCGCGGGCTGCAGCCCAACCAAGGCGAGTGGCGCGGGCAGGCCATATTCCTCGCCCTTGAAATGCCACGCCGCGCCGGCGCCGGCGATCAGGGCCAAAAGACCTAGCTGCGTAATGGTCCGCATATCATTCCAACCCAAGCCGCCCCCGCAGGACCGGCACCATGGCAGAGCGCGACCGCAAAACGGCCTCGGCCCGCGGGAAAGAGCCGGGCGAGAGCGCCCGTCTCAAAAAGGCTTCTGCCGCGCCGCGAAGGCCACGGCAAGTTTCAGTTTTTTTAGATATGGGGTGCCCCCTCGCCCGGCGCTACCCTGATGCAGCGCGCTTGCCGGCCTGGGACAATCTGGCGGAGCGGAGGCACACCTGAATGGCAGGCTTCGGTTACCTCGGCGCAACGGGGCGCGAAGGCGCAGCCTTCCGGCACCTTATCCAGCATGGGCGGCGCGCCGGGGATCGTGGTGAGCCGCTTGCCGCGCATGCCGGCATGCACTGTCGCCCCCAAAAGCCCCTTGGCATAGGGGTGCAAGGGGCCGGCCATCAGCGCGCCAACGGGGCCTTCCTCCACTACCTTGCCGGCATACATCACCGCCACGCGATCAGCGATTTCGCCCGCAACACCAAGGTCATGGGTGACAAACACCACCCCCATGCCAAGCTGTTCCTGCAAGGATCTGAGCAGTAGTAGCACCTGGATTTGCACCGTGGCATCCAAGGCCGTGGTCGGTTCATCGGCCAGCAGCAGCTTGGGCCGGCAGGCAAGCGCCACCGCAATCATGGCGCGCTGCCGAAGCCCGCCGGATAATTCATGCGGATAGGCCGAAAGCCGCCGCTTGGCCGAGGGGATTTGCACCAATTCCAGCAATTCCAGCGCCCGCGCATCAGCGGCGCTGCGGCTGGCGCCCTCATGGCGCTGCACGGTTTCCGCAATCTGCCGCCCGATGGTGAACACGGGGTCGAGCGCCGTCATGGGTTCCTGGAAGATCATCGCCACATCGCCGCCGCGGAAATCGGCAAGCTGGCCTTCATTCATGGCCTGCACATCGCGCCCGGCCACCTGGATTTCGCCCGTGACCTTCGTGGTTTTTGGCAAAAGCTTCATCAGCGCGCGGAGCGTCACGGATTTGCCGGACCCTGATTCGCCCAGGATGCAGAGCACCTCCCCGGCGGCAAGGTCCAGATCAACGCCATTCACCGCATGCACGGTGCGGTCGCGGCTTTCGAATTTCACATGCAGGTCGCGCAGCCGGATCAGCGGTGCCTCATTGGCCGGTTTCAACGCCGCGCTCATGCTGCCATCCCCCCGGCCTTGCTGTGGCCACTACCGGGCAGCGCCATATGGCAGGCGGCAGTATGGCCGGGGCTGAGCGTGGCGGCGACGGGTGGGATGTCAGCACAAATCGCCTCCGCAAAGGGGCAGCGGGTGCGGAAACGGCAGCCGGAAGGCGGGTTCACCGGGTTGGGCGGGTCGCCCGTCAGCGGCGGTTCAGTGCGGCGCTGCGCCGGGTCCATGGAAGGCCGCGATGCCAAAAGGGCGCGGGTATAGGGATGCGCCGGGCGAGCATAAATCTCATCCACCGGGCCTTCTTCCGCAACCTGGCCCAGATACATCACCAGCACGCGGTCGCTGATATATTGCACCACATTGAGATCATGGCTGATGAAAACATAGGTCAGGCCGAAGCTTTCCTTGAGATCCACGAGCAGGTTCAGCACCTGCGCCTCCACGCTTTTATCAAGCGCGGAGACCGGCTCATCCAGAATAACGAGACGCGGGCGGAGTGCGAGTGCGCGGGCGATATTCACCCGCTGGCGCTGACCGCCGGATAATTCATGCGGGTAGCGCCGGGCGAATTGTGCGGGTGCCAGGCCCACGGCGGCGAGCAATTCCCGCGCCCTTTCGCGCGCTTCGGCCACCGGCACGCCATGCACTTCAGGGGCAAAGGCGATGCTGTCTTCAATCGGCAGGCGAGGGTTCAGGGAGGCGTAGGAATCCTGAAACACCATCTGCACCTGGCGGCGATACTCCTTCAGCGATATGCCGCCGCCCAGATCATCCCGCCCGACCGGTTCACCATCAAAAATCATCTCCCCCGCGCCGGGGTCGAGCAGGCGCATCAGCAGCCGGGCGGTGGTGGATTTGCCACAGCCGCTTTCGCCCACAATGCCCAAGGTCTCCCCCTTGCGCACAGTGAGGGAGACGCCATCCACCGCGCGCACCTCCCCCATTTGGCGACCAAACAGGCCACCCCGGATGGGGAAATGCTTCAGGAGGCCACGGGTTTCGAGCAAAGGCTGGGCGGCGCCGCCGTGATCTGGGGCAGGAGGGGGCAAAACCATGTTCCTTGTTAAGCAAGCCCTATGCCGCCTGGAGAGGGCACCCGACCGGCTTTTGGGCGATTTTTCGCCCAAAACTTAGTCATAATGCCATGCGCTTTGCAAATTAACCCGGCCTGCGGTGCGGGCGCGTTTCCCGCGGGGCGGGTTCCGCGTTAGCATATGCTGGCTCCAGGAGGGCCAATGCCATGCGCGCCATATTCGTGATGATCAAATGCGAGATGGGCCAAGCCTATCGCGTGGCGCGCGAGATGGCCGATGGCATTCCCGAGCTTTCGGAAATGCATTCCATTTCCGGCCAATATGATCTGCTCGGGAAATTCTATCTGGAAGCGGGGCGCGATATCGGGCTTTTCGTGGTGGAAACCATCCAGACCGTGCCCGGCGTCAAGGA
>JBIKWX010000180.1:0-7370 GCA_044356095.1 Roseomonas sp.
GCTGGCGGCCGTTGATGATGATCACCTTTGGCTTGCTGATCGTGCTGCGCTGGCTCGGCTGGTCCGCGCCTGGGATCAGTGAGGCTGAGGCACTCAAGCTCTGGAACATCGTGGAGATCGGGCTCGGTGGTTACGTCATTGGCCGTTCCGCCGAAAAGACGCTGCCGCGCATTGTCGAGGTGCTGAAACGATGAGCGCCTTCGATACCGCCATGGTAAGCCTGATCGCCGATCCACATCTGGGCTGTGATGTTGAGTATCGCCAGGGCGGCATCGGCGCGCCGGTCAGCCTGCGCGTGCTGCGTTCCTCGCCCGACCGCATGGCGGATGCTTTCGGCACAGAGGTGATTTCGGCCAGCGATATTCTCTCGCTCGCCATCGCCACCCTGCCTGATATCGCGGCTGGCGATAGTTTCTCGATTGGCAACGAAGTGCTCACCGTCCGCCATGCCGAACGCGACGCCAGCGGTACGGCCTGGCGCGTCTTTTGTCAGCGATAGGCACACGGCATGAGGCTTGGTGCACAACTCGTCGGCGATCTTCGCAAGATGCTCACGGAGGAGGTACGCGCGGGCGAACGCGCCGCCATGGCCGCCATCCGCACCGAGACCGCCGAGGTCAAAGCCGAACTCCGCCAGCAAGTCACCACCGCCTTTGCCGGCAATGCGCGCGGCATCGCCAATGCCTGGCGGTCCATGGTGTTTCCTCGGACGGGCCAGTCACTACGTCCTGCTGGGTTGGTCTTCACCAAGGTCCCCAAGGTGATTGACGCCTTTGAGCGTGGCGCGCTGATCCGCGCCAAGGGCGGGCGGAAATTCTTAGCTATCCCCACCGGCTTTAACGCCGCGCGTGGCAGGCGCGGGCGGGGCGAGAAAGGCATGCGCGTGACGCCGGCGCAGATGGTGGCCTCGGGCCAGGCGTTTCTGCGGCCGTTCAAATCCGGGCGCGGCTTTGTCTGGTGCCTGCCACTCCGCGCCGGGGAACAGGCCGGGCGGCGCCGGCAGCGCCTGAGGTTGATTGCCGGGGGTGTCACCGAGGTCGGCACCGCCCATCGCCGGGGCCGAGAGGCCTGGGCACGCGGTCTACTCGCGCGCGGCATGGTGCCAATGTTCCTGCTGCTGCCACAGGTGAAGCTCACCAAGCGGCTCGACGTAAAGGGCGCGGCGGAGCGTGGCCTGCGGCGCCTGCCCGGGCGCTTTGTGGCGGCCTGGGCCGCCGAGGCAGGGAGGCCGCGATGAGCCTGCGTGAGACCGCCCTGACCGCCCTGTTGGCGCGCCTGAACGCCAGCCTGGCCGCGCGCAACCCAGTGCCTGTCATCCGCCGCAATGAGACCGTGCCGCTGCGCCTGCCCTCGGGCGGGCTGGTGGTGCTGCGCGATGGGGAGAGTGTCTCCGAAACGCCCATACTCTCGCCACTTGCCTTTGCCATTGAACATCGCGCGGAAATCGAAGTGCTGGCGGCGGATAATGCGCTGTTGGATGCGCTGCTGGTTACCATCGCCACCGCCATCACTGCCGATCCCATGCTGGGTGGCGCGGTGGAATGGGCGCAGCCAGGCAGCGCGGATATCGAGGATGTTGAATTCGAAGGCGCGGCCAGCGCGCGTGCCGCGAGCCTGCCTGTTGCCTTGTTCTTTACCGCCACCGGCTCACCGCTGGCCTGATCGCCCACCAGGAGAAACCTCATGCCCCGTGCCATTGGTGCGAATGCGCGCCTGCTGATGATTCCCGAGGCCAGCTATGGCACCGCGCCAAGTGGTAATTGGCGGCGCATGCCCTTTCTGTCCTGCAACCTGGGCGCGGAGCAGCCGCTGCTGGATGCGGATGTGATTGGCATTGGCGGCAATCGGGATACCGGTGCGCCGCTATTGGATACGGTCACGGTGGCGGGCCAGGCGGTGGTGCCGATTGATCTGATCAATTTCGGGCATTGGCTGCGCTTGTTGTTCGGCCCACCGACTACCAGCGGCACCAGCCCGAATTTCATCCATAGCTTTGGCTCGGGCCTTGCGGCGCTGCCTTCGAACAGTATCGAAATTGGCTATCCCGATGTGCCGAATTACGATGTTTGCACGGGCGTGCGCGCTGATACGCTGGAGATGGATTTCACGCCCACCGGTGCTGCCAGGGCGACGATTGGGCTGCTGGGCCAGGGGTCGCTACGCGGTGCGGCGAGTTCCGGCGGCACGCCAAGCGGCGCTGCCTTTA
Organism: Roseomonas sp.; assembly: GCA_044356095.1. Lineage (GTDB taxonomy): Bacteria > Pseudomonadota > Alphaproteobacteria > Acetobacterales > Acetobacteraceae > Neoroseomonas. Next base: position 2,207 of record JBIKWX010000180.1, read on the forward strand.
CGGCCTTTAACAAGGCGCAGGGTTCCATCACGCGCGCTGGTGCGGCGCTGGCGCAAGTGACCGGCGCGCGGCTCAGTTTTTCGAATGGGATGGAGACGGTGCGCACGATCCGCGCTGACCGGAAGGTGGAGGGTGTGGATCCGGGTATCGCGCGCTGTACCGGGCAAATCACGGTGCGGTTTGAGAATACGGTGCTGCTAGCGCAGGCGCAGGGCGGCACGCCGGCGGAATTCGCCATGGCTTTCACGATGGATGCCAATCGTAGCCTGACGATCACGCTGCATGAGGTTTATCTGGCGCTGGCCAAGACGCCGATCGAAGGGCCGGCGGGGGTGGAGGCGAGTTTTGAATTCCGCGCTGCGTTCAACGCGACGGCGCAGCGGATGATGACGGTGGTGTTGAGGAATCAGCAGGCGGGGACAGAGTATGGGTGAGGCGCCGCCTTCGCCTTCAAGCTCCTTTTGTCCTCGCGGATTTGGCTTGCGCGATGATCTCTCGAAGTTCGGCATCCACTTCTTCGGCGGTAAGCCAACCTTTTTCATCGGCCTCACGTGCGACACGCTCAAGCATCTCGGTGAAGGCAGCGCGACGCGCCTCCTGTTGTTTAAGTAAGCTAAGTGCTGCGCGCATCGCCTATCTCGGCCCGCGCATTTCAATCAGGTCACGGTTCCTGGTTACCAAATCGCTCAGCATCACATCAATCCGCTCGCGGAGCCGCGCACCTGCGGTGCCGATAATGCCGAAGCCTGTTTGGCTGAGATCAGGGAACCAGCGCTTTGCCAGCGGCACCTGCGCAAGGCAGCGTAAATCAATATGGAATGGCTTCTGGCCGACCGCGCGGGCCGCGGCATCGTCAAACTCCATCACGCCAAGCGGTAGCCGGCCCGTGGCACCGCGCCATGGCCCAGAACTTGTGTAGGCGAGCAGTAGCATTGGCACCTTTGGCTTACTGTCAGTAGCCAGCACATAGGCGATGTGCCGCACTGGCCCGGGCCGGTCAGGCGGATCCGGCGGACCAAACGGGAACATGGTCCAGACAAAGCACCCGGACGGGATCGGGCAATCTGCCACGCCGCTTCAGCGGCCAAACAACGCGTCGATGGTCTTTTTGCGGCGAGCATAACTCTTGTCGCTCTCGCCCGCTCGACGATCGGGTTCGCTGAAAGGCTGACCCTGGAGTTCCGGCGCCACATGCAGGCGGATCGTACGCTCGGCTTCGTCGCGCGCCCGGATTTCACGCTCGACAAGCAGCTCCAGCACCGCAGCGACCGAGCGATGTTCGGCCTTGGCGATTTGCTGAAGGCGTGCATGTGCCTCGGGCTCGAGGCGGACAGTGACACCCGGTCGGACGGCAGGGGAGGCATTCGGCATGCCGTATATTTGCATCAAAATGATGCGCCGTTCAAGGGCGGCGTTATTCCTGACAGGAGAATTTTATGCTCACCCTGCCGCGCGGCGTCCGCGTGGAGATCCAGCCCGTCACCAGAAATAGAAGGCTCCTGGTCAGCCACAGATGATCCCCTAATCGGTCCGACGGACCATCCGCGTGGGTCCGCGCGCGCGCCAGTCTCGAAAGGCCTCTCGGATGCGCAGTACCAGTTCCTTTGGCAACCGCCCAAACACGAAAGACCCCTCGCCAGCCTCAAGCGGCCGTAGGTCAGGGCCGGGCCATCGAAACAAATTGAACTCGCTCACCACAACCCAGCAGGGCTCACGTTGCAAACCTAGTCGGGCGCGTGTTGCGGTCGGGATTTCGACACCGGCACCATCAACCTCTGGCTTGTTCGAGGTGATCGGCAGCACGGCCACCTCGTCCGTGCCATCGTCACGCCGGATGAGCATCACGACCGCGCAGGGCCTATCCTTCGCACCTTCTTCCTGGCCGCGGTCGTGCTCGCGGCTCCAAAGGTAAGCGTAGCGCAGAACGTCGCCGACACCTGGAAGAGGGCCACTATCGGACCTCATGGTCAAACTGCTTGGCATCCTCCGGGATCTCTGCGTTCAGGATAGCGTCCACGACATCTTGCGGGGCGTCCTCGGTCCGAAACACTTGGCGATCGCGGCGCTTGAGACGTTCATATTCCTCGATCGAGATCATCACGGTGCGCGTGCGGCCATTGCGGGTGATCGCAACCGGCTGGATCAGCGCCTTGTCCTGATAGAGGCCGAAATTCCGCTGGGCCTCGGCAGCACCAACCTTGAGCATAGGCTCGGGCATCGGTTGCACTCCTTAAACTGCATAACGTACATAACACATGAAGGGGCCAATTTCCATGCTCATCCTCGACCTCCCCACCACCCCCTACTGGCTCGCCCTCCCACGCGGTGTCCGCGTGGAAATCCGCCCGGTCACTACCGCCGTCATGGCCGCCGCCCAGGCAGCCTCCGCCCGCCGCCTCAGCGCCCAACGCGCAGCCGAGCCCGACCTCGACCCCGACATGGCGCGTGGCCTGGCCTTCGCCTTCTTGGTCAAGGCGCTGGCTCGCCACGCCATCCTCGCCTGGGAAGGCATCGGCGACACCTCCGGCAAGCCCCTGCCGCTCTCCCCCGATGCGGTCGAGCGCCTAATAGACCTTGACGACATCGCAGCCGCCTTCTGGGACCGCGCCACCACCCCCGTCGCCGCCGTGGCCACTGAGGGAAACGGCTAAGGGCTCGCGCCGCATGGTATTTCGGCAGCGGGCCCGAATATTGTCGCGGCTGCGCGGCCATCGCGCGCGATTGCGGCGATAGCTGTCCCTATACGGCACACGCACCGCTCAGCGTCGAAGCCCATGCCTGCTGGGCCGCCGGCACCGCCTGCGCTGAGGCCGGCATGGCAGGCATCACGCTCAATATCGCCAATGCGCTTGCCGCCGCGCGCGATCTCGGCGCGCAGGGCTGGGCCGCTTCGGAAATGCTGATGGCGCTCCGCATCGGCATGGCGGAAGGCATCGCCACACGCGGCAGGGAGGAAACGCCCCATGGCTGACGCCACCCGCCGCGTCTCGGTGCGCCTGTCTTTGGACGACGCCGCGCGCGTAAAGCAGGAATTGCGTGAGGTTGGTGAAACCGGCCAGCGCTCCCTCGCGCGCATTCAGGGCGGGGCGGAACGTGCTTCTCGCGCGCTGGATTTGCTGGATATCGCGGTGCGCGGCGTGCAGATCGCGGGCTTGGCTGCCGGGCTGCGCGCAGTGGTGGTGGCCGGCGATGCGCTGACGCAATCCATGGGGCGGCTGAATACCGCGCTTCGTTCGGTGGAACGCGCCGGGGAAATCTATGACCGGCTCTATCAGGATAGCCTGCAAACCGGCGTCGCCGTGCGTGAAAGCGTGGATGCCTTCGCGCGGTTTTCCATCGCCGCGCGGGAAATTGGTGCCACTTCGGATCAGGTCGCAACGCTCGTTGGCGGCTTGCAGCGCATCGCCATCGCCTCGGGCGCCTCGCAGCAGGAAATCTCCTCCGCCACCCAGCAGCTGGCCCAGGCCCTGGCTTCTGGCACGCTGCAAGGCGATGAACTGCGTTCTATCCTGGAAGGCCTGCCAACCCTTGCGCAGGCGCTGGCGCGCGAGCTTGGCGTTTCCATCGGTGAACTCCGCAAGCTCGGCTCCGAGGGCAAGCTCACCGCCGATACGGTTTTCCCCGCACTGCTGGGCGCCGTTGAAAAACTGAATGGCGAATTTGAACGTGCGCCGCTTTCGGTGGGGCGTGCCTTTGGCCAGCTCACCGTCGCGACGGATCAATTCCTTGCCCGGCTCGATCAAGCCATCGGTCTTTCCAATACGCTGGCCCAGGCGCTGTCCGGCGCGGCACGCGTGCTGGATGGCGTGCGGCGTGGCTCCGGCCTTTTGCTGCCCACCGAGCAGGAGGCCGCGCGCCGGGCAGAGGCCGCGGCACTGCGCGCGCAAATCGCGCGGCTTGAGGCTGAAATCGAAGGCCAAAGCCAGCCGGCCGAACCACGGCGCGGCACCATCCGCAGCGGCCTGGTCGGCACCGCGCAGCAACAGGCCGGGGTGGATCGCGCCGCCCGGCTGGAGGAATTGCGCCGCCAGTATCAGGAACTCTCTGAGGAAATCACGCGCGGTGAACAGGCCGCCGGCGAAAGGCAGCAGCGCGAGGCGGAAAGCGCCGCTGCCCAAGCAGCCGATGCTCGCCGCCGCCGCGCCGGTGCGGATGCCGAGGAATTGCGCCGCGCGCTCGATGACCGCTTTCGCATCAATAGCGAATATGAGGACCGCGTCCGCCGCCTGCGTGAGGCCGAGGCCGCTGGTGGCATCACCGCCGCGGATCGCAGCCGGCTTGAAACCCTGGCGCTGCAGGAACGTGATGAGGCGCTGCGCCGTATTGAAGGCACGACCCGGCGTGTGGCGGCCATCCCGCCCGCTGATCGTGCGGCAGAACGTGAGTTGAATGATCTGCTGCGCGAACGCGAAAGGCTGATCCTGGATAATGAGAATGCCTATGAACGCTATCAGCGCCGCCTGGAACGGCTGGGAGATTTGGCGGAGCGTGCCGAGCGCGCTGGCCGCCCCATCCCCACCGAGACCATCGGGCGTGAGGCCGACCGCGCGCTTTGTGAATTGGAGGAGACGGAACGCCGCCTGCAACGCAGCACGGAGAATACGCGCGATGCCGCGCGCGATCTGGGCTTTGCCTTTTCCTCGGCCTTTGAGGACGCGATTGTGCGTGGCGAAAGACTGTCGCAGATCCTGAAGGGGTTGTTGCAGGATATCACGCGCATCATTGCCCGGCGCACGATTACGGAACCCTTGGGCAATGCGGTCTCGTCCGGGTTGTCGGGCCTTGGGGTCGGCAATTGGCTGGCCGATATTGGCAATGCGCTTGGCGGCTTGTTCCGCGCCGAGGGCGGCCCGGTCGCGGCAGGGCAGCCCTATATCGTTGGTGAGCGCGGGCCGGAATGGTTCGTGCCGCGCCAGACCGGCACGGTGCTGCCGAATGGCAGCGCACCGGGTGCGACCACGATCAATACCTCCATCGCGATTGATGCGCGCGGCGCGGATGCGGGGGTGGAGGCGCGGCTGCGGATTTTGGCCGGGCAGATTGCGCGGCAGTCATCAAGCATGACGCTGGACGCCATTCGCCGCGGCGGCAGCGCTTATGAAACGGTGCGGGGATAGCAGCCATGGTTGAATATGCCTGGCCCGAGATACTGCGCCCGACGCGG
>JBIKWX010000181.1:0-7348 GCA_044356095.1 Roseomonas sp.
GGCAAATGCAATGATACCGGCAAGTTCTTCTGGTATCCGCGCGGCTGTTCGCCCTTCACGCTTTCCAACAATATCGAATTGGTGGAAGCCAAGGGCACGGGCAGCATCTATACCTTCACCGTAATGCGCACCAAGGAACCCTATTGCGTCGCTTACGTGGAACTGGATGAAGGCATCCGCGTTTTCACCAATATCGTGGATTGCGATTTGGATAGTTTGAAGATCGGCCAGAAGGTGAAACTGGTCTTCAAACCGACCCAGGGGGATGGCCCGCCGGCTTTCATGTTCACCCCAGTGTGATCGCTGGGTTTTTCTGAAGGGGCGCCCCTGGTGACGGGGCGCCTTTTTTGTTGCGTTTTTTCGATGCAAATCGTGATGGTTTTGCTAGAATTCTGCTTGGGGCAAAAGTAGGGGGTTCGCGATCATGCGCCGCATGGTCACGGTGGGGTTGTTATTCGCACTCGCCGGCTGCGCTTCCGGGCGCATGGGCACGCGTTCCGGCGTGCCGGGCTATACGGGCGGAGATATGTCCTGCGTGCCCTTCGCGCGGGAGCGTTCGGGGCTGCGTATCGCCGGTGATGCCTGGCAATGGTGGCACGCAGCGGCCGGACAATATGAGCGGTCTGGAGCACCCCAACCCGGCAGTGTGCTTGTTTTCCAGCGTACCAGCCGGAACCCGCAGGGGCATTTGGCGGTGGTCTCGCGCGTAGTTTCCGCCCGCGAAATCCGCGTGGATCATGCGAACTGGTCCAGCGGTCGGGCGCGAGGACAGATCGCGCGGGACCAGCCGGTGCTGGATGTCTCCCCCCGCGGGGATTGGTCCCTGGTGCGGGTTTGGTACCCGCCGGCGGATGATTTCGGCGGGACGCATTTCCCGACCTATGGGTTCATCCACGGGCGGCAGATGATGGCCGCCGCCGGCTGAGGGGCTGGACAAAACCGTCCCGGGCGGTATGAAGCCCGCCTTGGTTGCGCCTGGGTTTGCCCTGGTCGCCGGGCGCATAGCTCAGTTGGTAGAGCAGCTGACTCTTAATCAGCGGGTCCAAGGTTCGAATCCTTGTGCGCCCACCAACGAAATCAGGGCTTCACCGCGGTATCGGACTGAGATCAACTGAATTCTTACAGCATCCGCAGCAATGCCGGGAAGTTCCCCGCCTGCCAGGCCGCTGCCGGCACATGGCTGCCCGCCGCATGCGTGCCCGCGCTAATTGAAAGGCGCAATTCGCGGGGCGAAATCCCATAGCTCCGGCGGAACATCCGGCTGAAGCTGGAAGGATCGAAAAGCCCGACCGATTCGGCGATTTCCGAAATGCTGCGCGGATCAGCCGGGTTGGACAGGGCGCGATGCGCCGCAGCCAGCCGCTCTCGCTGAATGCAAAGCGCAACCCCGCCATGCATCTCAAACAACCGATAAAGCTGAGACCGCGAAATCCCGGCCAGCCGGCAAAGCCGCGCCGGTCCAAAGGTGGCCGACCCCAAATTGGCGCGGATCAGCGCCCTGAGCCGCATGATCTGCGCCGCCGCCACCGGACCCGATATGGCCTGTTCGGCACCCGTACCGGGCGTCACGGCAAGGGCGATCATGGCCTGGGTGGCTTCGGCCATGCGTTCTGCCTCGGGCGCGGTCATGCGCGGCAATTCCGCCGAGAGCAGCCGCAGATGGTCAGCCAATAGGCGGCCTTCAGGCGTGTTCAACATGCGCGAATCATAGCCAAGCCGGCTGGTTTCCGGCAGCAAATCACGCGGCAGATACAGAAACAGCCAGGAAGACCGGGTGCGCGCTACCTCAAAAGGCTGCGCCAGCGAATCCAGCATGATCTGCCCTGGTTGCATCATGGTGACGTGATCACGCGCGCGATGCACCCGGCTGCCCTGCAGGGCCATGGAAAAGCACCAATGATCCAAGCCATCCCGACGCAGGCATTCGGCGGAGCGGCTATAGGCGCCACCTGGGGTCTCCGCCTTGGTCAGCGCCAGCCGACCAAAGCTCCAGGTCGTTGCCTCGGCCTCATAGCTTTCGGGGCGGGCTGGCGGGATGTGGTGGTTCAGAAAGCTGGCATTGGCATCGCGCCAGGCGTCGAATTGCGCCCTCGGCGGCAGGTGGCGGGTTGTCTCATGCAGGCATTGCAACGGCGCGGCACGCGCGGTGTCGGACGGCAAAACGCCCGCCACAACCCCCGCCGCCCGCGCAGCCTGAAAGCGCCCAAACTCCAGCATTTGCTTTGACCTTTTACCAGCAGCCCGGCCCCTTATGGGAAATCTACAGGAAAGATCGCGAGAAGCCAAGGAATTCTTAACTTTTCAGGCGCTTCCGTGAAACGCCCCGTATGCTGATGGGACGCGGGGCTTAGGCGCGCCAGGATTTCTCTATTGCAGTGCAGCATCGCCTGGGCTGAAAGGGGTGCGGGATCGGCAGCCCCACGGGGGGCGCCCCCCCCCACCCGTCCGAAAGGAAGCCCGCCATGGCCCGCCGCGAAACCGTCAATGTTGACCTTGCCCTGCAGGGTGGTGGCGCGCATGGCGCCTTTACCTGGGGGGTCTTGGACAGGCTTCTCGAGGAACCCTGGCTGGAGATTGAGGGCGTTTCCGGCACCTCAGCCGGTGCGATGAATGCCGCAATCATGGCCTGCGGCTATGCGCGCGAAGGCCGGGATGGCGCGCGCCAGGCGCTTGAGGGCTTCTGGCGCAAGGTTTCCAAGGCTGCGCGCTTCAGCCCGTTTCAGCGCGGCCCGGTGGATATCATGCTCGGGCGCTGGACGCTGGATAACTCGCCGGCTTTTCTGATGATGGATCTGATGGCGCGCATGGTCTCGCCCTATGATGTGCCGGCGGTGGGCGGCAATCCGCTCGCGGATGTGCTGACGGATTGCCTGGATTTCGCGGCACTTCGCAATGGACCGATCAAGGTGTTTGTGACGGCGACCAATGTGCGCACGGGCCGGGCGCGGGTTTTCCGCAATGCCGATCTGGGGGTGGAAGCGCTACTCGCTTCCGCCTGCCTGCCGCAGCTTTTCCAGGCGGTGGAAATTGAGGGCGAAGCCTATTGGGATGGCGGCTTTGCCGGCAATCCAACCCTGGTGCCTTTAGTTACGGAATTGGAATCGGATGACACCATCCTGATCCCGATCAACCCGATTGACCGCCCCGGCCTGCCGCGCAGCGCGCGTGATATTTTGGATCGCGTTAATGAAATCTCCTTCAACGCGGTGGCGCTAAAGGAGCTCAAGATGATGGCACTGCTCCGTAAGGTTGCTGATGCAGGCGATAGCGAAGGCGCGGCCTGGGCGCGCATGCGGCTCCATATGGTGCGCAATGATGTGATGGTGGACCTTGGCTATTCTTCCAAGCTCAATGCCGAATGGGCCTTTCTGGAATGGCTCCGCGATGCCGGGCGGCAGGCGGGAGACGCGTTCCTGCGCGATCACGCTGTAGCGCTTGGCAAGCATTCCTCACTTGATCTGGATGCCTTGCTTGCGGGCATCTGAAAGATCACTCGCGCGCTTCCTTCCCCGACAGCAGCGCGGCAAAAGGCCGCGCGGCAAGGAATTCCTCACAAAGCGTCAGCGCGGCAATCAGCGCCGGTGGGCCGATAAAGGCGCCCGGCACGCCCCAGAGGAACCCACCGATAAAGACCGAAGCCAGCACGAGAAACGGCGAGACAGCGAGGTTCCGCCCCGCCAGCCGCGGTTCGATATAGCTGCCGCCCAGAAACTGCATCACCTGCATCCCTGCAAAGACCATCAAAGCCGAACCCCAGGACCCGAATTGCAGCGCCGCGAAAAGTGTTGGGAACAGTGTCGCGACCAGCGGCCCGAGGAAGGGGATGTAATTCAACACCAGCGCAATCGCGCCCCATTCGGCGGCAAGTTCCAGCCCCATAATCGCGGCAAAGGCCCAAACCACGAGGCCGGTCGCCACCGATACCAGCGTGCGCACCAGCATATAGGCGCGCAGCTTCGCCCCGATTCGCTCCGCCGCGCGCAGCAGCGCTGTCGGCGTATTGTGCCGCATGATCAGCATTTGCGACCTGACCGCGCCAACCTCCAAAAGGCCGAGCAGTACAAACACCAGCGTCAGCAGAATGAAGCTGAGCGTGCCGCGCAGCTGCGCCAGCACGCCCTGCGCCAGACGCACGAGCCAGCGCGCATCGAATTGCGCGGCGATGGTGCCCGCCACATCAATGCCGCGCGCTTCCGCCCAGGCAAGCTGCGCCGCATAGAACGCCTGAAGTTGCGCTGCATTCGAAACAATATGCGAACCAACGCGGCCAAAGGCCCAGGCGACCAGCCAGGCCAGGCCAAGCAATGTCACCAGCGTGACCAGCATGGTCACCAGCAGCGCCGCCACCGCGGGAATGCGTTTTTGCAAAGCACCTTGCAGCGGCCAGACCAGCGCAATGGCGAAGAAGGCAAAGACAATCGGCGCGATCACGGCTTGCGCTGCCGAAAGCCCTGCCGCCAATATGACCACGCAGGTGAGCGAGAGCAAAACAATCAGGGGACGGGGCAAGGCGCTCATCTTCTGTCTTTCGGAGGTGCCGGATGCTGCTGCGTTGGGTAAAGGGCTTCGGCAAGCAGGCGTTGATTCTGGTGGCGGTGCTGCTGGCGATAGGTATCGCGCTGCGCGCCTGGGATGTCTATCACGGCCCTGATTTGCGCCCCTGGCATACCAAGGTGCCGCCCGAATTGGATGCGGCAGCGCTGGATGCGACGGATTGGGCCGGATACATGGCGGCCGAAGCGCGCGCCTTTGATTTCGTCCGGCAGAAAGTCTCCGAACGCCTGCCGGTGGAAGATCGTGGCCCCGGCAATCGCTATGATGCGGCAAGCCCGCTCAACCCGACCCGCTTCGCACAGGATTGGAACCGATCCTTCATTCTGGAACCGCAAGCCCCACCTCGGGGTGCCGTGGTGCTGGTGCATGGCCTGACAGATGCGCCCTTCAGCATGCGCCATGTGGCGCAGCTTTATGCCGAAGCGGGCTTCATTGCCATTGCGCCGCGCATGCCAGGCCATGGAACCGTGCCGGCGGGGCTGACGGACGCCACCTGGCCGAAATGGGCCGCCGCCACGCGACTCGCGGTGCGCGAAGCGCGCCGCCGCGCACCTGGCCTGCCCTTGCATCTGGTCGGCTATTCCAATGGTGGCGCGCTGGTGTTGCGCCATGCTTTGGAAGAAGCGGAAGCGGGTGGTGCGGCTTTGCCGGATCAGCTTGTGCTGCTCTCCCCCATGGTGGGCGTGACACCTTTTGCGCGTTTTGCGGGGCTCGCGGGCCTGCCGGCGCTGCTGCCGGCCTTTGCGGGGGCGGCCTGGCTTTCCGTGCTGCCGGAATTCAACCCCTTCAAATTCAATTCCTTCCCGGTCAATGCCGCGCGGCAATCCCATCAATTGACCGCCGAGGTGCAAGCCCGGCTCCGCCGCGTGACGGATGCAGGCCGGCTGCAAAACCTGCCGCCGATCCTGACTTTCCAATCGGTCGCGGATTCCACGGTCAGCACCCGCGCCGTGATCACCACTTTGCATGCGCTTTTGCCCACAGGCCGGAGTGAATTGGTTTTGTTTGACCTCAATCGCGAAGCGCGGCTTGGCCCCATGCTGAGCCCTGGCGCGGATGCGGCCCTTGCCGCCATGCCGCCCGCACCGCGCGGCTTCAGCCTGACCCTTGTGACCAATGCCGCGCCGGATAGCCTCTCGGTGGAAGCGCGCCGCACTGTGGCCGGCGAAACCGCTCAGACTGCCCGGGCGCTGGGGCTTGCCTGGCCGGCGGGGCTTTTCTCGCTGTCGCATGTGGCCTTGCCCTTCCCGGTGGAAGATGGGCTCTATGGTCTCGCGCCGTCGGCCCAGGATCACTTTGGCGTCAGGCTTGGCACCATCGCGCCGCGAGGCGAAAATGGCGTCCTGGTGATGAGCCTGGATTCCCTATTGCGCATTTCATCGAACCCATTCTTTCCATACATGCGAGAGAGGATGGAAAGCATCATACCAAGCACCGCCGGGACGCAGAGCGCACCAACGGGACGCGCCGCCGATACGGCTGCGCCACTCAGGCGTTAATCATGCACCGCTTTATGTATTTGGAGGGATCGAGGATGCGGGATTTTCCGGGCGCCTATGGGCTGCCATGCCTGGTCCTGGCCTTGGCCCTGGCCGCTTGCGATCAGGCGCCCCCGCCGCCCGCCGCCGATCCGCGCCCGGTGCGCGTGGTGAGTGTGGCCGAACGGGCCGAAAGCACCATCGTCACCCTGACCGGCACCATCCAGGCGCAAACCGAAGTCAATCTCGGCTTTCGCGTTGATGGCCGCATGGTGGAACGCCTAGTCAATGTGGGGGATCGGGTGGAGGCCGGGCAGGTCATTGCGCGGCTTGACCCAACGACAGAGGAAAACAGCCTGCGGGCGGCGCGGGCGGCGCTTCTGGCGGCTGAGGCGCAGTTGGTCGAAACCCATGCGAATTATCACCGGGCGCGCGAATTGCTGCGCACCGGTTTCGGCACGCGGCAGCGCTATGATCAGGCGGCGCAGCAATTGCAAACCGCAACCAGCGCGGTGGATTCCGCCGAAGCCCAGGTGAATATCGCGCAAAACCGCCTGGGCTATACCGTGCTGGTAGCCGATGCGCCCGGCACGGTGACGGCCCGCGGGGCGGAACCCGGCGAAGTGGTCGCCCCAGGGCGCATGATTATCCGCCTTGCGCGCCAGGAAGGGTTGGATGGCGTGTTTGATGTGCCGCCGCTGGTCAAGGATCAGGCACCGCCCGGTGTGGTGGTGAGTGTCGCACTCACGCTTGACCCCAATGTCAGCGCCCAAGGCCGCGTGCGGGAAGTCTCGCCAAGCGCCGATCCCGTGACCGGCACCTTCCGGGTGCGTATCGGGCTGAGTAATCCGCCGCCGGCGTTGCGCCTCGGGTCAACCGTGACCGGGCGGATGGAGGTCACCAGCGGCGGTGGCTATACCCTCCCGGCCAGCGCGTTGACGCGCCAGGGTGCGAGCCCAGCGGTATGGGTGGTGGACCCCGCATCGCGCAGCGTCGCCCTGCGCCCCGTTGAGGTGCTGCGCCATGATCCGGCACGGGTGGTTGTCAGTTCTGGCCTGACGCGCGGGGATGTGGTGGTGACTGCGGGCGTGCAGGCGCTGCGCCCCGGGCAGAAGGTGCGCTTGCTGGAAGCCGCGCAGTGATCGGGCCCAATCTTTCCGAATGGTCCATCAAGCGGCCGCAGCTTGTTGTCTATTTCATGCTGGTGGCGGTGATTGCCGGCGCGCTGGTATTTCTGCGCCTAGGCCGCAATGAAGACCCGGCCTTTACCTTCCGCACCATGGTGGTGCAGGCCGCCTGGCCCGGCGCAACGATAG
>JBIKWX010000014.1:0-23453 GCA_044356095.1 Roseomonas sp.
CTGAGACTCGCATGATAAGGGTCACTGATGCAATGCGTCGAAAACGCGCGAAGGAAGTGGCAGACAAGTTAAACGATGTCAAAAAATGGAATTCTCATGGATTAGGAATATCCATGGAGAAGCTTCGGACGGAACTGAAGCTAAAAATTGATGACTTTGGTCAAGACCCCGAGGTTCACAGATTAATCCGCGGCTATCATGGCCTGTTTACGGATTTTATGGTCAAGATGGGCCACAAGTGTGCCGTGCATACCCGCTTTAAGTATCGTTCTTTGGCGTCTTGAGAGGGAAGAGAAATGAAGCGCTTAAACATAGCCGTCATCCTGAAAAAAAATCCGCAGGTGGATGCTGATTTGATCGATCAGCATATGAAAAAGGCGGAGCATGCAGGAAAGCGCGTCAAACCGCGGACTGGCGTTAGCATATCTCCTTACAGTGGGCGTCGCTTGGTAACGGATGAAAGAATGGATTTGGAATCTCAGGCGGTGGGCGCGCATCGCTCTGTACACGGACGCCGATGATTATTCTAACCGCGCTCCTTTAGTTTAAGTGGCTCCATAACGTTTGTGCCCTCCGGAGGAGGCGGACCGAGAATGAAGTTAACTGAATGGTTATTCAGCGTCTTCCTGATAATGGTCTTTTCAACCGTTTCCGCTCCTTTTACGGCGCGTGCTCAGGGCCTTCTCGACACCATAAGAGGAACGCCTCGAACCTTCAGCGCCATTGAAAATGCGTTCAATGAGTGTGTGCGCCGTGAGTTACGGAACGCCACGAGCGAGTTTACGGGGAGGGGTGCGTTTCTTGTTTGTCAACGTTCAAAGGATGCCCAGTTACAAGCGGCCTCGTCTGACATCACAGGGCAAGTCCAAAGTGATATAACGGGAAGTTCGTTGAATCAGCAATACGATAAGTCAACCACATTTTATTTCGATTTCTATCATAATACGATTGGATTTGTTGTGACTCGCATACAAGTTATGTTTCCCTCCGCGCCTCGCCGACCATCCTTTGACTGTATGCCAGGTGAGGCCGGGCTGCCGGCGAAGACAGTTCGATATTACTGTCAGCTTCACCCTGAATTATTTAGTCAGGGTTATCCGGCACAAATCTCCCGCATATTCGGGGTGCGCTTTTGATTGGCTAAGTTCACTCTCAAATCCTCTCAACAACACCTCAGTTGCCCCACGCCGGGCCGCGTGGCAGGTTCAGCCCCATGCTTTCCATCCCTGCCAGCCGACCCAATGCCTATACGGGCAGCCCGCTAGACCGGGCATCCCATCGCCGCGATGACGCCGCCTTCATTGAAGCGGCGCTGGCGGACCCCAACACGGTTTTCGCCCCCGTCTGGCGCGCCCGCAGCCTGATGCGCGGCGTGGCGGAAGGCGCCCCCCAGGCCGTTTTGCTGACCGGGGAGGCCGCCGGCGCGCTTCGCATGGCGGGCGGGCCCTGGGCATGGCTCGGCGAATGGGAAGGAAGGCAGGTTTTCGCCGTGGATTGCTCCACGGCTGATGACCCGATTCCCCTGCTGCCGGCGGAAATGGGCAGCTTTGCCGATCTCCGCCAGGTGGCCGGGCTGCTGCCGCCGGGGGAAGCCAGCGTGCTGGCGCATGCGCGCGGCCTGATGCATTGGCGGACAAAACATCGGTTTTGCGGGGTATGCGGCGGCGTCTGTGAACCGCGCAGCGCCGGCCATGTCATGACCTGTACCGTCTGCAATGCGCAGCATTTCCCGCGCACCGACCCCGCCGTGATCATGCTGGTGGTGCGCGGCGATTCCTGCCTGCTGGGCCATTCGCAGCGCTTTCCGAATACTACCATGTATTCAACCCTCGCCGGCTTTGTGGAACCCGGCGAAAGCCTGGAAGAAGCCGTGCGCCGAGAGGTTCAGGAAGAAACCAATGTGCGGGTGGGCGCGGTGCGCTACCATTCATCTCAGCCCTGGCCCTTTCCATCTTCCATCATGCTTGGCTTCCATGCCGAGGGGCTGAGTGAGGAAATCACCATTGACCCCGAAGAATTGCGCGATGCGCGCTGGTTCAGCCGCGATGATTTGCGCAATCATCAGCAGCTTGGCTTTTCCCTGCCGCGCGTTGATTCCATTGCGCGTCGGTTGATCGAAGATTGGTTGGCATCATGAAAACAGCGGCGGCATTTCTGTTGGCCTTGGCGGTGGCGGGCTGCGCCAGCCAATCGCGCGAAGATATCTTCCCGCCCGATACCAGCGAAGACGCCGCGGCCTGCCGGGAAGAAGCCCGGCGCGACCCGGCGCTCAGGGATTTGCGGCACAGCATCTTCATTGGCTTTCAGGCGCAGGAAGAACGCGTGCGCAATGAAATCGTCGCGACGCAGCGCCGGACCTATTTTGATTGCATGGCGCTGCGCGGCCATGCGCGCCAGGGCGGGGTGGAACGCGTCAGGCGCTAAAGATCGCGTAGTTGCGGATTATCGAAATCCGGCCGCCTTGCGCGAGCCAGCGCGCCGCGTAACGCCTCAGCCAATTCCGCCTTTTCCGACGCGGAGAGATGCCGACCAATTTCCAGGGTTCGGCCGCGGCTTTTGATCCAGAGCCGCCCGCCGCGCGGCGCGGCCTCATCCCATTCCACCTTGGCCCAATAGGCATCCAGAACGCTGCGCACCACGCGGCCGCGATGATCCACATGGCGGATGGAAAGCCCGGCATCGGTCAGCAGCACCATTTCACTGATGCGGCGCGATGCCCGCGCATGCCACAGCAGCAGCGCCAAAACCGCACCCACTTCAACGCCGATAAAGGGCAGGACCGGCCAGGCGCCAAGCGCGAAAAACACCGCCGCTGGAATCGCCGCCGCCAGAATCAACAACCCCGCCAGCACGCGAAAGCCCCGCAGCGTGAAGCTCTGCGGCGGGGTGGAGATCGCTTCGAACAGAACGGTTTCTCTGGGGGGTGTCATCGGGACTTAACTTAGGTCAAAATGCCGTCGAAGCACCATGCCAAAAGCGAAACCCGATCACGGTTCTGCCCGCGCGCCGCGCCGCGCCCGCCTGATGGCGCGCGACCAGGCCGAGGCATTCCTGCGCGCCCTGGCCCAAGGCAACCCGACGCCGGAGACGGAGCTTTTATACTCGGATCATTTCTCGCTGCTGGTGGCGGTGGTGCTATCCGCGCAAACCACGGATGCGGCGGTGAATAAATGCACGCCGGGGCTATTCGCAGCCGCGCCCACCCCCGCCGCCATGGCCGCCCTGGGCGCTGAGGGGATCGCCCCCTTCATCCGCCGCATCGGGCTATGGCAGGCCAAGGCGCGCAATGTTGCGGCGCTCGCGGCGCAGCTGGTGGAACGCCATGGCGGCGAGGTGCCGGCGGATCGCGCTGCCCTGGAAGCCTTGCCGGGTGTTGGCCGCAAGACCGCCAATGTCGTGCTGAATGTGGCCTTCGGGCAGGATACCATGGCGGTGGACACCCACATCTTTCGGCTCGGGAATCGTACGGGCCTTGCCCCCGGCAAGACGCCGCGGGCGGTGGAAGAGGGCTTGGTCAAGCGCTGCCCGCCCGAATTGCTGCGCGATGCGCATCATTGGCTGATTCTGCATGGCCGCTACATCTGCAAGGCGCGGGCGCCGGAATGCTGGCGCTGCCCAGCACGGGGGTTCTGCAATTACCGGGACAAGGTGCTCGCTCCACCTTTATGAATTCGATAGCGCGCTATCTATTTGCATCCTAGGCATTCCAGGATTAGCCTTTTCCCATGCCTGATGGGTCAGAGATTTCCCAAGCGCGTTGGCGGCTTGGTGTTGCCATTGCCCAGATCGCGCGGCGCTGGCGCGTGCGGCTGGATCAACGCATCCTGCCCTTTGGCCTCACGGAATCGCGTTGGCTGGTGCTGCTCAGCCTCGCCCGGCGCGGCGATGGCGTGACGCAAAAGGATTTGGCCGGGCGCTTGGCGGTGGAAGGCCCCACCATGGTGCGCACACTGGATTGGTTGGAAGCGCAGGGCTTTGTGGAACGCCGCGCCGCGCCGGGGGACCGCCGCGCCAAGACCATTCATTTGACCGAAGCCGCGCGCCCCGTGCTGCAAAGGATTGAAGCCGAAGCCGCTGGCGTGCGCGCCGAAATCCTGGAAGGCATCCCGGAGGAAGACTTGGCCATGTGCCTTTCGGTGCTGGATCGCGTGGCGCAGGGCCTGGCGCGTACTGAAGGCGGTGCGTGATGGATATCGGCCCCGCCAAAACATCGCCGGTGACTGCGCGCCCCAATACGGCGCTGAACCGCCTGCGCCTGGCTGCCGCAATCACCGCCGGCTTGGCGCTGCTCGCTGGTGCGGGGCAGTGGATTTATCGGCATTTCACGCATGTGATTGTGGATGATGCGCGCATCGCCGCGGATATGATCGCACTCGCCAGCCGCGTGCCGGGTTGGGTGATGGAATTGCCGGTGATTGCCGGCGATGAACCGCGCCAGGGCGCGCTTCTGATCCGCATTGATAGCCGCGATTCAGCACTCACCTTGCAGGAATTGGAAGCGCGGCTCGCCAATATCGCAACCCGCCGGGCAGAGCTTGATGCGCGCATCACCATGGTGGATCGCCTGACCAGCAGCCAGGAGGATGCGACGCGCGCCAGGCTGGAAGCCGCCCGCGCTGCGCTGCCGGCGGCGGAAGCGGATCGGGTTTTTGCCGCCAGCGAATATGAACGCGCGAATATGCTGATCGGCACGGGCAGCGGCACGCGCCAGCGCCATGACCAGACCCGCGCCTTGCTGGAAGCCGCGACGCAACGCGTATTGGCCGTGGCGGCCGATATCCGCACTGCGGAGGCGCAATTGGCAAATGCCAGCGCCGCGCGGGAGGAAATGGGTGTACTGCGCCATCAACGCGCTGCGCTTGAACCGCTGGAACGTGAAATCTCCGCCCAACGCCAACGCATCGCGATTGACATTGAAGACCGCACCATCCGCATGCCTTTTGATGGCGTGGTGGATCGCGTTTTCGTGGACCCCGGCGAATACGTGACACCCGGCCAGCGCGTGATGTTGGTGCATGACCCGCGCCGCGTGCGTGTGGAAGCCAATGTGAAGGAAACCGAAATTCGCTATTTCCGTCCCGGGCGCGAAGTGCATGTGACGGTGGATGCCTATCCAGGGCGCGTTTTTACCGGGCGCGTGGAACGTGTGGGCGCTGCCGCCACCAGCGAATTCGCGCTGCTGCCAAGCCCCAATCCTTCCGGCAATTTCACCAAAATCACGCAGCGCCTGCCGGTGCGTATTGCGCTTGAAAATCCGCCGGCCAATGGCGCGCTGCGTCCGGGCATGATGGTGGTGGTGGAAACCCCCGCCCGTGAGTGAGGCAACCGCCGGCGCGCCGATACCGCCTCGCACGTCATGGGCGGGGCCGGAAATGGCAGTGCTGGCAGCGCGGTTTGGCGATTCCTATCGCTGGATGGTGACGATCCCGGCAATGATCGGCACGATTGCGACGATTCTGTCTTCCACCATTGCCAATGTCGCCTTGCCCGAAATCATGGGCGCCTATGGCATGGGGCAGGATCACGCGCAGCTTGTGGCAACGGCGTTTCTTGCTTCCGTCACCGGCACCATGTTGCTGAATGGCTGGCTGGTGGATCGCTTTGGCTTTCGCCTGACCTATTCGGCGGCAATGCTGATTTTCATTTTCGGGTCGCTGCTATCGGGCTTTGCGCCGGAAGAAGGCACGTTGATTCTGGGCCGTGTCCTGCAAGGCGCCGCAGCGGGCATGGTGCAGCCCTTGGGCATGCAAATCATTTTCATGGTCTATCCGCCGGAAAAACGCGGCTCCGCCATGGGGCTTTACGCGGTGGGCGTGGTACTGGCACCGGCGCTGGGGCCCGCATTCGGCGGGCTGATGGTGGATGGTTTTGGCTGGCGATCGGTGTTCTTCCTCGCCATTCCCTTTGCCGTGATTGGCCTGATCCTGGGCCTGATTGTGATGCCAGGCCCGGCGCGGGAAGGCACCAAAAGGCGCTTTGACGCGCCTGGTTTTCTGCTGCTGATCACCGCACTTTTCGCGCTGCTGACCGGCCTTTCCAGCGGCCAGCGCGAGGGTTGGCAATCCGATGCGGTCGTGACCGAGCTTTCCATCGCCGCTGCTGCCGCAATCGCCTTCGTGTGGTGGGAATGGCGCAGCCCCTATGCCATGCTCAATCCGCGGCTTTTCACTGTGCGCGGGTTCGCCTGTTCATCGCTGGTGGCGCTGGTTTATGGCGCGACGCTGTTTGGTTCGGTCTATCTGCTGCCGCTTTTTGTGCAGACGGTGCAGGGCTATTCTGCGACACGCGCGGGGCTTGTGCTGATGCCGGCGGGGCTGATGCTTCTGCTGGTCTTCCCAATCGCGGGACGCATCGCGGATAAGACCGAGCCCTGGTTGCCCATTGGCATTGGGCTGATCCTTTTCGCCTATTCCACCTGGCTGATGGTGGATGTTGGCACCGATACGCCGTTTTGGACTTTGGCGATTTGGATCCTGATTGGGCGCATTGGCTTTGGCATTGCCATGCCCAGCATGAATGCCGGCGCCTTGCGGTCCCTGCCGCCGCACTGGGTCGGGCAGGGCTCGGGCGCCATCAATTTCGCGCGGCAATTTGGCGGGGCGATGGGCGTCAATCTGCTGTCCATCTATCTGGAACGCCAGACCCAGCTTTATGCCCAGGCGCTGACGGCAACGCAGGAAGGGCGTGGCAATACCGCCGATTGGCTGCGTGATGCTGAAAGGCTGCTGGCGCAGGAAGGCTTCGCCGATGGCATTCGCCAGGCCTTGGCGCAGGATTATCTGGGGCGCGTGGTGCTGACCCAGGCATCCATGCTCGCCTTTCGCGATACCTTCACCGTGCTGGTGCTGATTTGCGTGCTGGCGCTTGGTGTGGTGGCGGTGATGCGGGGTGCCAAGCGGCCTGGCTGATCTTGCCGCCTTGGCGCTGGCGTTCCATCCTGCGCGCCATCTTGAAAGGAAGGCACCATGGAAGCGCCCGTACTTGTTGAAATTGTGGATGATATCGCGCTGGTCACGTTGAACCGGCCTGAATCGCGCAATCCGCTTGATCCCGAAACCCAGGATGGGCTGATTGCCACCTTCATGAAGCTGGATGCGGAAGCGAAGGCGCGTGTGGCGATCCTGACAGGTGCGGGCAGCGCCTTTTGCGCCGGCGGCAATGTGCGCCGCATGGGTGAGGCTGCGAGTGGTTCCACGGAACGCACGCCAGCCCAGGCGCGCGGTTATTATCGCCACGGCATCCAACGCCTGCCGCGCATGTTTGAACAATTGGAAATCCCCGTGATTGCGGCGGTGAATGGCCCGGCCATGGGTGCCGGGTGTGATTTGGCCTGCATGTGTGATTTGCGCATTGCCGGCCAATCCGCGCGCTTCGCGGAAAGCTTCGTGAAGCTCGGCATTATTCCCGGTGATGGCGGCGCCTGGCTGCTGCCGCGTGTGGTGGGCTTCGCCAAGGCCGCCGAAATGTCATTGACCGGTGATGCGCTTTCAGCCGATCAGGCGCTGGCCTATGGGCTGGTGTCTCAGGTGGTGCCGGATGCGGAATTGCTGGATGCGGCACGCGCGTTGGCGCGGCGCATTGCGGCCAATCCCCCGCAGGCCGTGCGCATGGCGCGGCGCCTGTTGCGGGAGGCTTGGAATAACCGGCTCGATTCCGTGTTGGAAATGTCTTCCGCGATGCAGGCGGTGGCGCATACCACGGATGATCATAAGGAAGCGCTGGCGGCGATGCGCGAAAAGCGCAAGCCCAGCTATAAGGGCGCCTGATCCTTGTTTGCGCCGGGGTTGCTCGCGGGGCGACGCGCGCTGATCACCGGTGGTGGCACCGGCTTGGGGCGCGCCATTGGCAGGCGCTATCTGCAATTGGGCGCGCGGATTGCGATTTGCGGGCGGCGTCTTTCGGTCTTGGAGGAAACCGCCGCAGCCTTGCGCGCGGAAATTCCCGGCGCGGATATTGCTGTGCATGGCTGCGATATTCGTGACGCCACGGCGGTGGAGACGATGCTGGATGCCGTCTTTGCCGAAGGCGCGCCCGATATCCTCGTGAATAATGCGGCGGCGAATTTCCTGGCGCAGATGCATAGGCTTTCCGCGCGCGCGCTTGATGCCGTGCTGGCGACAACGCTGCATGGCGCCGCTTATTGCACCATGGGGGTGGGGCGGCGCTGGATTGATGCGGGGCAGCCCGGTGTGGTGCTGAGTATCCTGACCCTTTCCGCCTTGCAGGGGGCGGCTTTCACCGTGCCATCTGCCATGGCCAAGGCGGGCGTTCTGGCGATGACGCAAAGCCTGGCGGTGGAATGGGGCCGGCACGGTATTCGACTGGTCGCGATTGCACCCGGTACTTTCCCGACCGAAGCCGCGGTGGCGCGGCTGCGGCCCGGTGGTTTGGATCACGCCGATGTGCCGCTGAACCGTGCGGGGCGTCATGAGGAGCTGACCGATCTTGCCGCCTATCTCGTTTCAGAAAATGCCGGCTATATCACGGGCGAATGCGTGGTGATTGATGGCGGGCGGCGTTACCTCGGCGGGGCGCGGGCTGGCGTGCGGGAGATGCTGGGCTGGGATGATGCCGCCTGGGAAAGACAGCGCGAAAAGACACCGAAGAAATGACCGAAGCCTTCACTGAAATTCTTTATGGCGTGGCAGATCGCGTTGCGACCATCACGCTCAACCGGCCGGAACGCATGAATGCATGGTCTGGCGTGATGGAAGCGGAAACCCGTGCTGCCTTTACGCTGGCTGTAGCAGATGAAAACGTCCGCGCCATTGTGCTGACCGCGACCGGCAAGGGGTTTTGCGTTGGCGCCGATGTTTCCGCCATTGCGACACGCGGCGCGGAACGCCCGACCTATGCCGGTGTAACACCACCGCCTGGTGAGGCGCCGCCGACCGAGGATTTCGCCCGGCGTTATTCCTATATGCTCAATATCGGCAAGCCGGTGATTGCGGGCATCAATGGCGCGGTGGCGGGAGTTGGGCTTTGCCTGACGCTGTTTTGCGATATCCGTTTCATGGCGGCGGGTGCCAAGCTTTCAACGGCATTTGCGCGGCGCGGCTTGGTCGCGGAACATGGCAGCGCCTGGATGCTGCCGCGCCTGATTGGGCCAATGAATGCAGCTGATCTTTTGCTGTCTGGCCGCAGCATCACGGCGGAAGAAGCCGCTGTGATGGGGCTGGTGCGCGTGCTGCCGGCAGATGGTTTTGCTGTTGCCGTGCAGGCTTACGCGGCTGATCTCGCGCATCATTGCTCGCCACGTTCCATGCGCGTGATCAAGCGGCAAATGACCCTCGCGCCGTTTCAAAACCTGTCAGCGGCAGTGGAATTGGCCGAGGTGGAACAGGACGCAACCCGCGGCACGGAAGACCGCCACGAAGGCGTCGCGGCGTTTCTTGAAAAGCGCAAACCGAATTTCACGGGGCGTTGAGCATTTTCAAGCCAAGCGGTGACGCTTGGCGACTCGGAAAATGCGATCAAATAAAGATTTAGCGCTGCGTGGCCGCGTGCTAACGCGGTTAAGCAGCGCTAATCAGCAATCTGTTGGTTTTTTCCATCGCGCCAACCAGCGCCTGGAATTCACGCGTGAAAACCTCCCGCGCCGTGCCGTGCTGCGCCAGATCATCGCCAATTTCGCCAATGCTGCGCTTGCCATCAATGCGCGACAGGATAGCGCTGGCCAAACGAGGTAGGGGCACTGGCACGGTCAGGCCGTCAAAAGTCACGCGCAGCACACCATCGCGCGGCAGGCTGGCGGCAAGCTTCGCGCCATCCAATTCACGCAGGCACGGCACGGCCGCGGGATCATCCCAAGGCGCGCTGATCACGGGCGCATCGGCGCGCACGCAATAGGCGATATGCACGCCCATATTGCCGGTGATTGCCTCGGCCAGGGCGGCGCGCTGCACCACATCCATCGCTTCAATGCGGGGGCGCAGCTTGGGGTCTGACAGATAGGAAAGCGGATCGTAACGCAGCGGTTCCACCAGGCACACAATGCGCAAGCCCGCCGCCTGGATCAGCGCATTGAAGGCCGGCACGGTGAAGGCGACATCGCGCGGGTTCAACAGCAGATCATAAAGCCCGGCATCGCCGCCCTTTTCGTGATCCGTGATCCAGGGATTGCGCCGGAGCCACGCCGTTTCCGGCATTTGCCGCCAGAGCCGCTTGGCGATTTCAACCCGCGCCGCCGGCGCCTCATTGGGTGGGGCCAGCAGGCGCAGCGCATCCTGCGCCATGTAAACGCCCGTGCGCCCATGCGGCGCATAGACCATCAGCCCCAAACCGCCGCCCGGTGCCAATACGGAGGCCAGCGCGCGTAAACCTTCCAGCGGATCGGGCAAATGATGCAGCACGCCGCAGCAATCAATATAGTCAAACAGCCCGAGCCCACTACCCGGCAGATCAAGCAAGGACCCTTCCTGAAAGACAACATTGCCAAGCTTGCGTGCCGCCACGCGCGCTTCCGCCACGCGCCGCGCCGCCGCTGAACGATCGAGCCAGGTGACATCACCCGCGCGCCCGGCATTCGTCATTTGTTGGGCGAGCATCACGGTCGCATCCCCGCTGCCACCCCCGGCGATTAGGGCACGCAGAGGCTCACTGGCAGGGCGGCGGGCGCCGAAAATCCAATGGTCCACCTCGCGCAAATGGCTTGGGCTGCCGATGATCAGGCGCTTGGCCTCATCCCGAGGATCACGCTCCGGATAGGGATAGGCATCATATTGCGCGGCAAGCGCGGCATCGGTGGCGTCTTTCATGGCTCCCTCTTTACCAAGAGATGGGAAAGCGGAAAGCCTGGGCCCGCAGGTTGCCCCTGCCCGCCGGGGTGCGTATCTAAGGCGCCATGCCCCGCCTGATTCGCTTTCTGCCGCTTTGTCTGGCCCTGGTCGCCCTGCCTGCCCTGGCGCAGCAGCGCCCGGTCCAGCCCGCGCAGCCATCCACGCAAGCCGCTGGCCCGCGCCAACTTGGTACCTTCCGGGATTGGACCGCCGCGACCTATCAGGAAAACGGGCAAAAAATCTGCTACGCCTTCACCCGCGCCAGCAAGACCGAACCGAACCGCCAAGGGGTAGTGCTGACGGTCACGCATCGCCCGGGCGGGCGGGATGCGGTGGCGATTTCGGCCGGCTATGCCTATCCGCGCAATGCGGAGGTGACGGTTGCGGTCGGTCAGACCAACCTGCCCTTCTATACCGGCGGCAATTCTGCCTTTGCGCGTGATGGCGCGGCGGCGGTGGCGGCGATGCGCGGCGGCAATCGTGCAACGGCGCGCGGCCCCGCTGCCGGCGGGCGCGGTACGGCGAATGACCAATTCAGCCTGGCCGGGTTTTCCGCCGCTCATGACGCGATTTCGCGTGAATGCCCGGCGCGGCGATGAACAGCGCTGTCCTTGACCTGAACGAAGCGGAACGCGCGCGCATATTGGCGAAAGCCGCCGCCTTCGCCCCGCCACCCGTGACGCTGCCCGATGGCAGGCGCGATCTGGTTGGCCTTTCGCGTGAGGAATTGGCGGCTGAGATGGTCGCGCTTGGTGAAAAGCCGTTTCGCGCCAAGCAGCTTTGGCATTGGATCTATCATCAGGGTGAAACCGATTTCGCCCGCATGAATACCATCGCCAAGCCCATGCAAATGAAGCTTGCGGAACGCTTCGTGGTAGGCCGCCCGGAAGTGGCGACGCAGCAGGATAGCGCGGATGGCACGCGCAAATGGCTGTTTCGTTTTCGCGATCAGCAGCAGGTGGAAACGGTCTATATCCCCTCGGCTGATGAGGATCGCGGCGCGGTCTGCATTTCAACGCAAGTGGGCTGCACGCTGTCCTGCCGCTTTTGCCACACCGGTACGCAGGCCCTAGTGCGCAATCTGGGTGCGGCGGAAATCGTCGGCCAATTCATCGCCGCGCGCGATTCCTATGGCGAATGGCCAAGCCCCAAGGATGGCGTGCCGCGCCATCTTTCCAATATCGTCGTCATGGGCATGGGTGAGCCGCTCTATAATTACGAGAATGTCGCCAAGGCGCTGAAGATCGTGATGGATCATGAAGGCATTGGGCTTTCGCGCCGGCGCATCACGCTTTCGACCTCCGGCGTTGTGCCGATGATGGATCGCTGCGGGGCGGAATTGGGCGTGGGGCTTGCGGTATCGCTGCATGCGGTGACGGATGAATTGCGGGATGAGATCGTGCCGCTTAATCGCAAATACCCGATTGCGGAGCTGCTGGCCGCCTGCCGGCGCTATCCCGGTGCCTCCAATGCGCGGCGCATCACTTTTGAATATGTCATGCTGCGCGGCGTGAATGACAGCGAAGCAGAGGCGCGTGAATTGGTGCGTCTGATCCGCGGCATGCCGGCGAAGGTGAATTTGATTCCCTTCAACCCCTGGCCTGGCAGCCCGTATAAGACCAGCACATCAGAAGCCATTCATCGCTTTGCCGAGATTTTGAATGATGCTGGTTATGCAAGCCCCATTCGCCGCCCGCGCGGCCGCGATATCCTCGCGGCTTGTGGGCAGTTGAAGACGGAAAGCGAAAGAAGGCGGAAGGCTGCAGAGTAGCTTACGCCTTACGGCCCACCCATCAGCCGCGCCGTCTCCGTTTCAATCTGCGTTTCCATCGCCTCCATCAGTGGCTTGCGCGCCAGCCCCGCCGGCAAGGCGGGCAGAATGGAAATGGCAATCACGCCAGGTTTCTTTTGAAACGCTCTTCTTCCCCAATGCTGCCCGCTATTGGTCGCAACCGGATAGCAGGGCACGCCGCTGCCCATGACCAGCGCGGCCACGCCCGGCAGATAGGGTAGTTTTTCGCCTGGCGCAGACCGCGTGCCCTCCGGAAAAATCACCAAAGGTCGCCCTTCATCGAGCACCTGTTTCGCATCGCGCACCATGGCGCGCAGCGCCGCGCCGCCGCCATCCCGATCCACCGCCACCGCCCCGCTATGGCGCGCCGCACGGCCCCAAAAGGGCAGGTCGAGCAATTCGCGTTTCAGCACGTAACTCGGCTGATCCAGCAGGGCGGGCCATACAAAGGTATCAAAGGCGGATTGATGTTTTGATGCGATGATCGCAGCCCCGGGCGCGATGTGTTCCAGACCGGTCACTTCAACGCGAATATTGCAGATGATGCGCAGCAGCCAAATGATAACGCGCGCCCAAAGGCGAATGAAGCGGCGAATATAGCGCGGATGGAAAGGCAGCAAGGCCATCGCGATCACGGCGCAAAAAGCCGTGATGGTCATGAACAAAAAATTGAAGACCAGCGAACGCAGCCAGATCATGCGCGTTTTCCACCAAAGAAGGCCGAAAGCCCAAGCTCGGCGCCGAGGAATTTCATGTATTCACCAAGCAACAACCCCCAATTGCGTGGCTGCCAAAAGGCGCCATCGGCACGCAACCGGGCGGGTGTCACGGGATGGGCCTGCACCTGCAAGGCCGGCATGGCGCGGCGCAATTCCGTGCGCGCGCGCGGCATGTGATAGCCCGCCGTCACCAGCCGAATGGTTGCAACATTGCGCTGTTTCGCCCAGGCCGCGATTTCCACCGCATTGCCACGCGTGGAGGCTGCCGCATGGCCAAGCTCCACTCGGCCAGTAAGCTTCGTGGGATCTACCCCCGCACCGCGCGCCAGATCCGCCAAGCGCGACTCCGGATGCACGCCCGAGACAAAAAGCCGCGGTGCGGCGCCTTCTTCCAGCAGACGAAAGCCGGTCTCCACACGCTCAGTCCCGCCGGTCAGCACCACAATGGCGTCGGCCGCTCCGACATCAGCGGCCGCTTCCTGCACAGCACGCAGGAACCAGATGAAACCACCAAGCCAAAGCAGCAGCAGCGCCAAGGCCAGCAACGAAAGCCGCCGCAGCTTCATGGCAGGCGCCGCAACCACAATAGGATGCTCACTTTCGTCGCGCCCCAGGCGATCAAAGCGGCGGAGATCGGGATGGCGGCAAGGGCAAGCCATGGCAGGTCTTGCGGGGTGATCTCAGGCAGCATGGGACTGGCAAGCTGCGACAGCCCCCACAGCAAGGCCGCTGCCAAGGCCACCCCAAGAATCGCCCCCAGCACGGCAAGCCAGGCGGTGCGGCGTGCGAAGCGCCCGGCAATATCGCGATCCGCCGCGCCCAGCATATGCAGCACCATCACCGAATCGCGCCGCGCCGCGATGCCCGCGCGCACGGCCAACACCACCACGGAAGCCCCCACCACCGCCACCAGCAGCAGCGCCGCCAAGGCAGCAGCGGACAGAGCGCGCGCCACGGCAGCAAGCCGCGCAACAAACACCCCATGCGCTTCCGTCACCGCCCCCGGCACGGCTTCCGCCACCCTATCGCCAATCAGCACCGGGTCGGCGGCCAGATCGGCCAGGCGCAATTCAATCACGCCGGGCAGCGGCAGCCCCGCAACATCCCCGAGCCAGGGGCGCAGCAATTCCGCCATGCGGGCGGGGTCCACAGCCTGCGCCTCACGCACCGCCGGCAGGGCGCGCAGCACCTCCAGCGCTGCTTCCATCCGTGCCGGTGTTGGGTTTGGGATTTGCACCGTCACGGCTGCATTCGCGCCTTGCTGCCAGCGTTTGGCGAGTTGGCTCACCGCCTCATGCCCCGCCAGCGCGCAGGTCGCGAAAAGCGCCATGGCCGCAATCAGCGCCACCAGCAGCCGATCCGCCAACGCGCCGCGCAGGCCAATCGGGTCCGCCCTGCCGCCTGCATCACGGCGCATCAATGACGCGGCCTTCTGCCAGAGTAATGACCCGCGCCGGGTGGCGCGCCGGCAAATCCTCGGAATGCGTTGCCACCACTATTGCGGTGCCAAGCCGGTTCATTTCCACGAACAGCGCAATCAAGCGGCGGGCTTCAAACACATCCAATTCGGATGTCGGTTCATCAGCGATCAGCAAGGCCGGGCGCGTGATGATGGCGCGCGCGATGGCGATACGCTGCTGCTCACCGCCGGAAAGTTCCGCCGGCGCACGCCCGGCCTTTGCCGCAAGGCCGAGCCAATCAAGGATTTCATTGACATCCTGTTTCACCGCGCCTTCCGCCCGGCCAGCAAGGCGTAGCGGCAGCGCCACATTATCCCAGGCGGAAAGATGGCCCAGCAGGCGAAATTCCTGATGCACCACGCCGATCTTGCGCCTGAGCGCCGGGAGTGCCGCGCGTTCCGCCTGCCCGATATCGGTGCCGAGCACCGAAACCACGCCGCTTGAGGGCCGGATCGCCGCATGCATAAGCCTCAGGATCGAGCTTTTCCCCGCCCCGGAAGGCCCGAGCAGCCAGGTGAAGCTCCCCTCCCCCAGCGCGAAGGAGACATCGCGCAGGGCCGCCTGCCCGGGGTCTCCCCCAGGGGTTGGATAGGCCAGCCCGACACGCCCGAATCTCACCATGGCACTTGTTTCGCATGGCAGGGGTGGGGGGCTCAATCTTTCGCTTGCCGAGAAGCCAGTCGTGACGGAAAATAGGTCCATGCTGATTGAATGCCCGAAATGCCAAGCTGGGTTTCAGGTGCCGGAGCGCCTGTTGCGGGACCGCACGCGCCCCTTGCGCTGCGGCCAATGCGGGACGGTGTTCCCGATGCCGGAACCGCCCGCGCCCGAATCGGAGCCCATGGCCTGGCCGGAACCAGAACCGCCCCCAGCGCCAGCCGCAGACCCTCCACGGCCTGCCCCGGTGGTTGAAGAACCGCAGCCCGAACCGCTGGTGGCAGAGCAAACCTCACAGGCCGCGAACGAGGCCCCCTCCCGCGGTCTGCGCGCGGCCTGGGCGGCCTCCATCGCCTTGCTGATTGGCGGGGGCCTTGCCGCCATCATCAAGCGGGAGGCCTTGGCTGAAGCCTGGCCACCCGCTGCTCGGCTATTCGCAGCCCTTGGCCTCATGTAGGGCGCGTCTAAGGCGCGGGTACGACTTCAGCCTGAAAGCACCAAGCTATCCAGGAAGGGCACCGTGGCGCGCGGCATGGATCACGCCCCGGAAAAAGGTTACAGCCGCGTCATGCAGGCCACCCCCCCGCTTCTCGCCGCCGAGGGCATTACCAAGCGCTTCGGCGCGCTGGTGGCGAATAACGCCGTGGACCTGAAAGTGGCGCCGGGCGAAATCCACGCACTGCTTGGCGAAAACGGCGCCGGCAAATCCACGCTCGTCAAAATCATCTATGGCCTGCTGCGCCCGGATGCGGGGCGGTTGGTCTGGCGCGGCGCGCCGGTGCAGGTGGAAACCCCGCGCGCCGCCCGCGCGCTCGGCATTGGCATGGTGTTTCAGCATTTCTCCTTGTTTGAGGCGCTGACGGTCGCGGAAAACGTCGCCCTCGCGCTTGATGGCGCGGGCGCCTTGGAAGACATCGCCGAACGCCTTGCCGAAACCAGCCGCGCCTATGGCCTGCCGCTTGATCCCAGGCGCGAAGTCTGGCGGCTTTCCGTGGGTGAACGCCAGCGCGTTGAGATCATGCGCTGCCTGATGCAGGACCCAAGCCTGCTGATCCTGGATGAACCCACCTCCGTATTGACGCCCCAGGAAGCCGAGGGGCTTTTTGCGACGCTCGCCAGGCTGCGCGCCGAAGGGCGTTCAGTGCTCTATATCTCCCACAAGCTGGAAGAAGTGCGCCACATTTGCGAAGCCGCGACCATTCTGCGCGGCGGCCAGGTGGTGGCGCATTGCGACCCGCGCGCGGAAACCGCGGCAAGCCTCGCGCGCATGATGATGGGCGGTGATGTGGTGCCCATCCGCCATGATGTGATCGAAGCGCAAGGCCCGGTGCGGCTGGCGGTCTCGGCGCTGTCACTCCCGCCGCTTCACGCGCATGGCATTGCGCTGGATAGGATCAGCCTTGAACTCCGCGCCGGTGAGGTACTGGGCATCGCGGGCGTCGCCGGCAATGGCCAGGATGAGCTTTTTGCAGCCCTCAGCGGCGAAGAATTGGCGCCACATGACGCGGCTATTGTCATGGATGGTGTCGCGGTGGGTCGCGCTGGCATCAATGAACGTCGCCGGCGCGGTGCGGCCTTTGTGCCGGAAGAACGGCTGGGCCATGGCGCGGCGCCTGCCATGCGGCTCACGGAAAACGCGCTGCTGTCAGGCCATGCCACGAATGGTTTTTTGCGCCATGGCTTGGTGGATCGCGCCAAGCTGACGGAATTCGTGGGCAAGGTGGTGCGCGCTTTTGATGTACGCAAAGGCCCAGCCGATCCGGAAGCCCGCGCGCTCTCCGGCGGCAATTTGCAGAAATTCGTCATTGGCCGGGAGATCGAGCGCAAGCCCAGCCTTTTGGTGGTGGCGCAGCCAAGCTGGGGCGTTGATGCGGGGGCTGCTGCCACCATTCGCCAGGCGCTGATGGATCTCGCGCGCGCGGGCAGCGCTGTTCTGGTGATCAGCCAGGATTTGGATGAGCTGCTGGAAATCTCAGACCGGCTCTGCGTCATGTTCATGGGCAGGCTTTCGCCCGCCATGCCAACGGCGGAAGCCACACGTGAATCGCTCGGCCTACTCATGGGCGGGGCGGGGATGGCGGCGTGATGAGACTTGTCATGCAGAAACGCAGCGAGACGCCGATCAGCCTGATGCTGATCTCGCCACTGATTGCTGTGGCACTCACGATGATTTCCGCCACCATCATGTTCGCGCTGCTCGGCAAGGACCCGGTGGCGGCGCTGCAAACCTATTTCCTTGATCCACTCTCGGATTCCTGGGGCTTGCAGGAAGTGGCGGTGAAGGCGACGCCGCTTGTGCTCATCGCCGTTGGGCTTGCGGTCTGCTATCGCGCCAAGGTCTGGAATATCGGCGCCGAGGGGCAATTCCTGTTTGG
Source organism: Roseomonas sp. (assembly GCA_044356095.1). GTDB lineage: Bacteria > Pseudomonadota > Alphaproteobacteria > Acetobacterales > Acetobacteraceae > Neoroseomonas. Next base: position 17,782 of record JBIKWX010000014.1, read on the forward strand.
TGCCATGGCGGGCGGCTATATCGCCATCATCACCCATGGCAGCACGCAGGGCCCATGGCTTTTGCCGGTGATGCTGCTGGCGGGCGCCATGGCCGGCGCCTGTTTCGCGCTGATCCCCGCACTGCTGCGCACCCATTTCGGCGCCAATGAGATTCTCACCAGCCTGATGCTGGTTTATGTTGCGGAATTGCTGCTGGATTATCTGGTGCGCGGCCCCTGGCGCGACCCAGCCGGCTTCAACATGCCCAATAGCGTGGTGTTCGAAGCAGAAGCGACGCTGCCGCTGCTGATGGCGGGCGGGCGGCTCAATATCGGCACGCCCATCATGATTGCGGTGGTGCTTGCCTTCATGCTGCTGATGGGGCGCACGCTGAAGGGGTTTGAAATTCGCCTGGTGGGCGAAGCACCACGCGCCGCGCGCTTTGCTGGGTTTTCCGAAACGCGTTTGATCATCACGGTTTTCATGATCTCGGGCGCGCTCGCCGGGCTTGCCGGCGTGCTGGAAGCCGCGGGCACGGTCAAGCAATTGCAGCCCGGCATTTCACCTGGCTATGGCTTCACCGCCATCATTGTTGCCTTCTTGGGCAGGCTCAATCCCATTGGCTGTTTGTTCGCAGGCATTTTCATCGCCATCACCTTCATCGGTGGTGAGAATGCGCAAATCATGCTGCGCCTGCCCTTGGATGTGACCCGCGTACTACAAGGGCTTTTGCTGTTCTTCGTGCTGGTCTGCGATAGTATGCTTTTATATCGCTTCCGCTTGCTGCGGGGCGCCGCCGCATGACGCTGTTCGAAGCCATCATCCTGACCATCATCACGGCGTCCACGCCGCTGCTGATTGCGGCGATTGGCGAATTGGTGGTGGAACGCGCCGGCGTTTTGAATCTGGGCGTGGAGGGCATGATGGTGATCGGCGCTGCCGCCGGTATTGCGGCGGCCATCACGACCGGGTCTTCAACTCTTGGCGTGCTGGTGGCGGTGCTGGCCGGCATGGCGCTGTCGCTGGTGTTCGCTGCGCTGGTCTTGGGCCTTGCCGCCAATCAGGTCGCGGCGGGGCTCGCCTTGGCCATCCTTGGGCTTGGGCTTTCCGGCGTGATCGGCGCGCCCTTTGTCGGCGTGCAGCGCGCGGGCATCGGCAAGATCGAGATCCCCTGGCTGTCAGAAGTTCCTTTCATCGGGCCGGTGCTGTTCCGCCAGGACCCGTTTGTCTATGCCTCGGTGGCATTGGTCATCGGCGTTTGGTGGTTCCTGACCCGAAGCCGAGCAGGGCTTGTACTGCGCGCGGTTGGTGAAAACCACGCGGCGGCGCATGCGCTGGGCTATCCGGTGCGGCGCATACGCCTGCTTGCCATCCTGTTCGGCGGCGGATGTGCGGGGCTGGCGGGGGCCTATATGTCCTTGGTTCTGACACCCTTCTGGACCAGCGGCATGACCGCGGGGCGGGGCTGGATTGCGCTTGCGATTGTCGTCTTTGCCTCCTGGCTGCCCTTCAGGGCCATGGTGGGCGCCTATCTGTTCGGCGCGCTCACCATCCTGCAATTGCATGCGCAATCGGCGGGCGTGCCGCTGCCATCGCAGTTTCTGGCGGCCTTGCCCTATCTGATCACGATTATCGTGCTGGTGCTCATTATGCGGGCAAGGCGGGGTGGGGCGGCGGGGCCGGCCTCCCTTGGCGTGCCATTCGTGCCCGATAGATAGGCCCTTCCGTATCGGCATTAAATTTGCTTAATCCAAACCGCTTCACAGGGAGAGCTTCATGAACATCACCCGTCGTCACCTTATGGCCGGCTCTGCTGGTCTCGCCGGGGCCGCGCTCGCCGGTCAGCCGGCCGAAGCGCAATCACGCCTCAGTGTCGGCGTCGTCCTGATCGGCCCCGTCGGCGATTTCGGCTGGTCGCATATGCACGACCAGGGCCGGCGCCGCATGGCCGAGGTACTGGGCGACCGCGTCAATGCCACCACGGTCGAATCCGTGGCCCCGCCCGATTTCGACCGCGTGGTGACGCAGCTTGTCCGCACCGGGCATCGGCTGATCTTCACCACCAGCTTTTCCTATTTCGCCCCGACGCAGCGCCTGGCGCCGCAGCATCCGGGCGTGTTCTTTGAAAACGCTACCGGGCCGACAACGCTGCCGAATATGGCGATCTACAATGCCCGTTTCTACGAAGGGCGCTACATCCAGGGCGTGATTGCCGCGCGCAAATCGCGTTCCAAGACCATCGGCTATGTCGCCACCTTCCCGGTGCCAGAGGTGATCAGCGCCATCAATACCGTGATGCGCGGCGCCTGGTCGGTGGACCCGTCCATGAAGGTGCGCGTTGTCTGGGTGAATGCCTGGTCGAACCCCGCGCGAGAGGCCGATGCCGCCCGCGCCCTGATTGACCAGGGCTGCGATGTGCTGTGCAGCCACACCGATGGCCCGGCGCCGCTGCAATTGGCGGAACAGCGCGGCGTCTTCGGCTTCGGCCAGGCATCGGACATGACGCGCTTTGCGCCGCGTGCCCACCTGACCAGCAGCGTTAATAACTGGGGCGATTATTACGCGGAGCGTGCCAAGGCCGTGCTGGACGGCACCTGGCGCCCGACGGATACCTGGGGCGGGCTTGGCAGCGGCATGTTCCGCATGGCCCCCTTCACCAATATGACGCCGGAGGAAGTGAGCGAGGCAACGCGCATCCGCGACGCCATCGCCGCCGGCACTTTGCACCCGTTTGAAGGCCCGATCACGCGCCAGGATGGCACGGTCGTGATCCCGGCGGGCCGGCGCCTTTCGGATGATGAAATCCGCGCGCAGAACTACTTCTATCAGGGCATTGATGTCGCGATGCCGTAGAGAGGTTGAAAATGCACCGACCGGGCTTTCCTCCCCGGTCGGTCATTCTTTTGTGTCGCCTATCAGCTCTGGCTTGTGACCTGCACGCTTGATTCAAGCCCTAGCGCTGCTGCCAGTGTTTCCAGCCGCCGCAACACGCTTTCCCCGGCGAAAACGCCGCTGCCTTCAACAAGCCGCAGGATCAGCCGCCCGCCGCGACGTTCCAAAGACGTGCCCGCAAGCAACACGGTCGTGCCACCCGAAAGCGTATAAGCCAGGCGGAACGCCGCGCCCAAAATCTCTGCCCGCCGCAGCGTGCCGACATCCAACAATAGGCGCGCCGAAGGAAGGAAGGGCGCTTCCGTCTCGGCCTCATACCTAAGCGCCGCGGCGAGCGCGAGGAAAGCGCGGCCATGATGATCAAAGCCAACGCCTGGCTGGCGCAGCACGCGGAAAAACGCGTGTTCTGCTCGGTAATCCGGATGATCATGGCTGCCGATATCGCTCACCCAACAGGCGGCTTCGCGCAGCCCAAGGGCAAGCGGTGTTTCATCCTCAAACAATGGCGCGGTCCAGGTGAAAAGTGCGGGCGGCATGGTCTGATCGCGCCCAAAGCGCAGTGCCATTTCATGGGCGGCAGCCAGCAGCGGATCGCGCTTGCGTTCAGCGGCATCAAGCAGGCGCGCATACCAACCTTCGCGCAAACCATTGGCGCTGAAGATCACGCGCCGCGCACCGCTTGCGCGCAGCAACCGGCGCAGCACTAACGCAGCAAAGGGCAGATCCGCTAGGCGCTTGCTTGATGCGCCGGGCATGCGTTCCAAGGTGCGCCGCGTGGCGGCCATCAGCACGCCGGAAAGATCACGCGCTTCGTCGCGCGTCAGCGCGTAATGATGCACGATGGAAAGCGGATAGCCGGTTTGCGCCATATGCATGCGCGCCATGGCGCGCCAGGCACCACCCACCAGATATAAATCCCGCCCGGCTGCGCTGTGCACCCAAGGCATGCGCGCCAATTCTTCCGTGACAATCGCACGTGCCTTGCCGATATCACCCTTCGCCCGATCCGCAAGGCGAATGGTGCCAATCGGCAGGCTGCCGGTCTTGCCCTGCGCGCCTTGACCAAGTTCCACCAATTCCAAGGAACCGCCACCAATATCGCCCAGCAGCCCATCCGCGCCTGGAAAGCCGAGCAGCACGCCATCAGCGGAAAGCCGCGCTTCCTCATCACCTGTCAGGATATGGATCGGCACGCCGGGCAGTTTTTCGCCGAGTGCCGTGACAAAGGCCGCGCCATTGGATGCATCACGCACGGCGGCGGTGGCCAATACCTCAATCGGCGCAGCCCCCATGGCGCGCGCCACCGCATAATAGCGCTGCATGATCGTCAACGCCTGCGCGACAGCATCGGCATTGAGCTGCCCGGTATCATGCAGCCCGCGGCCCAGCCCCAGCACGGCCTTTTCATTGAAGATGGCAACTGGATTGCGCCCGCGCCCTTCAAATACCACCAGGCGGACGGAATTGGACCCCAAATCCACGACGCCGCAGCGCGTGGCTGTGGTGGCCTTTCCCGTTCGAGGACTGAGCGCAGCGCCGTCCATCAATCCTGCTTCACGCGATCTTGCCGCTGACGGCGCGGCGCACGCGCCAGCGCACTGCCGCGCCCGGAAAGCGATGGGTTGGTCATGAAATACTCATGTGCAGAAACGCCGTTTTCGGGCGCTTCGATCCGTGCCCAATGACCATCAGGGCCAAGCTGCCAGCTTTGCAGCGTATCCTTCAGATTGACGACCATGATCTGGTCCAGCACCTGCGCATGCACGGTCGCATTTTCCACCGGCACCATGGTCTCCACGCGCCAATCCATATTGCGCGCCATCCAATCAGCGGATGAGATATAAACCTTGGCGCGGCGCGATGGCAGCCGATGCCCATTGCCAAAAACATAAACGCGCGAATGTTCCAAGAACCGCCCAACAATGGATTTCACGCGAATATTCTCGGAGAGGCCCGCAACACCGGGGCGCAGGCAGCAAATGCCGCGCACAATCGCATCCACCTTCACACCGGCCTTTGAAGCCTCATACAGCGCATCAATCAGCGTCTCATCCACCAGTGAATTCATTTTGATCCAGATCGCCGCCGGCTTGCCTTCCTTGGCAAAGGCAATTTCCTGACGGATCAGCGCAAGCAAAGTCGGGCGCGTGGTGAGTGGTGAGAAGGCGAGCTTTTCCATCGTCTCGGGCCGCGCATAGCCGGTCATGTAATTGAACAGCTTGGCGGCATCACGCGTCAGCGCCGGATCTGCGGTGAAATAGGAAAGATCCGTATAAATGCGCGCGGTGACCGGGTGATAATTGCCCGTGCCGAAATGCGCATAGGATCGCAGCTGCTGGCCTTCGCGCCGCACCACCAGGCTTACCTTGGCATGCGTCTTGAGCTCAACAAACCCATAGACCGTCTGCACGCCAGCCGCTTCCAATTCGCGCGCCAACGCAATATTACGCTCCTCATCAAAACGCGCCTTCAATTCAACAATGCCGGTCACACTTTTGCCGGCCTCGGCGGCTTCAATCAAAGCCTTGGCAATCGGGCTGTCGCGTGTGGTGCGATACAGCGTCTGCTTGATCGCAATCACATTCGGATCACGCGCTGCCTGCCGGAGGAACTGCACCACCACATCAAAGCTTTCATAGGGGTGATGCACCACAATATCCTTGGCGCGAATGGCGGCAAAGCAATCACCGCCGAAATCCAGAATGCGTTCGGGAAAGCGTGGCGTGTAAGGCGTGAACAGCAAATCAGGCCGATCATCCACAACCAGCTGCGTCAGATCGGAAAGCCCAAGCAGCCCATC
>JBIKWX010000182.1:0-7284 GCA_044356095.1 Roseomonas sp.
GCCGGCCAATCTGCATTGGTGTTCAGACAAGGCCCTGGCGGCAATGGCAGAGCTGTCACGCAGCCATGATGCGCCGATCCATATGCATTTGGTGGAAACCGCCTATCAGAAGGAATATGCGCGCCGCCGCGGTGGCGGCACGGCGGTGGAATATCTGGACCGCTTCGGCCTGCTCGGGCCGAATATGACGCTTGGCCATGGCGTTTGGTTGAATGAGAAGGATATTGACCGGCTGGCCGAGACCGGTAGCTGCATCTGCCATAATTGTTCGTCCAATTTTCGGCTCCGTTCCGGTGTGGCGCCGCTCAATCGTTTTGAAGCGCGCGGCATCAATACCGCGATCGGGCTGGATGAGGCCGGCATCAATGATGACCGCGACATGTTGCAGGAATTGCGCCTGGTGCTGCGCGCACATCGCGTCCCCGGCATGGGTGATAATGAGGTGCCGGGCATGGCGCAGGTACTCCGCATGGCAACGCTGGGTGGGGCGCGTACCACATCCTGGCGCGATGGCCTCGGCACGCTGGAGGTCGGCAAGGCGGCAGATTTGTCGCTGATTAATTGGGACAGCATTGCCTATCCCTATCTGGATGAACTCACGCCCACATTGGATGCTGTGGTTCAGCGCGCGAAGGCGAGCGCGGTGCGCGCCGTGATGTGTGATGGGGAAGTGATCTATCAGGAAGGCCGCTTCACGCGGGTTGATCGCGATGGGGCGCTCAAGGCGCTGCATGATGATCTGTCCCGCGCGCTGGCGGATGATGAGGTGGAACGGCGCCAGCTTTCCAAGGCGCTGCTGCCGCATGCCAGGCGCTTCTATGCCGATTACATTGACCCAAGGCGGCATGAACCCTTCTACCGGCCCAGTTCCAGGGTTTGAGGCGCTTACTTGCAACTAGCGCTTGACCTTGGCCCCCAGGGGCGGAAGAGATGCTGCCATGGATCTTCGCCGTCTTTTGCCGATTCTAAGCGCCTTGGTGCTGGCCGCGCCGGCATTTGGCCAATCGAGCCTGGGTGGCGCGCAGAATGTGCCGCCGCCGCGCCAGGCGGCACCCACGCCCGCGCCTGCTGCGCAGCCCAGGCCCGAACAGCGCCCGCCGGTGGTCAATCCGCCGGCAAGACCCCAGGCGACGCAACGCAATGCCGAGGGTCAGCCACGCCCGGCCGCGCAGCAACAACAGCGGCCCCCTGGGCAGCAGCAACAACAGCAGCGCCAGGCCGGCCAGCAACAACGCCCCGCCGGACAACCCCAAGCAGGGCAGGGCAATCGCGCTGCTGCCGGGGCCGCAGCCGGGGTCGCCGCCGGTGCTGCGGCCGGCGCCGCTGCCACTGCCGGGGCGGCCAAACCACCCGAAGCCGCCACGGCACCCGCGCCGCCCCCGGAACGCGCCCCGACCACCGGTTCCGTCACCGGCCTGCCGCTGCCGCGCTTTGCCGCGCTCCGGTCCGATGAGGTGAATATGCGGAGCGGCCCTGGCACGCGCTTTCCGATCGAATGGACCTATCAGCGCCGCGAATTGCCGGTGGAAATCGTGCGCGAATTCGAACTCTGGCGCCGCATCCGCGACCCGGAAGGCACCGAAGGCTGGGTGCATCAATCAACGCTCATGGGCCGGCGTTCCTTCATTGTGCGCGGCGCGCCGGGGTCTGAGGTGATGCTCCGCCGCCGGGCAGAGGATCAGGCGCAGCCCGTGGCGCGGCTCCGCCCCGGTGTGGTGGGCCGCTTGCGGGCCTGTGAACCCAGTAGCGCCTGGTGTGAGGCGCAGATCGGAGAATTTCGGGGCCATATCCGGCGTGCCGATATCTGGGGCGTGGGGCCGAATGAGGAAGTGAAATAACGCCCCTTTCCCGCGCCCCGATTTCCGGATTAAGCTTTTGCCATGACCGAGGAATCTCCCAACCGCGCGCTGCACGATATTGGCGGGATCGCGCGCTTCCGCTGCACCCCTGTCGAACATGATGAGGCGCCGCCCGATGCCTTCGGCAAGAAGGTGGACGCCATTCGGCAAATCCTGGCGCAGAAGAAGATGATGACGGTGGATGAGCTTCGCCGCGGCATCGAAAGCATCCCAGAGGATGAATATTTCGCCCTTGGCTATTACGAACGTTGGTTGCGTTCCATCGCCGCGCTGATGGTCGAAAAAGGCGTCATCCGGCAGGAGGATTTGGCATGAATGCTGCGCCCGAGGCTGCTGCCCCCCGCTTCGCGCCCGGTGCGCGGGTGCGTGTGAAGGATGATTGGCCCGAAACCCGTGGCCCCTGCCATATCCGCACGCCGCATTATGTGCGTGGCCGGATGGGCCAGGTGGTGCGCCCACTCGGCGCCTTTCCGAACCCCGAGGATTTGGCCTTTGCCCGCCCTGCGCCGCGCCGGCAGCTTTATCATGTGCTGTTCGAACAGCCGCCCATTTGGGATGAGGGCAAGGCGGGCGATACGGTGATGGTGGAAATTTTTGAGCATTGGTTGGAGGAAGCCTGACATGGCCGCCCCCCCTTCTGGCGCGAGCCTCGCGCTGCTGGACAAGCTGGTTGCCGCCCTGAATGCCAAGGGGCTTGTGAGTGAAACTGAAATCGCCGAGCGTCAGGCGATCACGGATCGTGCGAGCCCTGAGATTGGTGCCCGCATGGTGGCGCGCGCCTGGACTGACCCTGATTACTACGCGCTGCTGATGCGTGATGGAAAAGCGGCGGCCGAGGCGATGGGCGCTTCCATGGCCGGCGCGCCGGAGCTTGGCGTTTTGGAAAATACGCCAAAGCAGCATCATCTGGTGGTGTGCACGCTCTGTTCCTGTTACCCACGCGCGCTGCTTGGCTATCCGCCTGGTTGGTATAAATCCTTCGCCTATCGGTCGCGCGCCGTGCGAGAACCGCGCGCGGTGCTGGCCGAATGGGGCACGCAATTGGCCGATGATGTCGAAATCCGCGTGGTGGATAGCACGGCGGATTATCGCTGGATGGTGCTGCCGATGCGGCCCGCTGGGACCGAGGGGTGGAGTGCGGAGAAGCTGGCCGCGATTGTGACGCGGGATGCGCTGGTTGGGGTGGCGGTTCCGAGGGTGTGATCCACCCTCAACTCATCAGCCACACAATCACCGTCCCGCCTGAGGTCAACAATATATGCCCAAAGGGCACCGCCGCCGTATAACCCAGCACCGCAATCGGGCTGCCTGATTTTTCCTGCAAGGCGGCCAGCGCCGCTGTCATGGTTTGCGCGCCGGAAAGCGCGCCCAGCAGCAAAAGCGGGTTCATGCGGAGCACATAGCGCCCGATAAGCAACCCCACGAATTGCGGCACCAGTGTCACGAATACCCCGGCCAGCAGCAGGCCAAAGCCCACTTGGCGCACGGCCTCCACAAAGACCGGCCCCGCATGCAGGCCGATCATGCCGACAAAGGCGGCAAGTCCCAGCGATGTCATCATGGAAATTGCCGCATCCGGAATGCGCGCGAATTGTGGGCGGCGGGACCGCAGCCAACCAATGAAAAGCCCGGCCAGTAGCGTGCCGACGCTGGTCGAAAGCGCGATATGCACGCCCGCGATATCCACGCCCACGATGGTGCCCAGCAAGCCGCCGGCAAAAATCGCAAGCCCAAGCGTCACGTAATCCGTCGCATCGCTCTGGCGGATCGCGGCACCCGCATGTGCCGCTGCCGCTTCCACATTCTTCTCAGTCCCGATCAGCGTAATGATATCGCCGCGTTCAAGGTGCGTTTCCGGCCCAATCGGCACCTCCAAGCCGCCGCGCATGATACGGCGCAGGAATACGCCGCGCGCCATGGGCGATTGGGCAAGCTCCGCCACGCTGCGCCCGACAATCTCGCGCCCTGCGACATAGACATCAAGCGACAAGGCCGCGATATCGAGCAATTCCTTATCCTCAACTTCCGAGATTTCAGGGCCGAGGAATTCAATCAGCACCTCGCGCCGCGCCTCCAGCGCCACTACGTCGCTCGCTTCAAGCACCAGATCGGGCCTTGTATCCAGAAGCGCATCGCCGCGGCGAAGGCGCTGGATGAAAATCCGCTGCTCCGGCAGCATGGCTTCCGCTTCGGCGCAGGTCTTGCCGGCAAGCCCAGCGCCAGCTTCAACGCGATAGGCGCGGATTTCCACGGGCCGCCAGGCGGAAGCGATGCCGGCACGCTTATGCGTCATGCCGTATTTTTCTTCGAGCTTGCGCGCTTCCTCAACGACATCAATGCGCAAAATCGCCGGCCCAATCAGCGTGGTCATCAAAATCACACCAAGCGCGCCGAACAAATAGCAAAGCGCATCAGCGACCGCGATGTGGCTGATCAATTGGTCGCGCTGTTCCTTGGGCAATGGCAGGGCGCGGATCGCCTCTGCCGCCGTGCCGATGGCAGGTGATTCCGTGGTGCCGCCCGAAAACAACCCTGCCGCGAAGCCAGCATCAAGCCCCAGAATGCGCGCGGCGATCACCGCGGTCGCCATCGCCGTCAGTGGCACAATAATGCCAATGGCAACACCGGGCAGCCCGTCACCCTTCACGGCACTCAGGAATTTCGGCCCGACCGAATAGCCAATGCCGAACAGGAACAACAAAAAAAGGATGGAGCGTGCGACTTCCGAGACCGGCACTTCGGCGAATTGGCCAATCATGATGCCGGCGAAAAGCGCCCCCGTCACTGGCCCCAGGCCAAAGCCGCGAAACTTGAATTGCCCGATGAAATAGCCAAGGCCAAGCACCAGGAACACGGCAAGATCCGGATGCTGTTCCAGAAAATGCGCCAGATCACCGAATCCCATGCGCTGCTCCCCCGCTCACGCTGAACTTGCGTCAGCCTGACCGAGACAGCCCAACCTGCCAAGGCGTTATGTGCCGCCCAGAAGCGCCAAAGCCTCCCGATAGATGTCGCGGCGCTTGCGCCCGGTGGCCTTGGCGACTGCTTCCGCCGCATCCTTCACCGAAAGCCCACCCGCCAGCGCGGCGCGCAATTGCGCGGTGACTTCCGCATCGCCGACCACTGCCTCAGCGGCTGCGGGGCCGACGACGATGCAAATCTCACCACGCGCCTCGGCACTGGCGTAATGCGCGGCCAAATTACCAAGGCTGCCGCGCCGCACTTCTTCAAACCGTTTGGTCATTTCACGTGCCACAGCGGCGGGGCGCTCGGCACCAAAACCCGCCGCCATATCGGCAAGGCTTTCGCCCAGCCGATGCGGTGCCTCGTAAAAGATCATGCTGGCGGCAAGCCCGGCCTGTTCCAGCGCCTTCAGCCGGCTAAGCGCTGCCGCACGCGCGGCCTGGCGCGGTGGCAGGAAGCCCTGAAACAGGAAGGGCTCGGGTGGCAGGCCGGAGAGCACGAGGGCCATAACCGCCGCATTGGGGCCTGGAATGGCCGAAATCGGCAAAGCCTCGGCAATCGCCGCCCGCACCAGCCGAAAGCCAGGGTCGCTCACCAAAGGTGTCCCGGCATCGGAAACCAGCGCCAATTTTTGCTCCTGGCGCAGCATTTCCAGTAGGCGGGGAAGCTCTGACGCTTCATTATGATCATGTAGCGGAATCAGGCGCGCGGTGATGCCCAAACGGGCGAGCATTGCGCCGGTGGTTCTGCTATCCTCGCATAGCACCGCATCGGCGGCCTTCAGGGCGGCCAGGGCGCGGGGCGAAAGATCCCCCATATTGCCTATGGGGGTGGCAACCAATGTCAGGCCAGGCCCGATGGCGGGCGCAGCCGAAGGATGGACCGACCGTGCCTCGTTTTCTGAATCGGCTGTCGTCACGCCTGATCGCCCTTGTTCCGGTTGGGTTGCTTGTCGCGCTTGCAGCCTGTGCCCCGCAAGCCCCCATCATGGTGGGGCCTCCGGCAAGTGGCGCGCCGGCGGATATGGGGCGCATACGCGTCGCACTTCTGCTGCCGCTGTCTGGTCAGCAGGAACCCTTGGGCCGGGCGCTGCAACAAGCGACCGAATTGGCACTGTTTGAACAGAATGACCGGCGGGTGGAATTCGTGCCCCTGGATACGGCGGGCACGGCCATGGGTGCCGGGGATGCTGCGCGGCGCGCCGTCAGCCTTGGTGCGGTCAGCATGATCGGACCGTTGACCGGGGCCGAGACCGCAGGTGCGGCCCCAGTGGCGCAAGCGGCCCGCTTGCCGATGCTCGCCTTCACCAATGATGCTTCCCAGGCGCGGGCAGGGGTTTGGGCGCTTGGTGTCACGCCGGAACAGCAGATGCGCCGCGTGATGGGCTCGGCCATGTCGAGCGGGGCGCGGCAATTCGGCATGGTCGCGCCGGATGATGCCTTTGGCCGCGCCCTGGCGGCGGCGATGCGACAGGCCGCGGCTGACTTCAACCTGCCAAGCCCGGCGATTGTGCTGTTCAATGAAAGGGCAGGTGCGGCTGGGCCGGTCGCTGAAATGACACGTCGCGGGGCCAACCCGATGGATGCGGTGGTGATTGGCGCCACGGGCTTCCGGGCGCGGGAATTGGCCGCCGCCATCCGCGCCGGTGCGCAGGAAAACCCCAGGCCATTGCTGCTGGGCCATGCGCTCTGGATCGCCGATGCCGGGCTTGCCAATGAACCCGCCTTGCATGGGGCGCTATTCCCCGCCCCGGATGAAAGGGCGCGGAGCAATTTTGATGGGCGCTTCCAGCAGGCTTTTGGCCAGCGCGCCCCGCGCATTGCGGGCGTTGCTCATGATGCCGCGCAGATGGCGGCGGGTTTGGCCGTTGCGCCCGCCGGTACAACGCCGGATGCCATGCCGCGCTTTGATGGCGTGGATGGCCCGGTGCAGCTGCGCGCCAATGGGGTGGTGGATCGCAGCCTGGCGCTGTTTCGCGTCTCGCCGAATGGCGATGCCGTGCTGGTGGAACCGCCCATGCCCCTTGGCGTTGGTTTCTAAGTCTTTGCAGCGCGGAGGGGTTTTGAGGTGAAGCCCTTGCTGCGCCTGGCCTTTGCGATTGGTGCGGTGCCGCTGCTTGTGCTCGGCCTGCTGTTATTGACGCGCGAGGTGCGGCTTGCTCCCGGCCTTGCAGCACTTGCCGCTGTCATGCTGGCAAGCCTTGCAATCGCCTGGGGCTGGCGCGCGCGGCTTGCGCTGCTCGCGGTCAGCCTTGGCGAGGCGCTGGCGCAAGTCAGGGTTGCGCCCGCACGGGCTGAGGCGGCTCCGCTGCCGTCAACCGATGATTTGGCCGATGGCATTCGCCGCCTCGCGCGGGGCCTCGCGGAACAGGGCGCGCTTTTGGAAAGGCTGCGCCGGGCGGATGCCGCCATTCTGGAAAACCTGCCGGAGCCCGTTTTGCTGCTTTCCGCCGAACGCGCCG
>JBIKWX010000183.1:0-7179 GCA_044356095.1 Roseomonas sp.
TGCAGACCAAGGGTCATCTTCTCAACCCCTTCCTTGGTCTTGGGCTCCACCGAGATGTCAATCACCGGCACCGGGAAGGCCATGCGTTCCAACACAACGGCATCTTCCTGCGCGGCCAAAGTATCGCCCGTGCCGGTATCCTTCAGGCCCACGAAAGCCGCGATATCGCCCGCGAAGACTTCCTTGATTTCTTCGCGCTTATCAGCATGCATCTGGAACATGCGGCCCACACGTTCCTTGTGGCCCTTGGTGGTGTTCAACACCTGGTCGCCCGAACGCAGCACGCCACGATAGACGCGCACAAAGGTCAGATTGCCGTATTTGTCATTGATGATCTTGAAGGCGAGGCCAGCGAAAGGCTCATTTTCATTGGCCGGGATCACGCGGCGATCCGCGGTCTCATCCTGGCCTTCTTCCGGCGCAACCTTGATGCCTTCGCGGTCAATCGGGGAAGGCAGGTAATCAATCACGGCATCCAGCAGCGGCTGCACGCCCTTGTTCTTGAAGGCCGTGCCGCAGAGCACCGGGCGGAATTCGCCAGTGATGGTGCCGCGCTTGATGCAGCGCTTCAGGGTTTCGATGCTGACATCGCCCTTGTCGAAATATTCCTCCATGGCGGCTTCATCAATGCCAACCACGGTATCGAGCAGCTTCTGGCGATATTCAGCGGCCTTGTCGGCCAAATCGGCGGGGATCGGCGCTTCGTGATATTTGGCGCCGAGTTCGTCGCCTTCCCAGATCAGCGCCTTCATCTCCACCAGGTCAACAATGCCCTGGAAAGTGTCTTCAATGCCGATCGGCAATTGCAGGGCCACCCAATTGATGCCGAGCTTTTCCGTCAGCGTCTCGGCAGCGCGATAGAAATCGGCGCCGGTACGATCAAGCTTGTTGATGAAGATGATGCGCGGCACGTTGTAGCGGTCAGCCAAGCGCCAATTGGTCTCAGACTGCGGCTGCACGCCGGCGACACCTTCAATGATGAAGACCGCGCCATCCAGCACGCGCAAGGACCGGTTCACTTCAATGTTGAAGTCAATATGGCCGGGCGTATCAATGATGTTGATGCGGTGATCATTCCACACGGCGGTCACGGCGGCCGAGGTGATGGTGATGCCGCGCTCGCGCTCCTGGTCCATGTAATCGGTGGTGGTATTGCCTTCATGCACTTCACCGATCTTGTGGGACTTGCCGGTGTAGTACAGGATGCGTTCGGTCGTGGTGGTCTTGCCCGCGTCAATATGCGCGGTGATGCCGATATTGCGGATACGATCAAGCGGGGTACGCGCCACGGTGGGCCTCCATAAGCAAAAGCCGGACGCCCGCCCCGGCTTTCGCCGCGCGCCGCCCGCCATGAGGGTTCAGGGTTTCGTCTCTGGTGGGCGCTATCTGCGATGTTCAGGCGCGGTTTGCAAGCGCAAAGGGGCAGGGTGCCGGGTTTATTCGCCCAAAGCGGTGATTTTGAAAGCTTAAGTGACGCTCAAGCCCCGCCGAATCGCCCGGGGGCGGCGCTTCAGTCCAGCCTGATACCCTCAGCTGCGATCAGATCGCGCATCTCAGCGCGTTCGGCGGCGAGGAAACGGGCGAAGGCTTCGGGGCCTTCCGCCGCCGGGGTCAGGCCCAGCGCTTCCAGCCGAGGCGCCAAGGCGGACTGTTCCACCGCGTCCTTGGCGGCGGCGGCCAGGCGCGCGATCAGCGGGGCAGGGGTGGCGGCTGGCGCCAGAAGCCCGAGCCAATCGCCCATCTGAAAGCCGGCAAAACCCTGTTCGCTGATGGTCGGCAGCGCCGGCAAGGCCGTGCTGCGGGCCGGGGCTGAAAGCCCGATGGCGCGGGCCTTGCCGTCCCGGATCAAGGGCGCGGCCAAGGCCAGCGAGGTAAAGCCGAAAGGCACATCACCGCGCAGCAACCCCGCCATCTGATCCGCCCCGCCGCGATAGGGGATATGTTCTCCCCTAATGCCCGCCCGCCGCAGCAGGCTCGCCGCCGCCAGATGGGTGCGGGACCCAACGCCGACACTGCCATAGCGCGCCTGATCAGGGGCAGCGCGCAGCCGCGCGAGCAGTGCAGGCAAATCCGCCACGCCATAGTCTGTGCGGGTGATCAGGATCAGCGGCAGCGTCGCGAGCAGCGTGACCGGCGCCAAATCCCGCACATAGTCAAAACCAAGCCCGCGCATCAGGAAGGGATTGACCGATTGCCCGCCGGAATCGAGCAGGATCGTCCCGCCATCCGGCGCGGCCTGCGCGACAAACCCCGCGCCCACCGCGCCTGAAGCGCCGCTGCGGTTTTCTGGTGTCACCACCGCACCCAGCATTTCGCCCATGCGGGGCGCGATCAGCCGGCCCAGAATATCCGTGCTGCCGCCGGGCGGGAAAGCGATGATCAGGCGGAGCGCCCGTTCCGGCGTTTGCGCCATGGCCGGTGCGGCCAAAAGCGCGGCCAGGATGGAACGGCGCAGCATGGCTATGGCGCGAGCCGCACGCTTTGGCGCTTGCGGCCCCAATTCCCCGGCTTTTCCTCAAACACACCGGGCAAAGGCGTGCCGCAATCCGGGCAGCCTCCATCAGGGCCAAGGCGCCATTCCAGAATGTCATACCAATCGCGCTTGATGAGCGACCCGCCGCAGGCATGGCACCAGGTACTGGCGCGCGATGGCGCATGGATATTGCCGACATAGACATGCCGCACCCCCGCGGCACGGGCCAAGCGCCGCGCTCGGAACAGGGTTTCGGGCGGTGTGCCGGGGCGGTCCTTCATGCGGAAATCCGGCTTGAAGGCGCTGAAATGCAGCGGCACATCGGGGCCAAGGGCATCCACAATCCACTCCGATAGGGAAATGATTTCAGCATCCGAATCATTCAGCCCCGGAATCAGCAGCGTGGTGATTTCAAACCAGACCTTGGTTTCGCGCTTCAGATAAATCAGCGTTTCCTTGACCGGTTCCAATTGGCCCTTGGTGATGTCGCGATAAAACCCCTCGGTGAAGGCTTTCAGGTCAATATTGGCGGCGTCTATGTGGCGATAAAATTCCTCACGCGGGCCGGCATTCATATAGCCGGCGGTGACGGCGACGGTCTTGATGCCCTCCGCCCGGCAGACCTTCGCGATATCCATGGCGTATTCAAGAAAAACCACCGGATCATTGTAGGTGAAGGCAATGGATCGGCACCCGAGTTGCTTCGCCGCGCGCATGATCACTTCCGGCCTGCCAGAGGAAGCAACGCTATCCATCTCCCGGCTTTTGGAGATGCCCCAATTCTGGCAGAAATCGCAGGCGAGGTTGCAGCCCGCCGTGCCGAAGGACAGCACCGGCGTGCCGGGCAGAAAATGATTGAGCGGTTTTTTCTCGATCGGGTCCACGCAAAAGCCGGAAGACCGGCCATAGGTGGTCAGCACCACGCCATCCTCATTCGCGCCACGCACGAAGCAAAGCCCGCGCTGGCCGTCACGCATTTTGCATTCGCGCGGGCAGACATCGCAGCGAAAGCGGCCATCCGATAGCTTGGTCCACCAGCGTGTCGGCACGCCGGTGAGTTTTGGGGCTTCGGGGGTCATGGTTTCGGCAGGCATTTCGCCTATATTGGAGCGATGGATGCCGCGACAAAAGCCCCGGAAGTGCAGGGCGCCTTTTATCCCCCCGATCCCGCGCGCCTGGCCGCCGGGGTGGACCGCCATATCGCCGCGGCAAGCCCCTGGCCGCTCAGCCCCAAAGCCGTGGTGGCACCCCATGCCGGGCATGTGTTTTCCGGCCCGATTGCGGGCAGCGCCTATCGCCTGCTGGCGCCGGCGCGCGGCATCATCAGCCGCGTGGTGATCCTGAGCCCGCCGCATCGCATGGCCGTACAGGGGCTGGCCGTGCATCCCGCCCATGCCTGGGCCACGCCGCTTGGCCTGCTGCCGGTTGACCGCGCTGCGATGGCGAAGCTGCTGGCGCTGCCCTTTGTGGCGGAAAACCCAGCGCCCTTCACGCGCGAACATGGCATTGAGGTGCATCTGCCCTTCATCCAACGCGCCTTGGGGCAGGTTGCGATCATTCCCGTTCTGGTCGGCCAGGCCACGCCGCAGCAGGTGGCGCAGGCGCTGGAAGCGGTTTGGGGCGGGCCGGAGACCGCGATCATCATCTCCTCAGACCTGTCGCATTACCTTGGCTATGATGAGGCGCGGGCCAAGGATATCGGCACCGTCGCGGCGATTGAGCAATTGCGCGGGGATCGTATTGGCAGCGCGGAAGCCTGCGGGCGGCATGCGCTGTATGGGCTGCTGGAACGCGCGCGCGCCCTGGATATGCGCGCGACAACGCTCGATTATCGCAATTCCGGCGACACGCATGGCGATAAGGCGCGCGTTGTCGGGTATGCCTCGGTGGCGTTTGAATATGCGCAGGCAGCGCGGCTCACGGATTCCGACCGCAAATTGGTCTTCGATATCGCGCAATTCATGGTGCGCTTTGGGGTGGAACATGGCCGCCGGCCCAAGATTGGCTGGGGCGCGCTTTCCCCTTCCATGAAGGCGCAGCGCGCGAGTTTCGTGACACTCACGCTGAATGGCGCGCTGCGCGGCTGCATCGGCAGTGTGGTGGCGCATCGCGCCCTGCATGAGGATATTGCCGATAGCGCCTGGAAGGCTGCCTTTGGTGACCCGCGCTTCAAGCCGCTGACCGCAGCCGAATTGGCGGCGGTGAAGGTGGATGTTTCCATCCTGAGCCAGGCGCGCCCCATTGCCGTGAATAGCGAGGCGGAACTGATCAATGCGCTCGATCCGGACCGGGATGGGCTGATTTTGCGTGATGGTCAGCGCCAGGCGCTGTTTCTGCCCCATGTCTGGGGTGGTATTCCTGATCCGCGCATCTTCATTCGCGCGCTGAAACGCAAGGCGGGGTTGGCGCCGGATCATTGGTCAAGCGAAACGCGCGCCTTTCGCTTCAGTGTGGAATCCTTTGGGCAGAGTGACGGGCATTGAGGCTTCTCTGCGGCGGAGGGTATCGGAGGTTGCCTTGGGCGTTTGACGCGGGCCACTCACCTTTCTCCGCCGCGCTACCTGACTGGGGAAATAGTCGTGCAAATGATGCCGTCAGATCGAATATTGCTTGGATTGCGTCGCAGCGGCGGTCAAGCAGGCCGAGGCGCTGGTCACCCTGGCGCCACAAAAGGCGCGCGCTGCCTCCTTCAGGCAGCCCGGTCCGAAACCCTCAATCGGTCTGCCCACTGTCTTGGCGCGCTGGATTGCGCATGAGGGCAGGTAATGCCCTTGATCGCTCAAACCGCATCACGGGGTAGGTGGATTTCGCCCTTGGCGTAGAGCACGGCATCGCCCGCCATCCGCACGCGATCGCCGCGCCATTCACACCAAAGCGTGCCGCCGCGCGCACTGGCCTGCCGGCACACCAGCGATTTGCGTCCCAACCGCGCCGCCCAGAAGGGCACAAGCTGCACATGCGCCGTGCCGGTCACCGGGTCTTCCGGCACGCCCACCTTCACCGCGAAAAAGCGTGAGGTGATGTCCACCCCCTCCCCGCCCGCAGCCGTCACGATCACGCGTTCTGAGCCTGGCAAGGCCGCCAGGGCAGCGTAATCAGGCGTGAGCGCCGCCACCTGTTCGGCGCTGTCCATCACGCAAATCCAATCGCGCGCGCGGTGCACTTCGCGCGGTGTGGTGCCAAGCGCTGCGGCAAGCCCAACCGGCGGTGACGCAGGTTCGGAAAGCCGCGCCGGGAAATCAAGGATGAAGCGCGGCCCATCCGCTTCCACCAGCAAGGGGCCAGAGAGTGTGTGAAAAGTGAAGGGCGGCGCCTGGTTTAATTCGCGCGCCAGTACAAAAGCGGTCGCCAGTGTCGCGTGGCCGCACATCTCAACCTCGGCCTTGGGGGTAAACCAGCGGAGCCGCCAGCCTGCGCCCTCACGCAGGACAAAGGCGGTTTCTGAGAGATTATGCTCGGCCGCCATGGCCTGCATGACCGCATCCGGCAGTACCGCTTCAAGCGGCACCACGGCGGCGGGATTGCCGGCAAAGGGGCGGGTGGTGAAGGCATCAACCAGGAAAAGTGGGAGTTTCATGATGAATGCAGATTAGATAATTTGGTCGAGCTTAACGCCCCAGTCAGACCTGAATGGATAGGCTCGTGATTATCGCAAAGGGATCCTGAGGAAGGCTTGCCGCCGCCATCGCTGCTGTTGCCTCCGCCATCAGGAAACGTTCAGCCAGGGCGTTGACCTTCTCGGGTTTCTGTAAATCGGCAAGATTCATCCTAGTCGTGATGGCGCGTGCCTGGGTTTCGATCGGTTGAATGGCTATTTCAATCGGCAGGCCCAATGCCCCAAGAACGACGCGGCTCATCACTGAATTTGCCAAGATGTCATAGGCCGTCTTCATGTTTTTGGCATTTTCCATGAAGTATATCGCGTCTGCCATTCCTGGATTGGTAGTGCTAAGGCCTGTGCGATATTCGTATTTGGTATAACCGCTCGTTAAAACATCAAGCATTTTCGGATCAGCGAGACTGCCGAGGGGGCTCACGAATTTCATCTGTTCTACAATAAGGGACACTTCAGAGGCCATGATCCGCGTGACTGAGCCAACAGAAGACGTGGAATACGGACGTCCATCGCGGCCATTCAAAACCTGCTTGGAACGCGTGTAAAGCGATTGCGCCCGATTTTGTTCTTCAATCGTGACGGCTGACGTCAGCATGCGATCGGCCATGGCAGCTGATACTTCCAGGGCAAAATTGACATTTCCATTGATACCATCGTGATGGAAACTTTCCAATCTGCGCTGAAATTCCTTTGACCAGGCGCCAGAATCAGGCGCATCCAAAGCGGCCAATCTTTCGATCCGCTCGGCAACGCCGGCGGCATTACGGCGCACCTGTTCCAAAGAAATACTCGCTTCCAGCAGAGCGGCCCGTGCATCACGCGACATTGCTGCGGGAAGGCTGGTATCGGCTTCAACCTCAATCAAGGCATCATCCAGTCGCTGAAGCGCTGAGGCATAAGACCCGGCACGCACCATCGGTGCCATCTCCCTCAGTGCATTCCAGGCTGACATAGCCAAGCCAATTGGCGGCGTTTCACCTAGCGTAATCGCGCTCAGCGCTGCCTTGGCGCCATAGGTCACTTCAAGCTGACCGCGTGGCAGGTTGGGCGGCGGGGTATTTTTCATGGCCTCCACCACGGCCGTAGCTTC
>JBIKWX010000184.1:0-7172 GCA_044356095.1 Roseomonas sp.
CAGCGTGAAAAAGGCGCCATCCAGATTGATGCGCATCACGCGCTGCCATTCGGCGGTTTCCAGCGCCGTGAAGCGCGCAGCATGGCCATAGGTGCCGGCATTGGCGAAACACGCATCCACACGGCCGAGTTGTGCGACAGTTTCCGCGAAGGCGCGTTCCACGGCCGCCTCATCGCCGATATCGCAGGCCAGCGCATGCAGGCGCACGCCAAACGGCTTCAGGCTTTCCAGCGCGGTTGCGTTCTTCGCGGCATTGCTGCCCCAAATCGCGATATCCGCACCCGCTTCAGCAAGGGCGCGGGCCATGCCAAGCCCAATGCCGGAATTGCCCCCCGTGATCAGCGCAACCTTGCCGCTGAGATCAAAGGGCCGGTACGCCATGGCACCTAATACCCCGCCTTGCGATCCACCACTTCCTTGAGCGGTGCGCCATCCAGAAAGCGACGCAGATTTTCCACCAGCAGCGCCGCCACCATGGAATCCCGCGCCGGATGCAGCCCGCCAATATGCGGCAGCACTAGGATGTTTTCCGTGCTCCAGAAAGGATCATCCTTGGGCAAGGGTTCCTGGCGAAACACATCCAGGATCGCACCTGCAATGGTGCCGGCCTTGGCAGCGGCGACCAAAGCGGCATCATCAATCAGCGCGCCTCGGCCGAAATTGAGCAGCCAGGCAGTCTTTTTCATGCGCGCGAGCCGCGCGGCATTGATGATATTCTCAGTCTCCGGTGTCGCGGGCAGCAGCAGCACGACGAAATCGGATTGCGCCAGCACCTCATCGGTTTCTGCCGGCGTGTAGACACGTTCCACATGCGGCAGGGTGCCGCCTGCGCGGCGCGTGCCAATGACGCGCATTTCCAGTGCGGCAGCCTTACGCGCCAATTCCTGACCGATTGCGCCAAGGCCAAGAATGCCAAGCGTCTGCCCTGCAAGCGTTGAGGAAACCCGCCGCGTCCAGGTGGCAGCAGCATTATCGCCGACAATCGCCGCATAGGGTTTGGTGATGTGAAACAACGCGCCCAGAATATTCTCCGGCATTTGCACGCGATGTGTGCCGCGCGCGCAGGTCAGCGTCAGGCCTGGCGGCAGATCAGCGCGCGCCAGCCAATGTTCCACCCCGGCGGTTAGTGCCTGTGCCCAGCGGAGCTTTGGCATTTGCGCAAGCGTGCCGGCTGGCGGCCCCCAGGTCAGCATCGCCTCCGCTTCCTGCAACTGCGCGGCGCTTGGCGTGGCACTACGCGCCAGCACATCCAGGCGGATGCGCTGATCCAGCCCGGCATCGGTGATCGCCTTGCGATAGGCATCCGCGCCATCGGTCCAAAGCAGGAAAAGCGGTTTGGTCATGGTGGCCTCAGGCTTTCACAATCAGCGCATCCACTGCCACAGCGTCGCTGCCGGCGATGATGATGGGGTTCACATCAAGCTCGGCGATCACATCGCGCTGATCGGCGGCGAATTCCGAGAGCCGCACGATGATATCCGAAAGCCGATCCATATCGGCCGCCGGCGCACCGCGGAAGCCTTCCAGCGCCGCGCGGCCCTTCAGGCGGCCGAGCAAGTCGCGCGCTTCCGTCTTGGTGACTGGCGCCAGCGCTAAGGCTGAATCGCGCATCAATTCCACCAGCACACCACCCAAACCGACCACCACCAACGGCCCCATCAGCGGATCAATCCGCGCACCGACCATGATTTCGACGCCAGGCTTCGCCATGGGTTGCACCAGCACACCATTGATGCGCGCCTGTGGCGCATGGTGCTTGGCATTGGCCATGACAGCGCGGAAGGCTTCGCGCAATTCAGCCTCATCCTTCAGTTTCAGGCGGATCACGCCCGCTTCCGTCTTATGCGGCAAATCCGGGCTTTCCACCTTGATCGCAACCGGCCAACCCAGCGCCGTTGCGGCGGCAAGAGCCTCATCCTCCGTATTGGTCAGGCGTTCCGGCACCACCGGCACGCCATAAGCGGCCAGCACCTGCTTCGCTTCGCGTTCCGTCAGCGTGCGATCCTGCGCGGCTTTGATCAGTGCCGCCGCTTCCTGCGCGGCTTCCGGGCGCGCAAGCCGCTGGTAGTGGCGCGGGCCGGCGCCGCGCCGTTCCTCGCGCTTATGCCAATGATCGAGTGTGGCAAAGCAGCGATCCATGGACCGGAACAGGCCAATGCGCGGGTTTTGCTCCGCCTCATGGGAGCCATGGCCTTCCAGCCATTCCGTTGTCCAAACAACGCAAATCGGCTTGTCATGCTTTTCCGCAATGGCGGCCAATTCGCCGGGGCGCTTGGCGGAAAGTTCGGTCGAATAAATCTGCGCGTAAAGCAGCGTGCCGTAATGATCCTCACCCAGCATGGCGGAAGCACACGCTGTCAGGCTTTCCGGGTCATTCGCGACTTGTGCGGTGACATCGCAAGGATTGCGCGCGGAGCCGAAATCCGGAATGCGCGATTCCAGAATAGCCTGCACTGGCGGGGTTGGCTGTGGCAAAGGAATGCCGCGTTCCTCCGCACGGTCAGCTGACATGATCGCGGCCCCGCCCGAGACCGCCACCACCGCGACCCCGCGCGCCTTGGGCTTTGGTGCCTTCGCCATGAAGGAAGCGGTTTCCACCATGGCTTCGAAATTATCCACGAGGATCGCGCCCGCGCGTTCAAAGGCCGCGCGATAGGCGGCCTGGGAGCCCGCAAGTGACCCGGTATGCGACATAGCGGCTGCCGCGCCCTGTTCACCGGTGCCGAGCTTGAAGACAATCAGCGGCTTGTCGGCAGCATCGGCGATGCGCGCCGCTTCAATGAAGCGCATCGGGTCCGGCATGCCTTCAAATACGCAGGCAATCGCGCGGCAACCCGGATCATCCGCCAGGAAGGAAACGCAATCCGCAACATCAATATCGGAAGAATTGCCGGTGGTGAGCAAATGGCTCACGGACACACCACGCATCACCGCCTGCGCCAAGGAAAAACCAAGCGC
The DNA here is from genome assembly GCA_044356095.1 of Roseomonas sp. GTDB lineage: Bacteria > Pseudomonadota > Alphaproteobacteria > Acetobacterales > Acetobacteraceae > Neoroseomonas. The sequence goes on from JBIKWX010000184.1 coordinate 2,959, forward strand.
GCCGGATTGGCTGACCAGGCCCACCGCATGCGGCAAGGGCGCTTCCATCGGCGGCGGGATCATGAAGGTGACACCCGCCTTGCTGCCAAAGTTCAACATGCCGATGCAATTCGGCCCAACAATGCGCATGCCCGCATTGCGCCCAATCGCCGCCAGACGCTGCTGGGCAGCGATATCCTCTGGCCGTCCGGTTTCCGAAAAGCCAGAGGCATAGATCATCACGCCCCCCACACCTGCCTTGGCGCAATCGCTCGCGATTTCTTCCACCGCATCCTTGGCGGCGACCACAATGCAGCAATCGGGCACTTCGGGCAGCGCGGCGACAGAAGGGTAGCAGGGCCGCTCACCAATCTTTTCATAGCGGCTATTCACCAGATAAAGCCGCCCCGTATAGCCAGACAGCGCGCTGATGGTGCGATCCGCGAAGGAACCTGCGCGCGGGGAGGCACCAATCACGGCGATGGATGCAGGATCGAACAAGCGCTTCATATCGGCATGGCGATAGACGCTGCGCTGGGTGATGGACATTTTCTTGCTTCCTCCTGCTCTGCCGGCTTCAAGCGCCGGTCTGGTCAATCAAGGGCGCGCGTATCGGCGCGCCCCTGATCAGTAAATGTTTGGTCGCATTTTCCGAGTCGCCAAGTTAAGCCACTTGGCTTGAAAATGCTCCGGTTTAGCGCGCCGCTTCCGCCAGATATTCCATTGCTGCGGCCACACCGCCTGGCGCATGCGGCACGCCGTTCAGCTTCAGCGCCATTTCCACGACAGAAAGCGTGCCCAGAATCATCGGCTCGTTCAAATCGCCCAAATGGCCGATGCGGAATACTTTACCGCCCAAAGGTCCAAGCCCGCCACCGAGCGAGACATTGAAGCTTTGCAGCGCCGTACGCCGCACCGCTTCCGCATCATGGCCTTCGGGCATCATCACCGCGGTCACACTATCGGAATAGCGATCCGGATTGGTGCAGAAAAGCTGCGGCCCGGCATTGCCGGACCAATGGCGCACGCAGCGCCGCACCGCTTCGGCAAGGCGCGAATGCCGCGCGCAAACCTCATCCAAGCCCTCTTCCTCCAGCAGGCGCAGGCTTTCCTGCAAACCGTAGAACAAGGAGGTCGGCACCGTGCCGACGAAGGATTTATGCTTGCGCGTCAGCATATTCGTCCAGGACAGATAGGATTTCGGCAAGCGCGATGTCTTATGCGCTGCCAGCGCCTTGGCCGAAACACCGGTGAAGGACATGCCGGTTGGCAGCATCAAGCCCTTCTGGCTGCCACCGACCGCGACATCAATGCCCCAGTCATCCATCCGAAATTCAAGCGACCCGAGCGAGGAGATGGTATCGCTCAGCAGCAGCGCGGGATGCCCAACCTCATCCATCACGGCACGCACCTGCTTGAGCGGCAATTCCATGCCCGTCGCGGTTTCATTATGCACCGCGCAAATCGCCTTGATGCTATGCGTCGTATCCGCCGCCAGCGCAGCCCGCAGCGCGGCGAAATCAAGGCCCCGCCGCCAATCAGCAGCGATGGTTTCAACCTCCAGCGACAAATCCTTCGCCATCTGCGCCCAGCTTAGCGAAAAATAGCCGGTTTCAATGATGGCAACCTTGTCACCGGGAGAGAATAGATTGACCAGACTCGCTTCCCAGGCGGCGTGGCCCGACCCGGTGTACATGAAGATTTCCTGTTCGGTCTTCAAAACGCGCTTCAGCCCCGCGACGCATGCCTCATAAACCGGCATGAAAGCCGGATCGTTGAAATCCACCGTGACATGCGCCACCGCATGCAAAACGGAATCAGGAATATTGGTCGGGCCCGGATTGGCAAAGAATTGCCGCCCGCGCGGCAGACGAGGCTTAGTGGCCATGAAACAGCGTTTCCTTCTTGTGATGATTTGATTGTGGCGCGGGCATCATTTCGCCAATTCCCGCGCCATCGATTCAAGCCCCGCCAGTGTCAGCGGGTGCATGCGGTTTTCCATCAGCCCCTGCATCATGCCAATGGAATGGGTATAGCGCCAATGCTGTTGATCCACGGGATTGAGCCAGGCGGCGCGGCGGAAATGCCGCGTCAGGCGGCCCATCCAGACCACGCCTGATTCCTCATTCCAATGTTCAACCGAACCGCCTGGCTGAGAGATTTCATAAGGCCCCATGGTGGCATCCCCCACCAGCACCAGGCGCCAATCCGGGCCATAGGTGCGCAAGACCTCCTGCGTGGATTTTTCGGTTTCCTTCCGCCGTCGATTTTCGCGCCAGAGCCTCTCATAGGGGCAGTTGTGGAAATAGTAGAATTCCAGATGCTTGAACTCACCACGCGCGGCAGAGAACAATTCCTGGCAGATGCGGATATGATCATCCATCGAACCGCCAATATCCATCAGCAGCAGCACCTTCACCGCATTGCGCCGTTCCGGCACCATATGCAGATCAAGCGACCCGCCATTGCGTGCGGTCGCGCCAATCGTGCCCGGCATATCCAATTCAGTCGCCGTACCCGTGCGCGCAAAACGCCGTAGTCGGCGCAGTGCCACCTTCATATTGCGCGATGACAGCGCCTCATCCTCATCCAAATCCTTGTAGATGCGCTTGTCCCACACCTTGGCCGCGCGGCGATTGCGGCTTTCCTCCTGGCCAATCCGCACCCCTTCCGGATTATAGCCATAGGCACCGAAGGGCGATGTGCCGGCAGTGCCGATCCATTTTGACCCACCCTGATGCCGGCCCTTTTGTTCCGCGAGCCTTTGGCGGAGCGTTTCCATCAGCTTGTCAAAACCGCCAAGCGCTTCGATCTCAGCGCGTTCTTCCTCGGTCAGGAATTTCTCGGCCATTTTGCGCAGCCATTCGGCGGGGATTTCCACCACAGGCTCACCGGGCAGTGATTCCAGCCCCTTGAAGATTTCGCCAAAAACACGGTCGAAGCGGTCCAGATGGCGTTCATCCTTCACCAGCGCGGCGCGCGACAGATGGTAGAAATCCTCAATATCAAAGCCCGCCACGCCGGCCTTCAGCGCGCGCAGCAGGGCCAGATATTCCGTAATGGAGGCCGGCACCCCGGCAGCGCGCAGCGCAATGATGAAGGGCGCGAACATTGGCCTTGCCTATCGCCGCAACCGCCGCATCAGACCTTCCGCCGCGTCAGGAAGGCCAGGCGTTCAAACAAATGCACATCCTGTTCGTTCTTCAGCAGCGCACCATAAAGCGGTGGGATGGCGGTTTTGGCATCCTGGCTCCGCAGCGCCTCGGGCGGCATGTCTTCAATTGTCAGCAGCTTCAGCCAATCCAGCAATTCGGATGTGGCGGGCTTCTTCTTCAATTCATTCACGCCGCGCACATCGAAGAACACCGTCAAAGCCTCCCGCAGCAAATCCTGGCGGATATTCGGGAAATGCGTTTGCACGATCCTCTCCATCGTCTCCCGATCCGGGAAGCGTATGTAATGGAAGAAGCAGCGGCGCAAAAATGCGTCCGGCAATTCCTTTTCATTGTTGGACGTGATGATGACCACCGGCCGATGCCGCGCCTTCACCGTGCGCCGCAATTCATAGACATAGAATTCCATCCGATCGATCTCCAACAAAAGATCGTTTGGAAATTCGATATCGGCCTTGTCTATTTCATCAATCAGCAGCACCACGGGGGCGTCTGATTCAAAAGCCTCCCACAGCTTGCCGCGCATAATGTAATTCGCAATGTCATGCACGCGCGGATCGCCAAGCTGGCCATCACGCAGCCGGCTGACGGCATCATATTCATAAAGGCCCTGCTGCGCCTTGGTGGTGGATTTGATGTGCCATTCAATCAGCGGATAGCCGAGTGCCTTGGCGATTTCCTGCGCCAGCACGGTCTTGCCCGTGCCGGGTTCGCCCTTGATCAGCAGCGGGCGTTCCAACGCCACCGCGGCATTGACCGCGACCTCCAGCTCTCGGGTTGCGACGTATCTTTCAGTGCCTTTGAACTGCGCCACGCTCTGCTCCGTCTTTCTGGCCTTATGGTCGGGCGAGCGCCCCTTGCGCGCAAGCCCCCGATTCACTCGGCGGGGGTCAGGCGCAGCACGGCACCTTCCGGGCGCGGGGCGCCGGGGGCGGATACCCGCACATCGGCGGCAACAAGCGCGCCTTCGGCATCCATCACCGCAATGCGGTAGAAGCCGGGGCCGGGCGGGGTCCAGCCCAATTCGCGCCGCGCCGCATCCCGCGCGAGCGGCGCGCCATC
>JBIKWX010000015.1:0-22877 GCA_044356095.1 Roseomonas sp.
TGCGCCGCTTCGGCTTGCGCACAGGTGATACGGTGGAAGGCCAGATCCGGGCACCCAAGGATGGGGAGCGTTATTTCTCCCTGTTGAAAGTCAACGCGATCAATTTCGAAGACCCGGAAAGCCTGCGCCACCGGATCAATTTCGATAACCTCACACCGCTTTATCCAAACCGCCGGCTCAAGATGGAAAATCCGGAGGTTGAAAGCGTCGCCAAGGGGCCGACCAAGGACAATACGCATCGTGTCATTGATTTGATTTCACCGATCGGCATGGGCCAGCGCGCCTTGATCGTGGCGCCGCCGCGTACGGGCAAGACCGTGATGCTGCAAAATATCGCCAAATCCATTACGGCGAATAATCCCGAAGTCTTCCTGATGGTGCTGCTGATTGACGAACGGCCCGAGGAAGTGACCGACATGGCCCGCACCGTGCGTGGTGAGGTTGTGGCGAGCACCTTTGACGAACCGGCCACACGCCATGTGCAAGTTACCGAAATGGTGCTGGAAAAGGCCAAGCGCCTGGTGGAACACAAGCGCGATGTGGTGATTTTGCTGGACAGCATCACGCGTCTGGGCCGCGCCTATAACTCCGTGGTGCCGTCATCAGGCAAGGTGCTGACCGGTGGTGTAGATGCCAATGCGCTGCAACGCCCGAAGCGGTTTTTTGGTGCCGCGCGCAATATCGAAGAAGGCGGGTCGCTGACCATCATCGCCACCGCGCTGATTGATACCGGCAGCCGCATGGATGAAGTAATCTTCGAAGAATTCAAGGGCACCGGCAATTGCGAAATCGTGCTGGATCGCAAGCTTTCCGACAAGCGCACCTTCCCAGCCATTGACATCACCAAATCTGGCACGCGTAAGGAAGAATTGCTGGTGGATCGCGGTACGCTTTCCAAGATGTGGGTGCTGCGCCGTATCCTGAACCCGATGGGCACGCAGGATGCGATGGAATTCCTATTGGACAAGCTGAAATACAGCAAGACCAACCAGGATTTCTTTGACGCGATGAATACCTGACCAGGGAAGGGCGTCGTCATGGTCATTCTGCTGACGGGTGGGATGGGCTTCATCGGATCGGCGGTGGTGCGGCATTTGCTCGCGACCACCGATGCGATGGTGGTGAATATTGACAAGCTGACCTATGCCGCGAGTCCTGAGAGCCTGGGTGAATGGCTGAAATCACCGCGTCATCAGCATCTGGCGCTGGATATTTGTGATGCGGCAGCGATGCGTGATGCCTTCGCCCGCTTCAAGCCGGCGCGCGTGATGCATCTGGCCGCCGAATCCCATGTGGATCGTTCGATTGATGGGCCGGCCGAATTCATCCAAACCAATGTTGTGGGCACGCAGGTCCTGCTGGAAGCGGCGCGGGAATATTGGCAAGGGCTGGAAGGCGCCGCCAAGGCCGAATTCCGCTTCCATCATGTCTCAACGGATGAGGTGTTTGGTTCGCTCGAAAGCGCGGATGACGCGCCGTTTGATGAGCATACGCGCTACGATCCGCGCAGCCCCTATTCCGCTTCCAAGGCAGCGTCTGACCATCTGGTGCGTGCCTGGCAACACACTTATGGCTTTCCATCCTTTGTATCCAACACCACGAATAATTACGGACCATGGCAATTTCCGGAAAAGCTCATTCCGCTGGTGACTCTGAATGCCTTGGAAGGTCGCCCTTTGCCGGTTTACGGCGATGGATCGAATATCCGCGATTGGATTCATGTGCAGGATCATGCCGAAGCCTTGGTATTGGCGCTGATGCGCGGTGTGCCCGGGGCGACTTATTGCATCGGCCCGCGCCAGGAACGGACCAATCTGCAAGTGGTGCAGGCCATTTGCCGCACGCTGGATCGGCTGCGGCCCGATGCCGCCGGCCCGCGTGAGCGCCTGATCGCCTATGTCAAAGACCGTCCCGGCCATGATTTCCGCTACGCCATGGACCCAAGCGGCGCGGAAGCGGCCCTTGGCTGGAAAGCGCGTTATGATTTTGAAGCTGGGCTTGATCAGACCATTCGCTGGTATCTGGACAATGAAGCCTGGTGGCGGCCCATTCGCGAAAAGCGTTATGCGGGCCAAAGACTCGGGGGGGTGAAATCGTGAAGGGCATTCTGCTCGCAGGCGGGTCCGGGACACGCTTGCATCCCATGACCTTGGCAGCATCGAAGCAATTGCTGCCGGTCTATGACAAGCCGATGGTCTATTACCCGCTGGGTACGCTGATGCTGGCGGGCATCAAGGATATTTTGCTGATCTCCACACCAGCGGATCTGCCGGCATTCAAGCGGTTGCTGGGTGATGGCGCGCAATTTGGCATTCGCATCGGCTACGCCGAACAGCCAAGCCCGGATGGCATTGCGCAAGCCTTTCATATAGGTGCGGATTGGATTGGCGGGGAAGCCTGCGCACTCGCGCTTGGCGATAACATCATCTACGGCCATGGGCTGGTGGATAGCCTGAAGGCAGCGGCGACGAATGCACAAAACGGCCTCGCTTCCGTCTTTGGGTATCGCGTGGCTGATCCGGAACGCTATGGTGTCGCGGAATTCGATGCGGCTGGGCGCGTGCTTTCTATCGAGGAAAAACCCGCCAAGCCGAAATCCGATTGGGCGGTGATTGGGCTTTATTTTTACGACAAGCGCGTGACGCAAATGGCGCGGGATTTGAAGCCCTCCGCCCGTGGTGAATTGGAAATCACCGATCTGAACAAGGTCTATCTGGCCGAAGGCAGTTTGCGCGCCGAGCAATTGGGACGTGGCTGCGCCTGGCTTGATGCCGGCACGCCGGCTTCCCTGTTGCAGGCAGCGCTTTTCGTGCAGACGGTACAGGAACGCCAAGGGCTGCAAGTGGGCTGCCCGGAAGAAATCGCCTTTCGCATGGGCTTCATTGATGCGGCTGCGCTGCGCGCCCAGGCGGATCGTTTGGGCAAAACCGCCTATGGCGTCTATTTGCGTGATCTCGCGGAAGGGCGGCTTTCATGAAGGCAGAGCGACTTGCCATTCCTGACCTGATCCTGATCGAACCCGCGCGCTTCGGCGATGAGCGCGGTTTTTTCAGCGAAGTCTGGTCACGCCGAACCCTCGCCGCGCATGGGATTACCGCTGATTTTGTGCAGGATAATCATTCGCTGTCGCGTCAGAAGGGCGTGATGCGCGGGCTACATTTCCAACGCCCACCTACTGCGCAAGCCAAGCTGGTGCGCGTGGTGCGCGGTTCCATCCTGGATGTCGCGGTGGATATTCGCGAAGGCTCCGCAACCTATGGGCAGCATGTCGCTTGCGAATTATCGGCGGCAAATTGGCAGCAGCTTTGGATTCCGGCCGGCTTCGCGCATGGTTTTGTGACTCTCGAAGAAGATACTGAAGTGCTCTACAAGGTTGATGCCTATTATGATCGGGAAACCGATGCCGGCATCGCCTGGAATGATCCCGCCCTTGGCATTGATTGGCCAGTCAGCGACCCCATTCTGTCCGATAAGGACCGCAAGGCACCGCGCCTGGCCGATATCGCACCGCCCTTTCCGAAAGGTTCCTGGTAATGCGCCGCATCCTCGTCACCGGGCGTGGCGGGCAATTGGCGACCGGGCTTGAAGCCGCACTGCCCGCGCAAGGGTTTGAGGCGCTGCTGGTCGGCCAGCCGGAATTTGAATTCGACAAGCCCGAGACAGTGATCGCCGCCTTCGCTGCGCTGAAACCCGATGCGGTGGTGAATTGCGCCGCCTGGACGGCAGTTGATGCGGCGGAAGATGATGAGGCCGGCGCCTTCCGCGCCAATGCCTTGGGGCCGGCCTTGCTGGGGCGGCTTTCGCATGAAGCAGGCATCCCCATCATCCAGATTTCCACTGATTATGTTTTTGATGGGCTGCAAGGCGCGCCGTATCTGGAAAGCGATGCGCCCAATCCGCTCGGCGCCTATGGCCGCACCAAGCTCGCTGGTGAATGGGCGGCGCGGGCGGCCAATCCGCGCAGCATCATCCTGCGCACGGCCTGGGTCTTCGCGCCCATGGGCAAGAATTTTCTGCGCACCATGCTGGCGCTGGGTGAACAGCGCCCTGAGCTTCGCGTGGTGGCGGATCAATGGGGCAGCCCGACCGCAGCGCCGGATTTGGCTGATGCCATCAGCTCAATTCTGGCGCGGCTCCGCGATCACGGCTGGCGCGATGATCTTGCCGGCACCTATCACGCGACCGGCGGTGGCTTCACCCATTGGCACAGCTTTGCCGAGGCGATTTTCGATCTGCACGCCAAACATGGCGGCAAGCGGCCCAAGGTGCATGCCATCACCACCGCCGATTACCCGACCAAGGCCAGGCGCCCCGCCGATGGCCGGCTGGATAATGGCAAGCTTGCGCGCACCTTCGGCGTGGCGCTGCCGCCCTGGGAAGCCGGGCTTGCCCGCGTGATGGCTGCGCTGCGCCAAACCTGAAGCCTTCCCGAAAATAGCTTTCGGCGGCATGATGATCCCAAGATCAAAGGGAGGATCCCTCATGACCCAAGTTTCCCGCCGCGCCGCGCTTGCGCTGCCGCTGCTTGCCGCGCCCACCATCGCCCGCGCGCAATCCTGGCGCCCATCCGGCCAGGTGCGCATTATCGTCCCCGCCGCTGCGGGTGGCACCACGGATATCATGGGAAGGCTGCTCGCGCAGTTCCTGCAGCCACGCTGGGGCACGCCGGTGGTGGTGGAAAATCGTACTGGCGCGGGCGGCACCATTGGCACGGTTGAAATGGTGCGTGCACGCCCGGATGGCCTGACGCTGCTCATGGGCAATATCGGCCCGCAAGCGATTGGTTATTCCCTGTTCCGCAACCTTCCCTATCGCGCGGAACAAATCGCCCCGATCGCAGGCACCATCGCAGGCCCCAATGTGCTGGTCGTGAACAACAACGTCCCGGCGCAGAATGTGGCCGAGCTTGCCGCGATGCTGCGCGCCAAGCCAGGTGAGATTCCCTATGTCTCAACCGGTGTCGGCCAATCCACGCATCTTTCGCCGGTGCTATTCCTGCAAATGCTGAACGCCCAGGCGATTCACGTGCCAACGCGCGGTTCCGCCCCGGCGCAGATTGAATTGCTCGCCGGCAATGTCACCTTCCTGATTGATAATTTGACCGGCATCATGGGCCATATCCAGTCCGGCCGCGTGCGCGCCCTGGCCGTCACCAGCAAGGAACGCCACCCGCTGCTGCCAAATGTGCCAGCGATGCGCGAAACCATGCCGGAGCTTGCGAATTACGAGGTGAATACCTGGTTCGGTGTTTTCGGTCAGGCCGCCATGCCGGCCGAGATCATCAACAGCATCAATGCCGATGTCATGGCGATGCTCGCCATGCCGGAAACGGTGAAGCGTTTTGAAGAATTGGGCGGCGTGCCGATGATCGGCAGCGCGCAGCAATTCGGCGCCTTCGTCGCCAGTGAAATCACCAAATGGTCTGATGTGATCAAGCGCGAAGGCTTGCAGATAGACGCGAGTTGACGCGCGTGGCGTCCCGTTGCGCGTGGCGCATTTCCCTTTCAAAGTTGTCTACGGTATGCGCGCCAAATCTTCGGGAAGGCCAGTTTCCACTTCGCTGGAAGCGCCATGGGGCGTGCGCAATGGCGCAACCCCACACAACTTCCATATGGGTTTCTGTTTGGGTGTCAGACCGGGCGTTCGACCGACCAAAATGTGTCGGCGCATCAACCTTTGAAGACCAGCGCTCTGCCAAGGCATTGGCCTCAGAGATGACATCGGGCCATTCGGCGCAGTAATCATGACCTGACGCGACGCCACCCGGTTTGATCCGGCTGCTCCAGAAGGCCATGTTCTGACCCAGCACCGGATTACTGTGCATCGCATCTTCCACATAAAGATCGATACCAAACTTCCACCCGCGGGCGATCTCCGGACTATAGCCCTGGATCATCACGATATTGTCGCAATCCCTGGTGAAATGGGCGAAGGCTTGTCTGGAAAAGGGGGGCGCATGCTGCGGTTTTTCCACAAGATCAATGATCCACTTGGCCCTTTCCCAGGGGTCCACGCAGAACAGGGAGACCCCAGCTTGGCAGGCTTTGGAGATATGCCACGAAGAAAGCCCTTAAAGGCAGCCGACTTCGACCATGATGCCGCCGGGCGGCACGCGGCTGGCCAATTCCATCAGCCGATGGAGTTCGGTTTTGGTCATTTGACCTGGGATGGATAGGTTGAGGGCCAATTTCGGACTCCAAATGGTGTTGCAAAGACTCTACCTTTTTCTGATGAGTAGTTTATCAAGAAAAGATCAAGAAGTCTCTATGCTGGTGTTAAGCTCTTGCTGTTTGTGATGCTGTTGAGGGGATCCTATGCCGAAACTTGCCATCTGTACGGGAAGCGATACAAATTTGTTTTATCTAGCAAAGGGATTGATTCTTTCTTTGCGCCGTATTGTGCCGCTTTACGATGCTGAGATCTTTTTCTTCGATCTCGGCTGCACGCCGCAGGAATTGGCTTGGCTTGAGGCCAGAACCCATCGAATTATCGTACCAAAGGATGATATGGGTGTGGCCGGATTACCCGGCTATGCGCAGCACAAACTTGGCCTAACCCTCAGGCCATTTCTGCCTCAATATGCGCCGAATCACGAAACCTATTTGTGGATTGATGCCGACACTTGGGTTCAAGACCCAGCCATCATCCAGCATTATGTTAAAGGCGCAGAAACCGGCGCCGGTGCGGTTACCCTGGAACTCGATGTTGCCTATCGTTGGTACCGAACGCATCCGCTTCCTTATCACAACTACAAGACCAAGGCATGGGCAGATGCCTATGGGCGTGAGATTGCCCTTAAGTTCAGCGCATTGCCATTGGTTAATGCGGGCATTTACGCCATCAACGCGAAGCCTCTACTTTGGGATGCATGGGCAAAAAATTTTTTTCCGCTGCTTCAGGGCAGAATGGCTGATCTTTGCGATCAGCTTGCTCTTCAAAAGACGTTGGTTGAACTTAATCAGTTGCACGCCCTCCCCTCACGCGCCAATTGGATGAGCCATTATGCGCTACCCCAGAAGCGTCCCGAAGATGGCATCTGGATTGAACCCAGATTGGGCGGCCAACAGATCGGCATCATCCATCTGGTGGCCGAAAAAATGCGTGAGACCTATCTGCGCCATGGGCTGCTTTATGATGGTGGCGATTACCTCTCCCCTGAAGAGGTGCCGGAAAACCTGCGCGCAGCTTTTCTGGCCGGGCGCCGCCGCCCGGTCATTGGGGAAGGCCCTGTCACCTAAACCTTTGCAAACGCCACATCGCGCGTTGCCGCGAGCTTGTCATAGGCCACGCGCACGGCCTCAGCGCCATGTATCCGCTCCAGCCGCCTCAGCGTGAAATGCCCGCGCGCCACGCTGCGGAAATGCTCAAGAAATGCGAGGTTGATCGCAGCCCCCGCCGCGGCGCCAATCAGGGGCGCGGCCTGGGCGGAAAGCTTCAAGCCGACAGGTCCCACAAAGCGGGACGCAATCGCCGCGATGAAACCAGGCAGAATGCTTGTGCCAATGCTGCCCTTCAGCGCCTCAGCCAAGGCAATGCGCAGCGCGAAATAGCCGGATTCGGCAGCATCATCGGCGCGTCCGCGCCCGCCAAGTGCGAAAATCTTCAAGCATTCGGCGGTGATCTCAGGCCGCGCCAAATCCTCGCCTTCCTCGGCCGCAATGGCCGCGATCTGGCGCAGCAGAATGGTGGTGGAAACCGGCAATTCCACCAACGTGCCGGCCAGGCCAAAGGCCCCACCCGCCGCACCGGTTGCCGCGGCCAGTCCACGATGCAGCCAGGATGAGGGAAGAACCGCAGGGGTCGCCGCCGGTGACGAACGCAGCGCCACCGCCATGGCTGTGGTCAGCGCCGTGCGTACCGCGCCATGCAGCCCGCCTTGCAGGGGGCTTGGCAGGCGCGCGGTCAGCGCCTCGATCGGTGTGCCGACCGTCGCCGAAAGCCGCGCGGCGAGGGAGGGGTTCTCCAAAGCCTCAAACGCCGCGCGCAATTCAGCCTCGGCCCGCGGGCCGAATGGCGGCGGCGCAGGGCTCACCGTAAGGCTCATCGCTCGTGGTCCGGTCGCTGCCGTCGGTTCCCGACGGCAGCGTGAATCGGCCCACCAAATAGAAGGCTAGTGGTGCACGGGCGCGGGTTTGCCTTGGGAAAGGTGAGCATGCAGCGCACCACTATAGGATATAGCGCGAAAGATCGGCGCTGGCCGCGAGTGGCGCGACACGATCACGCACCATGGCGGCATCCACCGCAATGGTTTCGCCGGCGCGATCAGTCGCGGTGAAGGAAACTTCTTCAAGCAACCGTTCCAGCACCGTCGCCAGGCGCCGCGCGCCGATATTCTCCACACTCGCATTGATCTCGGCGGCCAGATCGGCAATCGCTTCAACCGCATCCGGCGCGAAATCCAGTGCGACCGCTTCGGTGCCGAGCAGCGCCGTATATTGCTTCAGCAACGAATGTTCCGGTTCGGTCAAAATCCGCCGGAAATCATCGCGCGACAGCGCCTTCAATTCCACGCGGATCGGCAAGCGGCCCTGCAATTCCGGCAAAAGATCGGAAGGCTTCGCCAGATGAAAGGCGCCGGAGGCGATGAACAGCACATGATCCGTCTTCACCGGCCCGTGCTTGGTGGTCACCGTGGTGCCTTCAATCAGCGGCAGCAAATCGCGCTGTACCCCCTCGCGGGAGACATCGCCGCCACGAAAGCCGCTTTCGCTTGTGCGGGCGCAAACCTTGTCAATCTCATCCAGGAAGACGATGCCATTGGCTTCCACATTCAACAGCGCGTCGCGCACCACCGCATCCTGATCCAGAAGCTTATCCGCTTCATCCTTCAACAGGGCACTGCGCGCTTCGGCCACCGTCATCTTGCGGGATTTGCTGCGCCCGCCGAACATCTTGCCGAACATATCCTGCAAATTCTGCATTTGCGGCGGCTGGCCGCCCGGCAGATCAATCATGCCAATCGGCATGGCGGGTCCGGAATCGGCCAATTGCACTTCAATTTCGCGGTTTTCCAATTGGCCTTCACGCAGCATGCGGCGGAATTTTAGCCGAGTTTCACCGGACGCGCCTTCACCCACCAGCGCGGTCAGCAGGGTTTCCTCGGTGGCCAATTCGGCCTTGGCCTGCACGCCCTTGCGCGCGGCTTCGCGGCCCATGGTGATGGCCACTTCCACCAGATCACGCACGATGCTTTCCACATCGCGCCCGACATAGCCAACTTCGGTGAATTTCGTCGCTTCCACCTTCAGAAACGGCGCATTCGCCAGCCGCGCCAAACGGCGCGCGATTTCCGTCTTGCCGCAGCCCGTGGGCCCGATCATCAGAATATTTTTCGGCACCACTTCCTCGCGCAGCCCCGGCGCCAATTGCTGGCGCCGCCAACGGTTGCGCAACGCAATCGCCACTGCGCGCTTGGCTTCCTGTTGGCCGACAATATGCCGATCAAGCTCCGAGACGATCTCACGCGGGGAGAGGTTGACGGTTTCGCTCATGCCGCGTCTCCCGCGCTGGCGGCCAACGTCTCAAGGATGATATTGCCATTGGTATAGACGCAGATATCGGCAGCGATTTTCATGGAACGGCGGCAAATCTCCTCAGCCTCCACACCCTCCACCGGGAGCAGCGCGCGTGCGGCGGAAAGCGCGTAATTGCCGCCCGAACCAATGCCGATGATCGCATCTTCCGGTTCCAGCACATCGCCCTGCCCGGTCACCAGCAAGGACCTTTTGGCATCCGCCACTGCCAGCAAGGCTTCCAGGCGGCGCAGGTACCGATCCGTCCGCCAATCCTTCGCCAGATCAACGCAGGCGCGTTCCAATTGATCCGGGAAGCGTTCCAGCTTGGCTTCCAGCCGCTCCAAAAGCGTAAAGGCATCCGCTGTGGCGCCGGCGAAACCCGCCAGCACCTTGCCGCCGGCAATCCGGCGGATTTTGCGCGCATTGCCCTTCACCACGGTCTGCCCAAGGGAGACCTGGCCATCCCCGGCCATTGCCACCTGCCCGCCCTTGCGGACGCAAAGAATGGTGGTGCCGTGCCAGCCCAGGGGGTCGTGTTGTGTCTGTGTCATGGGCCATGAAATGGCGCGGCTTGGCCGCCGAGACAACCGCCCCCGGCTTTCGGTTGCATCCCCCCCACCGCGGGGCGTAGTTAGGCGCCATGAAAACCACCCCGCCCTGGAACCGCCGCGCGGAGATCAGCCGCGAGACCTCGGAAACCGCGATCACCGTCGCCCTTGGCCTGGATGGCGAAGGGCGCGCGGATATCGCCACCGGCATTGGGTTTCTGGACCATATGCTGACCGCCCTTGCCCGCCACGGCCTGTTTGACCTGAAGGTGCAGGCCAAGGGTGATCTGCACATTGATTTTCACCACACCACCGAAGATGTCGGGATTGTCATCGGCCAATGCCTGCGCCAGGCCCTGGGCGACAAGCGCGGCATTCGCCGTTATGGGGCCGCCGTGATCCCGATGGATGAAGCCTTGGCCGAAGCGGCGGTGGATATCTCTGGCCGACCTTTCCTTGCCTGGTCGGTTACTTTCGCCCAGCCAAAAATCGGTGAGATGGATACGGAACTGTTCGAGGAATTCTTCCGCGCGCTCGCCTTCAATGCCGGCATTACGCTGCATGTGACGCAAAAATCCGGCACCAATGCCCATCACGTGGCGGAAGCCTGCTTCAAGGCTTTGGCGCGGGCGTTGCGAGAAGCGGTGGAACCGGACCCGCGCGCGATTGGCGCCATTCCGTCCACCAAGGGCGTGCTGGAAGCCTGACATGCGGGTGTGGACCGTGCATCACCGCCCGGCTATCGCGGATAAACCCGCGCGGACGGTCATGGTGCGCGAAGGCTTTTCCTGGTGGGCGGCGCTGTTTCCGCTGTTCTGGTTCCTGGCCAAGCGGCTTTGGATCGCCGCCGCGCTGTATTTCGCACTCGCCACGCTGCTGGGCTTTGTGCTGCCTGCCGGCATCTCGCCCTGGGCGATGATTGCTTTGCAAATCCTGACAGGGTTTGAGGCGCGGAACCTTCAGCGTTGGACGCTGGAGCGGCGCGGTTTTCGCCTGATGGGCGTGGTGCAGGGCCGCGATGAGGAAGGCGCAGTGCTGAACCTGGCGGATCGTCGCGCCGATCTGGCGCGCGGACTGACATGAAGCTGGTCATCATTGATCCGGGTTCGGGCAACCTTGCTTCCGTGCTCCGCGCTTTCCAGAAGGTGGCTGGGGAGGCAGGCATCGCCGCCGATATTCGTGTAACGCGTGAGGCATCGGAAATCCTGGCCGCTGATCGGGTAGTGCTGCCCGGGCAGGGTGCTTTTGCCGCCTGCCGGCGCGGCTTGGATGCGCTGCCTGGTGCGGTTGTGGCCCTGGAACAGCGCGTGCGCCGGGATGGCGTGCCCTTTCTTGGCATCTGCGTGGGTATGCAGTTGATGGCATCGCGTGGCTTGGAACATGGCAGCACGCCGGGGCTCGATTGGCTGCCGGGCGAGGTGGCGCCCATGGACCCAAAGGGGGCCGATGGCGCCCCCCTGCCGCTGCCGCAAATGGGCTGGAATGGGCTCACCTTCCGCCCCGGCTGCCACCCCTTGCTGGCGGGCATCTCGCCGGGGGATCAGGTTTATTTCGTGCATTCCTATGCCTTCAGGGCCGCGCAGGCGGGGGATGTGATCGCCACCACCGATTACGGCGGGCCGGTGACAGCCGCCATTGCCCGCCATAATCTTGCCGGGCTTCAGTTCCATGTGGAGAAAAGCGGTCCGGTGGGGTTGCGTATCCTTATGAATTTCCTCCAATGGGTGCCATGAATAGCGCAATGACCATGAGCTTCACCCATGATCTGGCGGTGGAACTCGCGAACCAGATATCGGATGCCGATTTGGCTGATCTCTGTGAAGCGACGGATGCGGCCATCATTGAAGGCGGCGGCTTCGGCTGGCTGGAACCGCAGGGGCGGGAAGCGCTGGCGCGGCATTTCCGCGGCACCTTGCTGGTGCCGGAACGCGAATTATTCATCGCGCGCCTGGATGGCCATGTGGTGGGATCAGCGCAATTGGTGCGCCCGCCGCGCAACAATGAAGCGCAATCCTTTGGTGCCACGCTGACCCATGCCTACCTCGCGCCCTATGCGCGCGGCCATGGTCTGGCGCGCATGTTGGTAATGCGCGTTGAAGAACGCGCCGCAGCCCTTGGCCATCGCGTGCTGAATCTTGACGTGCGGGAGACGCAAACCACCGCTATCGCGCTGTTTGAAGCGCTTGGGTACGTCCATTGGGGCACGCATCCCTTCTATGCGCGCGTGCATGGGCAAACGGTATCCGGGCGCTTTTACTATAAGCCGTTGGAACCGGGCCGTGGGCGTTCCACCGGCGCCTTGCTTGATCCCACCCAGTAATGGGCTTTTCGCTCTATCCCGCCATTGATTTGAAGGGCGGGCAGGTGGTGCGCCTGAAACGTGGGGAGATGGATCAGGCCACCATCTATGCCGATGACCCTGCCGCACAGGCGCGGCGCTTCATCGAAGCCGGGTTTTCCTGGGTGCATATGGTGGATCTGGATGGCGCCTTTGCCGGCAAGCCGGCCAATGCGGCGGCGGTGCGCGCGATTATCGCTGCCGTACCGTGGGCGAAGCTGCAATTGGGTGGCGGTATCCGCACCATGGCAACGGCTGAAGCTTGGTTGGAAGCCGGCGTCAGCCGGATCATTCTGGGTTCAGCCGCCGTGAAGGACCCGGATTTCGCCCGCGCCGCCTGCCGCGCCTTTCCGGGCCATGTGGCACTTGGGATTGATGCGCGGGGTGGCATGGTCGCGACCGAAGGCTGGGCGGAGACGAGCGATGTAAGCGCGACCGACCTCGCCCGCCGCTTTGAGGATTCCGGCGCGGCGGCAGTGATTTATACGGATATCGCCCGCGATGGCATGTTGACCGGCGTGAATGTCGCGGCAACGGCGGCACTCGCGCGCGCGGTGGGTTTGCCGGTGATTGCCTCAGGCGGTGTCGCGGGGGTTGAGGATATCACCGCGCTGCGCGAGGCAGGTGCCGGGATTGAAGGCGCGATTCTGGGGCGCGCGCTTTATGATGGGCGGATTGAACCCAAGTTGGCACTGGCTGCGGCGGCTTAAGCGGGGCCTTTTGGGCCGCATTCGCGTTTCACCTGGCGCCCCCCTTGGCCTTGCTGCAAATGTGACTCATTTGTAACCGCAGGTTCAGAAAATGCCTCTATGGGCGCGGCCTTCTTTCCAACCCCGCAGAAGGAACCCGCCGCGTGCGCATTTCCATCCGTAATCTTGGGCTCGGCATTGGCGCCGTGCTGACACTTCTGGTCGCCTATCTCTCGGTGACCGCCATAAACGACAGGTTGAATGAAAAAACCTTGGCCAAGAGGGGTCTTGAAATCACGACGGCGCTCGAGATCGGCTATCGGGCGCTTATGCTGCTATCCCTCGAACGCTCCGTCACGCAAGTTGGCTTGACGCTGGAAAGCCCTCTCCCGGCGCAATTCGCAAACCTGCGCATGGAACAGAGGCGGGTTTCCGAACAGCACCTGAACGCCCTGATGGCGCATTTGGAACAAACGAGCGAGCTTCCGAACAAGCAGGAAACCTTGAATGCGCTGAAGGCGGCGCGCGCCAATCTGGCGACCCTGCGCGCCAGGGCGGATGCAGCGGCTTCATCGCCACGCCAAAACCGGGCCAGCAATGTGGAAACCCTGCCACAGGAAATCATCGCCGCCATTCGTGATATGCAGTCTGCGCTCGGCAATCTGATAGACACGGCAGCAATGCGTACCGCTAGATCTGAACAGGCAGTGCTTGCGGCCTACCGCATTTGGCGTGTGCGGGAATATGAAGGCCAGTCGCGTACCTATATCGCCGCTGCCTTGTTGAACCAGCAGGCGATGACGCCGGCGGCGATGAAGGCTTCCAGTGAATTGACCGGCAAGGCCGAAGCGTCCTTTGAGGCATTGAAATCCATGCAGCGGCTGTTGCCGGCGGCGTTATTGCCTTCGCTGCAGGCGATTGATAGCGCCTATGACAAGAATTATGGCGCGCTGCGCGCGCTCGCGCTTTCTGGTGCCGCGACGGGTAATTACCCAGTGGATTTCGCCAGCTTCTTCGCCCGTTCGGGTGAGGCGTTGGGCCAGGTTGAAGCCAATACCAATGCTTTCAGTGAATATGCGACGCGCAGCGCGCAGGATGCGGTGGCCGATCTGCGCTCTGCCCTGATCACGACCGTGGCGGTCGCCGCTTTCGGCTTGGCAGCGGTGCTTTTCATCGCTTGGCTGCTTTATGTGCGTATCGCCCAGCGCCTTTCGCGCACCAATCAGGCGATGGCTGCTTTGGCGAATGGCGATACCGCCATTGCCATCACTGATTTGAAGAGCGGTGATGAAATCGGCGATATGGCGCGTTCATTGGTTGTCTTCCGCGACAATGCGTTGCGAGTTGCTGCCTTGGAGGCCGAAAAGCAGGCCGCCGAGGAACAGCGTGCCGTGCAGCG
Organism: Roseomonas sp.; assembly: GCA_044356095.1. GTDB lineage: Bacteria > Pseudomonadota > Alphaproteobacteria > Acetobacterales > Acetobacteraceae > Neoroseomonas. The sequence goes on from JBIKWX010000015.1 coordinate 14,490, forward strand.
CAAGGCAGAGATGGAAAAGATCGCCGCTGAATTCGAACGTGAAATCGGCGCCATTGTCCAATCCCTGAATGACAATGCGCGGGAAATGACCGGTGCTGCCCAGGCCATGCAGAATTCCGCAGGCGACGTGGGTGACCGCTCACAATCCGTGTTGCGCTCGGCCGAGGAAACCTCAAACATCGCATCCGGTGTGGCGGCTGCGACCGAACAGATGACCACCTCGGTTGGCGAAATCAGCCGTTCGATTCAGAATTCCGCAGCAAAGACCCAGGAAGCGGTCGAAAATGCAACCCGTACCACGGAGCAGATCAATACCCTGGCGGAGACGGTAGGCCGCATTGGCAGCGTGGTGGAGCTGATCAATTCCATCGCGGGTCAGACCAATCTTCTGGCACTTAACGCCACCATTGAAGCGGCGCGCGCGGGCGAAGCGGGCAAGGGCTTCGCGGTGGTCGCGAGTGAGGTGAAGGCACTTGCCGCGCAGACTGGCAAGGCTACTGCGGAAATCAGTGAACAGATTGCCGGCATTCAAAGTGCAACCGGTGCGGCGGTGACGAATATCAAGGATATTTCCGGCGCCATTGCTGAGCTGGAGCATATCGCTTCCACCATCGCCTCCGCGATTGAGGAGCAGAATGCGGTGATTGCGGATGTTGCCAATAATGTCTCGCGCACATCCTCATTGACGGAAGCGGTGCGTGGCGATGCGTCGCTGGTGGCTAAGACCGCGACGGATAGCACGGCCTCAGCCTCTCAGGTGCTCAGCACCGCGCAGGGCCTGGCCGGACGGTCTGAGGATTTGTCGCGCGCCATGGCAGGCTTCATTCAGCGCGTGCGGGCAGCGTAGCGGGTCTTCGCGCCGACTTGCATAGAAAGGAGCACGCCTGTTGCGCTTTGGCGTGGCGGGCGTGCTCTGGCTTTGAGTTGTGGATAAGTCTGGGGAATACCGGCGTGTGGGAATTACCATTTCAGATGAAGCAAGCTGTGCAAAGCCTCAAAATACGGGATTTTTCCTTCTTCTTCGCCACCTGGGGATAAGCCGCCTGACCAACTGCGTCACGCGAAAGCCTGCTGCCGGCGGCCAAGCCGCCACATCAGCCAAAGCGCGATGGATAGATTGACCAGGTTCCACGCAATACCGTTCAGCATCGCCGCCGTGTAGCCGCCGGTGGCGTCAAACAGCGCGCCCGCCATCCAACCGCCCACCGCCATGCCAACCATGGTGGAAGACAATGCCAGACCAACGCGGCTGCCGGCCTGAGAGGGTGGGAAGTTTTCGCGCACAATCATGGCGTAGCAGGGCACCAACCCGCCCTGGAACAGGCCGAACATGAAGGACACCAGGAATAGCGCCATCAGCCCATCGGATGGCAGGAACATCAGCAATGCCACGCCTTGCAGCATGGATGAAAGCACAAGGGTTCTGACACCACCGATGCGGTCCATGATGAAGCCGAAAATCAGCCGCGAAGCGATGCCGCTCGCGAGCATGACGGAGAGCATTTCCGCGCCGCGCGCCGCGCCGAAACCAAGGTCCACGCAATAGGCGACAATATGCACCTGCGGCATGGCCATGGCGATGCAGCAGGTGATGCCGGCCAGGATGATCAGTGTCTGCAAGACATTGGGCGGCAGCCCAAGCGCCATGGGGTTGCGCAGCACCACGCTGCCAGGTGCGGCCGGCGCGGGCATCGGCGCGCGGGTGCGCAACAGAAGGGCGAGCGGCACCAACGTCACGAAACTCGCAATGCCCATGATCAGATGCGCCTGCCGCCAGCCAATCGTGGAAATGCCCCATTGCAGCAAGGTCGGCCAGAAGGTGCCGGCGAAGTAATTGCCGGAAGCGGCGAGCGCCAGGGCAATGCCTCGGCGCTTTTCAAACCAGAGTGAGACATCGGCGATCAGCGGGCTGAAAACCGCTGCGGCGCCAAAGCAACTGAACAACACACCATAGGCAAGACCGAAGGTGAAAAGGCTCGGCGCAAAAAAAGTCGCGATACCGCCAAGCCCGATGGAGGTGGCGCCGATCAGCACCGGCACCATGACGCCGAAGCGATCAGACAGCCTGCCCATGAGCACACCGCCCACCATGAAGCCCACCATGGTCATGGTATAGGGCAGCGAAGCACCGGCGCGCAGTGTGCCGAATTCCGCCTGCACGGTGGGCAACACCACCACCACGGTCCACATCGGCGCGCTACCAATCATGCTGATCAACAGCGCAATTGCGAGACGCATCCAGGCAGCGCGGCCATCTAAGCGGCTGTCACGCATCAACGGAGCATTCATTGGTTTTGCGCTTGCTTGCCCGGTGCCCAGCGATAGGCGCGCGCGGTCGCTTCACCCATCAGCATGGCGCGATCATTATCAGAAAGCCGATCCGATTTCAGAAAGGCATCCACGCCTTCGGCATAGGTCATCAACTCCACGGCGCGAGTCCAATCCGTGCCCCATAGGCAACGCGGCAAGCCAAAGGCATCGAATATGCGCGCCAGCGGTTCCCAGATATCGGCGTAAGGGTATTCCCCGCGCGAGAGTGTGCAGGCGCCGGTGATTTTCACGACGATATTGGGAAAGGCTGCCAAGGCAAGCAGCTTCGGCAATTCGGCAAAGCCATGATCCATGCGCGGTGGTTCAAAAGGTTGTTGCAGGCCAAGATGATCAATCACCAAGCGCGTATTCGGATTGCGCCGCGCCAATTCATGCACCTGATCAAGCCTGCCCCAACAAAGCAGATTGACCGGCAGGTCACGCTTCGCGGCCGTTGCCAACACGTGATTGATGCCGGGATCGGCAGGATCGGCGGAGACATCGCCGCGCATCATGATGCGAATACCAACCGCGCCAGGGGTCGCCTGCCAATCGGCAATCGTTTCAGCAACTGCCGGATCATTGGGATCAACCGGTTTTATCAGTGCGAAACGATCAGGATAGGTATTGCGGACAGACACTGCATAGCTCGCGTCAAAGCGATACATGGTGAAGGCAGAAACCAGAATCGCGCCATCCACACCGACGGCGTCCATGGCCTTGACCATATCGGCGCCGGTGACCTCAGGCGGGCCATGCAGCACCGCATGCCAGGGGCGGCCCGGATGGTTGCGTTCATAGGCATGGACTTGTGCGTCAATGATCGGCATGGCGGTTCCTTGGGCGTTTCTTGAGGCAAAGCCTAGGCGCGTGACGCTGGCGCAGCAAGGCGCGGGCCTTGGTGGCGCGCGCGATTCGATCTAGCGTGGCGCATCATCACCCTGATCGAGGAAACATCATGACCCCGCCTGAGAGAATGCGTGCCCTGCTCGCCAAGCCTGATTTCGTTGTCATGCCCGCCGTATGGGATGGGCTATCGGCCAAGATGGCTGCTGCGGCAGGGTTTGAAACCGCCTTTTTGTCCGGTTCCTGCGTGGCGGCAAGCCGCCTGGGGGGGCCAGATCTGGATTTGATTTCCTTCGCCGAGATGTTTGACAGTTTCAACATGGTGCGTGGTGCCGCGCCGAATACGCTGGTGCTGGCCGATGGTGATCATGGCTATGGCAATGCGATGAATGTGCAGCGCACCGTGCGCGCTTATGGTCGCGCCGGGGCGGCTGCCATCCTGATTGAAGACAAGATCACGCCACGCGCGCTGACCGCTGCCGGCAAGCCCTGCCTGCCACGCGCGGAAGCGCGCATGAAAATCCGCGCGGCTGTTGAAGCCGCCAAGGAATCCGGCATTCTGATTCTGGCGCGCACGGATTGCCGCCCGACCGCCGGCATTGATGAGGCCGTGGCGCGCATTGAAATGTTTGTCGAAGAAGGCGCCGATATCCTGTTTCTGGATAGCCCCGCAGATAATGCCGAAATCCATCGCGCGATTGCGGCGGCCAAGGGCCGGCCTTCCTTTGTGGTGCTCTCCCCCGGTGGGGCGCGCGCCACACCAACCCAGGCGGAAGCCAAGGCGCTTGGCTTCAAGATCGGCACTTTCCCAACCGGCATGCTCTCTCCAGCAGCGGCGGGCATGAAGGCTGGCCTGGCCGCGCTGCAAGCCGGGCTTTCGGAAGCGGCCAACGCCATGCCTTCGGCGGAATTGCGCGATACGCTTGGCTATGGCGATTACGACGCCAAGGCCAAGGCTTTCATCACCACCTGAAACTGGTGCGGTCACTGACACTTGCGCTGATCGGCGCGCTGCTGCCGCTGCCGTTCTGGCTTTGGCTGCGCTACCAGGCGGCGGCGCGCTTCAGTGTGTGGGTTGTGCTGGATGCGGTGCCCTGGCTGGCCGGGTATCTGCTGCTTCTTGGCATCACGGCGCGGCCCTTGCTTTCAGGCGGCGCGGTTGCGGGCGCCTTGCTCTTCATTACGGTAGCGGATTTTGCCAAACGCAGAAGGCTGAATGATGGCTTGGTCTTCACCGATGGCGGGCTGTTATGGCAGGTGTTTGTGCATCCACGCTTCTACCTGCCCTTTGTGCCAAGACCCGCGCTGGTATTGGGTGTCATTGCTGGTATTGCGCTTGCCCTTGGTGTGCTTACGTTGGAGTCAGGGCTTGATCTTACTTTAGTGCAGCGCGTCTCGGTCCTGATGTTGAGTGCTGTCTTGCTCGGCATAACGCTAAGGCCGCTTATGCTTTTGCGCGGTGCAGATATCCAGCATGTGCCTGCCGTAGATGCCGCAGGCTTCGGGCCCTTGGCCTGTTTTGCGCTGCATGCCCGCCTGGCAGCGACGGAGCGTGCCGCACGGCAAGCACGCCATCCGCCCACGCCCGCGGTACTGAACCTGAGCGATCCGGCGCCACATTTGCTATTGCTGCAACTGGAAAGTTTTTGCGATCCGCGCCGCTTTGGCTTGCCGCAGCCCTTGGCGCATAAGGATCGGCTGGCGCAGGCAGCGCTGACACAGGGTTCGCTGGCGGTTTCGGCCTTTGGTGCCAATACCATGCGCACGGAATTCGCTGTGCTGACCGGGTTGGAGGATGCTGCGCTCGGGCTTGATCGCTTCAACCCGTATTTTCGCTTCGCACGCCAACCGATCGGATCTCTGGCTTGGGATTTGCGCGGCGCTGGGTATCAAACCCTCTGCCTGCATCCCTTTGATGCGCGTTTCTTTGGCCGCGACAAGGTGCTGCCCGCGCTTGGGTTTGCACGCTTTGATGCAGCACCAGCCTTTCAACAGGCGGAACGTGTGCGCGGCCTAGTTTCCGATGCCGCCATCGCGCGGCGACTTGCTGCTGATCTTGCCGCGGCGACCACACCGGGGTTTTGGTATGCAATTACTGTGGCGGCCCATGGGCCATGGGAAGGCGATGATCCGGCGCGCATCTGGGCTGACTGCATGGCCGCGAGTGATGCCATGTTGGGCGAAGTGATGCGCGCCGCCGAGGCGTCTCCACGACCGGTGGTAGTCGCGGCCTTTGGGGATCACCGCCCGGCCTTGCCCATGTCACAAGGCAAGAAGGAAACAGATTACGTGATCTGGCGCAGTGACCGCCCCGGAGATGGTCGCGCGGAAAACCTGAGTGCTGTTGGCCTGCACCGCGCCATCAGGGACGCGATGCAGATCTGATCAGGCCTTATTGCACCGGATCAATCGGCGTGATTGGCGCGCCGGCGGCTTCAATGATGGCGCCGGCTTGCAGCAGCAAATCTTCCCGGTAGCGGCCGGCGAGCAATTGCACGCCAACGGGAATGCGCCCGACCGTGCCGGTGGTGACGGTAAGGCCAGGCAGGCCCATCAGCGGCAGCCCGACTTGCGTAAGCTGCGCTTCCATGATGCGGCGGAAGGCAGCCGGGCTTTCGACATCTTCCTGATCGCGGAAGGGCAATTCGGCTGATACGGGCGTTATCGCCACCGGGAAGCGCTCAAAAAAATCCATCCACAGCCGCAGGAAATAGGAACGTTTCTGCAACGCATCCATGAAACTGTTCAAATCAGGATTGGGGCAGAGTTCTTCCATCTGCGCGAAGATGAAGCTGGCATCCGGATCACCTTCCTGATGCAAGGCGCTATTGAGGCCGCGGCGACTTTCCGCGAGCCACAGCATGGCCTGCAATTGCGCGGGTTCGCGCAAGGGCGGTGTGTCTGTCTCCTCAATGGTCCAACCGGCGGCTTCCAGGCGGCGGGCAGCGTCACGCAGCGCCGCTTGCACTTCGGGTTGCAGCTTCATGCCATCGGGCGAAAGGCAAAGTGCCGCGCGCTTTGGTGCGGGCGGGCCTTCCATCGCGGCTTCCACCCACCAGGGGTCGCGAATATCGCGCGCGCACATGGCGCCGAAAGCGAGTTTCACATCGGCGATGCTCCGCGCCAGAGGGCCACTCACCGCCATAAGCTGCCCGCCAATATGACGTTCCGCCCCCGAAGCATTCCAGGCCGGAATGCGGCCAAGCGTGGGGCGGAGCCCATGGATACCGCAGGCATAGGCGGGGTAGCGGATGGAACCGCCAATATCCGTGCCATGCCCAATCGCACCAATGCCGGCCATGGTGGCCGCACCCGCACCGCCCGAGGAACCACCTGGCGTAATGCTGGGATCGCGCGGGTTTTTCGTATGGCCATGCAGCGAATTGCGCGTGAACCAGCGGAGCGAAAAGGCCGGCGTATTGGTCCGCCCAACAATCACCGCGCCTGCCTTGCGCAGATTGGCAACCAGGGGATTATCCTGCTTCGCGATCAGATCCTTTTGCAGGCGAAGCCCATTCGTTGTCGCGTAGCCTTGCTGATCCGTATTCACCTTGATGGTGATGGGCACACCCGCGAGCGGTCCGGCATCTTCGCCGCGCGCGATCATGGCATCAATGCGTGCGGCATCGGCGAGCGTCTCCGCCGGGCGGTGATCCACCACGGCATTGATCTTCGGGTTCACCGCATCAAGCCGCGCTAGCGCATCCTTCGCCGCTTCCGTTGCGGAGACCTGTTTGGACCGAATGCGCGCCGCGAGTTCGGTCGCGTTGAGCCGCCATAAATCGCTCATGATGGTGCCTCCCCTTTTAATCGCGCGGCCTTAGCCTGGCAGCGCGAGGACGTTCTTGCTGATGATATTGCGCTGGATTTCATTCGACCCGCCATAAATGGTCGAAGGCCGCGCCTGAATGTAAAGCCCGGTCGGGTTCAGGTTGCGATTGCCTTCCATGGGGTCGAGCAAACCGGCATTCTCGCCACAGATTTCCAGCATGGTATCGGTGATGCGCTGAAACAGCTCCGTCTGGAACACCTTCAGCATGGACACATCCGGGCCGAGGGTTTCACCGCGCCGCACCTTATCCACGAAAACACCATAGAGCGATTTCAAATCTTCCAGATCAAGCCGCAGCTTCGCGTAGGTGTCCTGGAAGATTGCATCTTCCCAAACCCCCATCCGTTCCGCGAGTTGCTTCAGGCGTGAAAACGCATAAGCCGAAAGCCGTGGTGAGCCGAGATAAATGCGTTCGAAGGAAAGCAACGCCTTCGCCATGTCCCAGCCGCGATTGGGCGTGCCGACCAGATTGGCGGCGGGCACACGCACATTGTCGAAAAATACCTCACAGAATTCGTCGTGATATTCCAGATTGATGATCGGCTTCACGGTGATGCCGGGTGTGTTCATATCCACCAGAAGGAAGGAAATGCCTTCCTGCTTTTTCGCGTTCTTGTCCGTGCGCACCAGCAGGAAGCACCAATTGGCATCCATGGCGAGTGTGGTCCAGATCTTCTGGCCATTCACCACATAGGTATCGCCATCCAGCACCGCTTCGGTGCGGAGCGCCGCCAAATCCGATCCTGCATTGGGCTCCGAATAGCCTTGGCACCAGATATGTTCGCCCGAGAGAATCTTCGGCAGGAAGCGCTGCTGCTGTTCGCGCGTGCCGTGATTGATCAAGAGCGGCCCCACCATGACAATGCCATGGTCATTGGTGCGCGCGCAGCCATGGCGTTCAATTTCCTCGGTGAAAATAATCTGCTTCGCCGGGGAAAGACCAAGCCCGCCAAATTCGCGCGGCCAGCCGGGGCAAAGCCAGCCTTTTTCCGCCAGCTTGAAATACCAGGGCTTGTTTTCTTCCCAATGCAGGCGCTTGGGCGGATTGCGCAATTCGGCAGGGTAATTGCCTTCAATCCATTGCCGCACATGCAGGCGGAAGGCTTCATCTTCCAGCAGGTTCAGATCCTGGGTTTCGCGTGCTTCGATCATTTCTCAGCCTCCCGTAAAATTCGGCTTGCGCTTGGCGAAGAAGGCAGCGCGGCCTTCCTTGAAATCTTCTGTCGTGAACAGCGCGGCCTGATAGGTTTGTTCCTGTGCCAAAGCCTCATCCAGGCCATCGGCGAAGATTTGCTTGGTGAAGGCGATGGGGCCTGGCGCTTCGGCAGCCAGGAAGCGCGCCTTTTCCAAGGCCATGTCCAAAGCCTTGCCAGGTGGTGCGACATAATCCACCAGGCCGA
>JBIKWX010000185.1:0-7067 GCA_044356095.1 Roseomonas sp.
CCGCGGTGATCGCGCGGTCTTCCAGCATGCGTTCAATCACCCAATCGCGCCTGGCCTTGGCGGCATCCGCGCGGCGGATCGGGTGATAATTATTCGGCGCCTTGGGCAGGGCGGCTAGGTAGGCAACCTCGGCCACCGTCAATTCATCCAGGCTCTTGTTGAAATAGACCTGCGCGGCGGCGGCCACGCCATAGGCTTGCTGGCCCAGAAAAATCTCATTCAAATAAAGTTCGAGGATGCGATCCTTGCTCAGCGCCTTTTCCATGCGGAGCGCCAGAATCGCTTCCCGCGCCTTGCGGCTGAAGGACCTGTCCGCGCCCACCAGCATGTTTTTCGCCACCTGCTGGGTGATGGTGGAAGCGCCACTCATGCGCCGCCCGCTGCCATATTGCTCGGCGGCCTGGATCACGGCGCGCAGAATGCCCAAGGGATCAACCCCGGTATGGTCGCGAAAGCGCTGATCCTCGGCCGAGATGAACGCCTGCTGCACGCGCTGCGGGATTGCCTCAATCGGGACGAAGATGCGCCTTTCCTGCGCCAATTCCGCCATCAGCCGGCTATCGGCGGCGTAAATCCGGCTCATTTGCGGGGGTTCATATTCCGCGAGCCAGCCGTAATCCGGCAAATCCTGCGCGAAATGGTGATAGGCGCCATAGGCCGCGATACCGCCCGCGAGCAGCACAGCGGCGCCCAGGCTGAACATCCAACGCAGAATGCTGAAGCGCCGGCGGCGTTTTTGCTTTTTGGGCTTGGGCGGAGGCTCGGCGCGCGGCGGTTCAGCCTCGGGCGCGGCGCGCTGAGGGTCAAGCGGTTGATCGGCGCGCAATTCCGGCGAAGTCATGATGACGCCTGATTACACGGTTCCGCTGAAAAGCGCGACATGAGGCAGCAGGGTATTTCAACCCGGCATGGGGCGCTGGGTGGACCCAAGCCAGGCTTCCACCGCCCGCGCCAAGCTGGCCGCGATCAGTGCGCGGTGTTCGGGCGTGCGAAGCGCGGCCTCATCCCCCGGGTCGGAGAGGAAGCCCATCTCCACCAGCACCGATGGCACTTCCGGCGCCTTCAGCACAATGAAGCCCGCTTCGCGCCTGGGTTTCGGCAGCACATCCACCGTGCGGGTCAATTCGCGCACGGCCACGCGGGCGAAACGGGCGGAATCGCCAAGGGTTTCCTGGCGCATCAGGCTCAGCAATATCGCCTGCACTTCGGGCGGGACAGAAGGCAGGCTAAGGCCACCCGCCAAATCGGCGTTGTTTTCGCGCTGCGCGAGGGCTGCGGCGAAAGGGTCACTCGCGGTCTCGGCCAGGGTGTAGACGCTGGCCCCCTTGGCCCCCGGCGCTGAATCGGCATGGAGCGAGATCAACAGCGCGGCATCGCGCGTCCGGGCGAACGCAACGCGATCCGCGAGGGAGATGAATTCATCACGCTCCCGCGTCATGGCCACGCGGCATTTGCCGGCTTCTTGCAATTTGCGGCGAAGGGCCTGGGCGGCGGCCAGCGTCAGGCGCTTTTCTTCCGTGCCGCGCCGGCCAATAGCGCCGGGGTCATAGCCGCCATGGCCGGGGTCTATCACCACCAGCGGCAAGGCGGGGGCGCTGCCTTGCGCTAGCGGCATGTCGCGGCGCGAAGCGGCAGCGAAGGCTTCGGTGCTCGCGGGGGCGATTTCGACCACCAAGCGCCCTGCCGGACCGGGCAGGCGCCGCGGCAAGGCGGGGCGCGCCAGATTCAGGCGCAAGGCCTTGGCTTCGGCATCAAATACCGCGCTGGCAATGGGCCCGGCCGAACCAAGCCGCGCTGGACCCTGCCAGGTGACACCGGGCAGGGAAAGCACAAGGCGAGGCGGCTCAGCCAGTGCACGCCATTCCCAGGAAAGTGGGCCTTCCAGTGCCAGGGCAAGCCGCGCCGCGCGGCCTTCGGTGGTCAGGCTCGCCGCGCCCACGGATGCGGCCATGGCCGATGGGGCGCCGCCAAAAACAGCCCCGCCCAAGCCCAGAAAATGCCGGCGCCCTATGCCCATGTCAGTCTTCTTACCGGGCAGGGCCGGTGCTGTCATCCGAAGCGCTCCATATAACCCTTGTGGTGCCTGCGGGCAGGCATTAAGGTGCTTTGCCCCGGCGGCATCCGCTGCGGGCGAGAATTCCGGCGGCATCGCCTGGCGCATGAAGCCCCCTGGGGCAGCGCGGCCCTCGATGTTCAGCCCCCCGGCCTCCGGAGCCGCGCCTATGGCGTCGGCTTTGTGGTTTCGCCGGGGGTCGGCCCTTCCTTCTCGCCGGCGCGGCCCGAGGCGCGCGAAAGTCAAAGCCCTTATGGCCATGGCCCCCCGTCGCGCCCGCCGTCCCGCCTGCGCCTGTGACCCTCGTTGCTACGATGGTCCAAGGGTTCCCGGGGCAGGATCCAGGTGCGCCCACCCAGGGACCGCTGCGCCGCTTCGGCGCCGGGCCCGCCGAACGAGGTCTTCGCCGTAGCATGCTTTTGCACGCAGCGCCGCATATCGCACTCCGTTCGGGCCTCCCCACGCCATTGCGTCGGCGGCACTGCCGCGGCGCGGAGACTCCACCCCATGACCAAGCGTATGCTGATAGATGCATCCCACCCCGAGGAAACCCGGGTTGTGGTGATGGATGGCAATCGCCTCGACGAATTTGATCTTGAAACGACACAACGCCGCGCCCTGAAGGGCAATATCTACCTGGCCAAAGTGGTGCGGGTAGAACCCAGCCTGCAAGCGGCCTTTGTGGAATATGGCGGCAATCGCCACGGCTTTCTGGCCTTTGGCGAAATCCACCCGGATTACTACCAGATCCCCGTGGCGGATCGGCAGCGCCTGCTGGATATGCAGGAAGCCGAAGCCCGCGCCGAGGATGATGCCGACCTACCGCCGGAAAGTGCGATGGATCGCGCCGCCTGGAATGGCGAAAGCAATGAAGCCTGGCAGCCGGGGGAAGATGCCAATGGCGAAGCCCCAGCTTCAGAACCGAATGGCGAAGCGGCACCCGCCGCTGAAGCTGCGTCGGAAGACGCGCCAGAACCCGAAGCCCCTGCCGCCGCTCAGCCACTTGCGATTGAAAGCGAAAGCCTGAGCGCCGCGCCGGAAGCCGCCAGCGATGAACCGGCCGAGGCCGATTTGGGCCGCCTTGAGGAATTGCCCGCCGAAGAAGACCAGACCCCGCCCGAGACCATTGGCGGCGAAGGCCCGGCCGAGACGGAAGAAGAACGCCGTGAGCGCCGCATCCCGCCGCGCTTCCTCCGCCATTACAAAATCCAGGACGTGATCCGCCGGCGCCAAATCATTCTGGTGCAGGTTGTGAAGGAAGAACGCGGCGGCAAGGGCGCGGCGCTGACCACCTATATGTCGCTTGCCGGGCGCTTTAGCGTGCTGATGCCGAATTCCCCGCGCGGTGGTGGCGTTTCACGCAAGATCACCTCAGCCACTGATCGCAAGCGGCTGCGCGAAGTGATGGATGATCTGCAATTGCCGCAGGGCATGTCGCTGATTGTGCGCACCGCCGGTGCGCAACGGCCAAAGCCGGAAATCCAGCGCGATTGCGAATATCTGCTGCGGCTTTGGGACGGCGTCCGAGAACGCACCTTGGCTTCCACCGCGCCCGCGCTGATTTATGAGGAAGCGGATCTGATCAAGCGGTCCATCCGCGATGTTTATGGCCGCGACATTGATGAGGTGATGGTGGAAGGCGATGGTGCCTTCCAGCAGGCGCGCGAATTCATGCGCATGCTGATGCCATCGCACGCGAATAAGGTGCGGATGCACCGCGATGCCGTGCCGCTTTTCGCGCGCCATAATGTTGATGCCCAATTGGATGCCATGCATTCGCCCGTGGTGCAGCTGCGCTCCGGTGGTTACATCGTGATCAATCAGACCGAAGCCTTGGTTGCGATTGACGTGAATTCGGGCCGCGCCACGCGTGACAGGCATATCGAAGACACGGCGCTGCGCACCAATATGGAAGCGGCGGATGAAATCGCGCGCCAATTGCGGCTGCGCGATCTGGCCGGGCTGATTGTGATTGATTTCATTGATATGGAATCAAACCGCAACAACGCCATGGTGGAAAGGCGGCTGAAGGAATCGCTCCGCCACGACCGTGCGCGCATTCAGGTGGGCCGCATCAGCCATTTCGGCCTGCTGGAAATGAGCCGCCAGCGCCTGCGCCCTTCCATCGCGGAACAGACTTTCATCACCTGCCCGCATTGCCTGGGCCGTGGCACGATCCGTGGGGTGGAAAGCAGCGCGCTGCAGGTGCTGCGCGCGATTGAGGAAGAAGGGGCGAAGCGCCGCGCCGCCGAAATCAATGTGCATGTCGCGAGCGAAGTTGCGCTGTGGCTGCTGAACCGCAAGCGCGACCGGCTTTCTGAGATTGAAGCGCGTTTCGGCATGAGTGTTTTCCTCCAGCCCGATGAAAAGCTGATGGGGCCGGCGCTGCGCATTGAACGCCTGCGCGCGGCTGAACCTATGGCGATTGCCTCTGCGCCTTCTGCCTTGCGCATGGATTACGCGCCCGAGGTTGAGGATATTGCGCCCGAGGCCGAGGAAGAGGAAGCCGATAGCCCGCGCGCAGAGGCGCGTGAGGAAACCGCCGAGGAAGGTGAGCGCCGCCGTCGTCGTCGTCGTCGCCGCCGTGGTGGCCGGCGTGAGGGTGGGCCGCAGGGTGGCGAAGCCGGCATTGAGGCTGATGGCGAAGGCGAAGAAGGTGCTGACGCCGCAGCAGAAGCGGGCGAAGCGCCGGAAGGTGAGGCCCAAGCCTCCGAGGATGAGGGCCAGGCCGCTGAAGGCGCCGCTGATGGTGATGATCGCCCCCGTCGGCGTGGCCGCCGTGGTGGGCGCCGTCGGCGTGAGGATGGCCCGCGTGAGCGCCGCACTGAGGACGCCGCGCCGGAAATGGCGGAAGAAGTCCCCGCGCCGCGCTATGTCGGCCCGACCCCGGCGGACCCCTTTGCCGGGCAGATTGATGATGTGTTTGCCGCCATGGCGGCAGCTGAGGAAGCGGCGGAACGCGCTGCCGCAACCGCACGTCGCATTGCGCCCGCAGCGCCAGCGCCGGAGCCTGTGGCGGAAGCGGCCCCTGTGGCTGAGGCGGCACCTGTGGTGACGGAAGCCGCACCGGTTGCGGAAGCGCCGGCGCCCGTTGAACCGCCAGCGCCGGAACCTGTGCCTGTGCCCGTGGCCGCTGAACCTGCCCCGGCACCTCAGCCGGAAAAGGCCGAGCCGGTGATTGGGCCGGCGATTCAGCCGGTGGTGCTGGGTGATGGGGCTGAGGTAGCGCGACCCAAGCGGCAGGGCTGGTGGAAGCGGCCGGGGTAGGGTGAGGTTGGGCCAAGCGGCGACGCTTGGCCCTTGTGGTGTGGGGGTTGAGGAGCTTTGTTGCGCGCTGGCGCGTCAGAGGCCCTGGATTTCGTGAATCAGGATCCTGCCGCTCTCATGCCAAGCTAATCGGCCGGTGCGCGGGCAGAAACAAGGCCCGTTTATAAGCGTACTTCCGGAAGCAAAGTGCCGTAATGCCGGTACGCCGCCCCCCGAAGGTAGAAGCTGCAGCAAACTTCCGCGATCGCCCGTTCCTTTGGCTGAAGTCATAACAATGAACTTGCCGCCAGGGTGCCAGTCTAAGTGTGTGATGGGTTCAATACCGCTAGCGAACCCGGCGAGACGCTCACCCGACGTCGCATTCCATATTGTAATAGAGTCATACTTCTCTCGGGGAAATGATTGATCAGCCATGCCACCGGCCAATCTGTCTCCCTCCGGCGACCAAGCTAAAGAACGCATGAATCCCGACCGAGTTGGAAAAACCAGTCGCTTTTGAAATGAAGGAAGATCAAAAACAGACGCCTCCGAGTGCGTACCGGAGATCCGTGGCATAGCTGCACTCGCAAACCGGTTATCTTTGCTTATCGTCGGCAAGGACCAACGCGGCCCCTCAGCAGTATTGAGGTGACGCCCAGTCTGGCTGTCAAAAAGGAACGCAAAGGGTCGAGGCAACAGACCGCCCGGTATCGGACCGACGATTAAAGTTACTATAACATAACGTCCATCGGGCGAAACCGTAAGACTTTGAGTCCCCCGCCGACGTTGAAGGAAAAAATCGCTGGGTCGCCCCAAAATATCTGGCAGAAAAACCGGCAATACTTCGGACTCACGCAAAATCCGTCCCGTATCTGCTTCGAAGACCGAAAACGCTGGGGGGTTATTTTCGTTACTGTCGAGTGGGATGCTTCGTGATGCGATCAATTCCTTCCCATCCGCAGAAAAGCCGAAAAGTCTTGTCCATTGCTCCCCCATAACGGGAAACCGAGCACGCAAGCGCAAAGTAGTCATATCGAATATGTTAAGCGCGCCTGATACAGCCACCAGCCTGCTGCCATCAGGGCTCCAGGACATGGACATAACGTGCTCATGCGAACGCGGCATATCAATGCTGGCGATTTGCTTCAGACGAACCCTGCCGGGATCAGACATGCCGTGAAAACCCGCAGAGCCGGACGCTTGGGCGCGGCCTGCACCCACACTTGCCAGCGCCCCCATGCCAGCCAAGCCAAATCCGCGACGGGTCAGGCTTGCCATATCGCTCTCCCCTGCAAGGCCCTGCCCCGGCAGCGTGGCATTATTCAACCCTCAGGCGCCAGAGTCTTTCGACTGCGCCGATCATACGCCTCACCCACGCCACGCAAACAGCAGCAAAAGGCTCCGCTGCAAGATGCTTTCATTGTCATCGGATATCAGTGCCACCAGCGTCTGATCCCCAAAGCGCGTCACTGCGACAGCTTCCCAATTCTCGGCAGGCAAGGGCGCATCATCCAGCACCAGGATTGGCTCGCCACGCAGCACCGTGCCTTCGCGGGCGGAGCGCAGCGCATCGGGCGCGGTCATCACCAGCCGGGCGCTGAAACCGCCCAAAAGGCTGAAGCGCCGTTCCAAAACCAGCGCGCTACCATCGGGCAGGATCGCCGCATCGGTCGGGTGAAAGCCAGGCGCGGGCTGCCAATAAAGCGGCACCCAGCGCCCCGGCGCACCAAGCCAAGCATGGCGCAATTCAGGTCGGTCAGGCGGGGTG
>JBIKWX010000186.1:0-7064 GCA_044356095.1 Roseomonas sp.
GCAATCACTTTCCGTTTCTCTCTTTCCCGAAGACCTGGCCGAAATATATCCCGAAGGACAAGATCGCCAATTGGCTCGAATCCTATGTCGAGACGATGGAGATCAATTTCTGGACCAAAACGAGCTTCGAGGGTGCGGCCTATGACGCGGCGGCGAAGTGCTGGGTCGCGCGGCTGAAGCTGGCTGATGGCAGCGAACGCATCATGCGCCCGCGCCATATCATCATGGCCACCAGCGTGAGCGGCACGCCGAACCTGCCGGATATCCCAACGCTTGATCGCTTCAAGGGGAAGGTTGTGCATTCCTCTGGCTTCAAGAATGGCGCGGCGTGGAAGGATAAGCCGGTATTCGTCTTTGGCACCGGCACCAGCGCGCATGACATCACGCAGGATCTGCATGGCAATGGCGCGAATGTCACGATGGTACAGCGCAGCCCGACGCTGATTGTGAATGTGGAACCGAGCGCACAGCTTTATGATGGCGTCTATTACGGCAAGGGGCCGACGCTGGAAGACCGCGATCTGATCAATGTGTCCTTCCCGCTTTCAGTCATGAAGCAAGCGCATAAGATCCTGACGGACAAGACGCGGGAATTGGACAAGCCCTTGTTGGATGGGTTGGAGAAGATCGGCTTTCGGTTGGAATTTGGCGATAATGGCACGGGCTGGCCATTGAAATATCGCTCTCGGGGTGGTGGCTATTACTTCAATGTCGGCTGTTCGGAATTGCTGGTGCGGCGTGAAGTGGGCCTGATCCAGTATCACGACATCGCGGAATTCAACGCGACCGGTATGCGCATGAAGGATGGCCGCGAATTGCCGGCGGCGCTGATGGTGCTGGCCACGGGCTATAAGGGCCAGGATCATCTGGTGCGCGGCTTTTTTGGTGATGCGGTGGCGGATCGCGTCGGCAAGGTTTGGGGCTTTGATGAGGCCGATCAGGAGCTGCGCAATATGTGGATGGAAACGCCGCAGCAGGGGCTGTGGTTCACCGGCGGTTCCTTCGCGCAATGCCGGATGTATTCGAAATATCTTGCGATGCAGATCAAGGCGCGGGAAGAAGGCTTGGTTTGATTAGGTGGTTTTGGGGCTTTCGCGCAGAGCCCACATAAGGCTCGCCGCGAACCCTGCCAGCAATAGCCAAAACACGGTCAGCGTCGCCCCCGCACCAAAGGCATCCATCGCAAATCCCGCCATCAGCGGCGGGATGCAAAAGCCGATATGCGCCACCAGAAAAACGCCCGCTGCCGCGCGGGCGCGATCGAGCCCTGCCTTTTCGGAAACGCCGGCCAGCCCGCCAATATACAAAAACCCATAAGCCGCGCTGCCGACCAGCGCCCCGCCCAGCAGCAGCGCGGGTAGTGCAGCATTCAGCGTGCCCCACATCACCAAACCCGCACCGAACACCAGCACCGGCAAGCCAAGCAATACCAAGCGCCGCGCGGCAATCCGCGCCATCAGCTGCTGCACCAAAGCCCCCACCAGAATCATGAAACAGACCGCAAGCGGGCCCATGCGCGGATAGCCGGCCTCGGTCAGCGCGGTTGGTACGGCGGTGATCACCGTGCCCGTTACCGCCCAGGCGGCCAGCATGCTGAGTGAAAGCGGCAGCGTGCCGCGCGGAAAACTCGGCATGCGCAGCCACGCCACGCGCGCCGGGGTTTTGGTTTCCGGCAGGAAAAACACCAATACAAAAATCGTCGCCAGCGCTGTCATGTGCAGCCAGAAGGTCAGCGGCGGTTCGCGGCCACCGAAGATTTCAATGGCGATCATGGTGGCGATACCGCCCGCGGCAAAGCCGCTTGCACTGGCAAGCGTGGTGACTTGCGCGGCGCGGCGCCCCGCTTCCGGCCCCTCGGCCAATTCCGCTGCCCAGGCGGTGGCGCCTCCTGCCAGCAAACCCACCGCCAGGCCCTGCATGCCGCGCGCGAAGGCGAGTGCGGCAAGCCCCGGCGCCGTGATCAGCGCGATCGTGCCGCAAATGGTCAGCGCCAGCGCGGCCAGAATGCAGGGCTTGCGCCCGATGCGGTCCGACATGCCGCCCAATAGGGGTGCTGAGATGATCGCACTCGCCGCATAGGCGATGAAGGCCGCGGAAAGCCCGCCCGCGCCCTGGCCATCCCGCGCCGCATAGGTGGTGAAAAGCGGCATGGCGAGGGTTGTCGAAAAGCCAATGGTGAAGACCGCCGCGCCAATCACCCAAATACCACGAGAACTTGCCAAGCCTGGCGCTCCTGAAACTGCCCTGATGTTCCGGGCGTTGCGCTGCCCCGTCAATCACTGTTTCGCCGCAGGGTCCGGCATGATATGCACGCGCATGGCCCGTTCATCGGCCAAATCCTCACAAGGTCGTGGCGCGCCCCCCCGCAGCCCGGCCAGAGAGGCTCTCGGCGCACGCCTTTCCGCCCCCCCCTCACGTCCTGCGGCACGTCCGCGGCGGCGCTGGGGTCTGCTGCGCTTTGGTTTCCTTGCCATGATTTGGGGGCTGATCGCGGCTTCCGTGGTCTTGCTGATCCTGGCTTGGGATTTGCCGCGCCCGGAAGCGGCACTTGCGACTACGCGCCGGCCTTCGACCACATTGTTGGCATCGGATGGTAAGCTGCTTGCCACCAATGGTGATTTGTATGGGGAAACGCTGCGTTTGCGCGATATGCCGGCGCATCTGCCGGCGGCTTTTATCGCCATTGAAGATCGGCGCTTTCGCGACCATTGGGGCATAGACCCGATCGGGCTGGCGCGCGCGGTCCATGCTAATTTCACCTCGGGCCGCGTGGTGCAGGGGGGGTCAACCCTGACGCAGCAATTAGCGAAAAACCTGTTCCTGACGCCGGAACGCAGCATGAAACGCAAGGCGCAGGAAGCGATGCTGGCCTTTTGGCTGGAACAGCGCTTCAGCAAGGATGAATTGCTGGAGATTTATTTGAACCGCGTTTATCTCGGCGCCGGCACTTACGGTGTGGATGCGGCGGCGCGGCTTTATTTTGGTGTTTCGGCACGGCGGCTGACGCCAGGGCAGGCGGCGGTGCTGGGCGGGCTGCCCAAGGCGCCGTCACGCATCAATCCGCGCGTCAATGAGGGGGCAGCGCTCGCGCGCGCCTTGGAAGTGCTGACCGCCATGACCGAAACCGGCGTGCTGACGGCGACCCAGGCCTTGCGGGCGGCTGAGGCCATAAGCTTCCCCCCTGCACCATCGCGCGATGCCGGCTGGTTCGCTGATTGGGTGCAGGAAGGCATGGTGGGGCGTGCGCCCGGCAATGCTGATTTGGTCTTGCGCAGCACGCTTGACCCGGTGCTGCAAGCCGCAGCCGAGGCGCGGATTGACGCGATCCTGGCCGGGCCGGGTGCGCGGGCTGGGGTGCATCAGGGCGCGGTGGTGGCGATGGATGCCGCAACCGGCGCGGTGCGCGCCATGGCGGGCGGCAAGGATTATCGCAATAGCCCCTTCAACCGCGCGACCCAGGCGCGGCGCCAACCCGGTAGTGCCTTCAAGCCTTTTATCTTTGTCGCGGCGCTGGAAGCGGGGCTTGGGCCGCAGGATATGGTTCTGGATACCGCGCTCAATCTTGGTGGCTGGTCGCCGAGCAATGGGCAATGGCGCGCACGCGGCGAAATCAGCCTGGAAGAGGCTTTGGCGCATAGCGTGAATACCTCAGCCGTGCGGCTGATGCAGCGCGCGGGTGGGCATCGCAAAGTGGCGGAGGTGGCGCGGCGCGCGGGGTTGGATGGTCCCTTCCCGCGCGATGCGACCATTTCGTTAGGGACTGGCGAAGTGACCTTGCTTGATCTGGTGGCGGCCTATGCGCCCTTCGCCAATGGCGGCTTGCGGGTGGAGCCCTTTGGGGTTGCGCAGGTGCAGGCCGAAGGCCGCCCTTGGCCCTTGCCTCGGCCCGAACCTGAGCGCGCCTTCGCGCCCGAGCATATGGAAGCGATGCGCAGCATGATGGCGGCGGTGGTGATGCGCGGCACGGGGCGTGCGGCGGCGATCCCGGGCCGGAGCGTGATCGGCAAGACCGGCACCACGCAGGAATATCGCGACGCCTGGTTCATCGGCATCACCGGCGGGCTGGTGATGGGGGTTTGGCTTGGCAATGATGATGGCGTGCCGATGGATAATGTCGCGGGCGGCGGGCTGCCGGCGCGGCTGTTCCGCGAAATCCTGGAAAGCGCTGCTGCCGCCAGCCCGCGCGGGTAAATCCGGAAATAGGGCCTGATGGCTGTTTCCAGCAGGGCGCATCCTGCGTTAACCTGCCCATAATCAAGCAGGGATGAAGCCGATGACCGATATCGTAATCCGTGGCGGCGTTGTGGTGGATGGCACAGGGGCTGAGCCGCGCGAAGCGGATGTCGCCATGGCCGGCGGGCGCATCACCGCCATTGGCCATGTGCCGGAACGCGGTGCCACTGAAATTGACGCGCGCGGCAAGCTGGTGACACCTGGCTTTGTTGACATCCACACGCATTATGACGGGCAGGCGGTTTGGGATTCGCATTTGGCGCCTTCCGCCTGGCATGGCGTAACCACGGCGGTGATGGGCAATTGCGGCGTTGGCTTCGCGCCCTGCCGTGCCGCAGACCGCGACAAGCTGATCGAATTGATGGAAGGCGTGGAAGACATTCCAGGTCCCATTTTGCATGAGGGGCTGAATTGGTCCTGGGAAAGCTTCCCCGAATATCTGGATGCCTTGGCTGCGCGCCCGCGCGATATGGATATTTGCGCACTGCTGCCACATGGCGCGGTGCGTGTGCATGTCATGGGCGAACGCGCGCTCAATTTGGAAAACGCCAATCAGGCAGATATCGCCGCCATGCGCGCCATCACCGCCGATGCGGTGCGCGCAGGTGCCTTTGGTGTTTCCACATCACGCACCATCAGCCACAAGACTTTGAAGGGCGACCCGACACCGACCTTGCGCGCGCAGGAGGATGAATTGCGCGGCCTGGCGCAGGGTTTGCGCGATGGCGGCGGCGGCTTGTTGGAATTGGTGTCCGATTGGAATACGCCTGACCCCGCCACCGAATTCGCCATGGTGCGGCGTGTGGTGGAAGCGACGGGACAGCCTGTGGTGTTTTCACTGACGGCGCGGCATGACCGCACGGAAGCCTGGAAGGAATTGCTTGCTCTGTCCGATGGCGCCGCCGCGGCTGGGCTGCCGATCCGCCCGGTATTTCCGCCTCGGCCGATTGGTATTCTGCTGGGGCTGGAAGGCAGCCAGAATCCATTCTCCGGTTGCCCGAGCTATAAGGAAATCGCGCATCTGCCGGCCGCCGAGCGTGCCGCCGCCATGGCGGAACCAAGCCGGCGCGCGCGCATCCTCTCGGAAGATCGCATTGCGGGCAGCAATTTTCCGCTGATCTCCAGGCTTGCGTTTGAACGCATGTTCCCCTTTGGCGATCCGCCGGATTACGCGCCGCCGGCTTCGGCATCCATCGCCGCCATGGCCGCGCGGGAAGGGCGCCGAGCGGAAGAAGTCGCTTACGATCTGCTGATCGCCGATGAAGGGCGCGGCTTCATCTTCGCGCCACTCACGAATTTCGCCGATTATACGCTTTCAGCGAGTGCGGAGTGTCTCCGCCACCCCAATGCCATTGCCGGGCTTTCTGATGGTGGCGCGCATGTCGGTTTCATCTCGGACGGGTCCTTCCCGACCTTCCTGCTTGCCTATTGGGCGCGCGATGCCAAGGAAGAGGTGTTTCCCGTTCAGGACATCATCTGCCGCCTGACATCAGACACGGCGCGTGCGGCGGGCTTGCATGATCGCGGTATTTTGCGTGCTGGCATGAAGGCTGATCTGAATGTGATTGATTTCGCCGCGCTGAAACTGCAGGCGCCGCGCATGGTGCGCGATTTGCCGGCGGGTGGGCGCCGCTTGCTGCAAAAGGCCGATGGTTATGTCGCGACCATTGTGAATGGTGCGGTGACCTATCGTGAAGGTGTCGCGACCGGCGCGTTGCCGGGGCGGTTGTTGCGCGCGGGGAGGGCGGCTTGAAAACCGCGCCTGACTTTCCCCCGCAGCGCATCTGTTCGGGTAGCCTATAATTCTGCCTGCATCGCAGCGGCGATTACCGCCATATCCGCATCGCTCACCGCCAAGACCCCAAAGCGAAGCGGAAAGCCCCAGGCGGAACCTCGGGACGCCGTGAATTCAAGCTTTCCCAGTAAGGGGCGGATATCTGCTTTTTCGCTCACCAGCCAATCAACATTGCGCCGCCAGGGCTGAAATCCGCCGCCCATATCGAAGCAATATGGTTCCCCATCACGAATGATGCCGATGGCTGTGAAGGCTTGAAGGGGGTGGCGCCCGCGGAACGCCTCGGTCGGCGAATAATAGGCGACATGCTGCCCTCGGCGCATGCGGCGGAGCGGCGCTGCCTTGCCATGGCACACCTGCATGAAGCCGCCCGCCACGCCCGAAGCGACATGATCAGCACAGGCAACCGCAATCCAACCGCCCTTCATGGTTCGGCGAATACGCGCAGCCGATGCCCATCGGGGTCCTGCGCGAGAAAGCTGAAGCCAAAATCCAGCCGTGCTGGCGCAGATATGATGTCCAGGCCATGCGCCACCCAATCCGCATGCAGCCGAATGACCTCTGCGGCATCCGCGAGCTGAAATGACAACTCGCAGCCTCCGGGCGCCCCGGCAGGTGGCTGAACCGCCGAACGCAGCCATAAGCCCAGCATCATGCCGCTTTGCAGCGCGAAAAGCGCGAAACCTGGCGATGCCTGGACCGGCGGGCGACCCAGTAGTTTTGTGTAGAAGTCGGTGCTTGCCGAAACATCCGTCACATAAAGCACGGTGAAATTGGGTTCAGGCATGGGGTTCCTCCTGTGAAGGAGATCGAACCTAATCCCTGGCACTGACAGATTTTGTCAGCAGTCTTCACAGGGGCCCTTTGCACTCAATTTCCTGCCATTGCTTCTGCAGCATCTGGCGCCGATGCGGATAGCGCTGCCCGGTTTCCGTCAGGGCAGTGATGCGATCAGCCCGAAAATGGCGGAAATCTTCGCGCAATTCACACCAGGCCGCGAGCAGCCGTACCTGATCGAAATAGACCAAGCCAAAGG
>JBIKWX010000187.1:0-7019 GCA_044356095.1 Roseomonas sp.
GCGCGATATTCCGAAGGAAAAGGCGCTTGAGCATGTCTATGGCTGGACCATCGGCAATGACGTGACGGGGCGCGATTTGCAGCGCCGGCATGGGCAATGGTTCAAGGGCAAGTCGCTGGATCGTTCCTGCCCGCTCGGCCCCGTGATTGTGCCGGCGGCGGATCTCAGCGCTGCTGATCTGGCGATTGGCCTCAAGATCAATGGCGAACAGCGGCAAGCGAGCCGCACCAGCAAGATGATTTTTGATGTGCCGGAAATCATTCATCAGCTCTCTGCCGGCTTTACCCTGCTGCCGGGCGATGTGATCATGACCGGCACGCCAGAAGGCGTTGGCTACGCCATGCAGCCGCCGCAAACACTGAAGGCCGGCGATGTCATGGAACTCACAATTGAAGGCATTGGCACGCTGACCAATACGATCAGCGACTAGAGCGTGTTGCGTTCACATGTGTTCACGCCACCCGCTCTACCTCGTTGTTTTTCGAGCATCTTCACACGTTCAGATGATTCCATCTGAACGTGATCTGCTCTGAGCCCGCGATGGAAGTTTGCCTCAGCTTCGACAATGGGCCGGAGCCTGAGGTAACGCCGGGCGTGCTGGCGGTGCTCGCACGCCGGCGCATTCCGGCGATGTTTTTCGTGATTGGCGAAAAGCTGCGTGACCCCAAGGCGCGCGCGCTGGCTGAGCAGGCGCGGGATGCCGGGCATGTCATTGGTAATCATACGCTTACCCATGGCGCGCCACTTGGGCGGCGCAGCGCGGCCGAAGCTTTGCATGAAATCTCGGCAACCGAGGCGCTGCTGGCTGATCTTGCCGCGCCTGAGCGCTATTTCCGCCCGAATGGCGGCGGCGGTGCCTTGGGCGCGCATTTGCTGAATGGCGCGGCGGCGCGGCATTTAATGGCAGAACAAGCTACCATGGTGCTGTGGAATGCCGTGCCCGGCGATTTCCGCGACGCGGATGGCTGGCCCGCCACCGCCCATGCCATGCTGAAGTCAGCGCGGGAGCCTGTGATGCTGGTGCTGCATGACCTGCCCAATGGCGCCATGCGGCATCTCGATCGCTTTTTGGGAGAGGTTCAGGACCAGGGCTGGTATTTCCGCCCCAAACCACCAACCGGCTGCGTGCCGCTACGGCGCGGCATCCCTGGCCCGGATTTTGCGCGCTATATCGCCGGGGCCTGAACGCCTTGCCGAGCCCTGCCTGCTTTCCTCAGCTGCGCTTCGCCGGCCAGGCCAACACCAGGCCTCCCGCCGCAATCAGCAAACACCCGGCCAAGGCCCAAAGCCCTGGCCAGCGATCAAACATCACCGCATCCAGGGCAAGGGCGAAGGCAATGCGCGCATATTGCCAGGGCGCAAGGGCTGAGACCTCTGCCCGCCGCACCGCACCCGCGAGAAAAAGCAAGGCCGCCGTTTGCAGCAGCGTATAGATCACAATCAGCCCCCAGGTGAGCAGATCGGGGCTCCGCCATAGCACCAGCATGGCGGGGGCGAGCAGCACAACACCCATCAGCGCGCCTTGGGTGGTGATGTCCTCGGCAGACGCGACATCACGAATGCGCCGCGCCATGACTTGGTAGGTGGCGTAAGACAAGGCTGAGGCGACGGGGATCGCGGCATACCAGGTGAAAAGCTCGCCGCCCGGGCGCACCACCACCAGCATGCCGGCGAAGCCGAGCAGCACCGCAATCCAGCGCCGCGCGGAGACTTCTTCCTTGAGCCAAACTGCACCAAGCGCGGCAAGAATCACCGGCGCGGTGAAACCAAGCGCGGCGGCTTCCGTGATCGGCACCAGCCAATAGCCGATCACGCCAAGCGTGGTGGAAAAAATCAGCATCGCTCCCGTCATGCGCTGCGCCCAAGGCCGTGCGGGCAGGGCGATGCGCGTGATGGTGGCAAGCGGTGCGGGCTTCACCATGGTCAGCGCCATGACTGAAGCCAGCACCAGGGCGGAGCGCAGAAAGGTGATCTCAAACGGGTGCAGGCTTTCCGCCAAAACCTTCGCCAGCGCATAACCAAGGGCATAAAGGGCTGTGCTCGCCAGGGTGAATAAAACCGCGATGGCGTAGGGCGACATATTCTATCGTTCGTCCGGGTAATCGCGACCGGGCCGCGCCTTATAGGTCGGCATGGACCAGCCGCGCAGAATGGCCGCGCCGCGCAGCGCGAAACCGGCAAGCGCACCGATGGGCAACGAGATATCCCGCGGCAACCCGGCAAGCATCAGTGCCACGAAAACCGCCGCCCCAAACGCCGCGGCGGTAGCGTAGATTTCTCGGCGCAGGATCAGCGGCAATTCCGCGCAGATGATGTCGCGCAAGATGCCGCCGGCGGTTGCCGTGATAGTGCCCATCAGAATCGCAACCCAAGGGTCGGCGCCCCAACGAAGGGCCGCTTCGGCCCCAAGCACCGCGAAAAGGCCAAGCCCGACGGCATCGGCCCAAATCAGTGCAACGAAGCGTCGTTCCACCAGATGCGCCGTGAAGAACACCAACAGCGCAACACCAGCCGCCAGCAGCACCATGCCTGGCGCTTTCAGCCAAAACACCGGCGCACCCAGGATCAGGTCTCGCAGCGTGCCGCCGCCAAAGGCCGTGACGCAGGCAATCAGGATGAAGCCCACCGGATCAAGTTGCTTGCGCGACGCGCTGAGCGCCCCCGAAGCCGCCACCACCGCAACGGCGACCCAGGAGGATAAGGTGACCCCTTCATCAAAGGCGCTCATGTTAAAACCTGGGTTCCAAGGGCCTCGCGGCCCTTGGCGGGTGGGTTCGGGAGGGCAGAGCCCTCCCGTTTTCTGCCCATTTCATTCCGCCGCAACCGCGCGGGTTTTTGCGGCATTGCTGCTGGCCCGCGCACTACCGGCGCAGAGCAAGGACAGCCCCAGCAGCCCCGCCACCACCGGCAGCACCAGGATCGGGTAGCCCATATCAATCAGAAACCCGAGCGGCACGGGCGTGATGGCGCCGCCCAGCGGCAGGCCAGAGGAGACAAAGCCAAACACCTTGCCGATTTGCCCCGGCGGGCAGGCATCCTTCAGCATGACATCGCGCGGGGTGCGCGATGCCCCCATAGCGAGGCCAGCCAGCAACCCGACCCCAGGCAGGGCAATTTCCGGCAATGCGACCAGCCCGAGCACCAGGAACATCGCCATGGCGAAAAGTGTCAGGATGGTCATGAAGGCCATGATCCCACGGCCCTTGGCGCGGTCCACAAACCAGCCGCCGATCAGCGTGCCTCCGGTGGCGCCGGCCATATAGCCTGTCAGCACCATCGAAGCCGTCGCGATGGGCGTCGCCCACAGCTTGCCGAGCACGGTGATGACAAAGGCCTGAATCCCCGACCCGGCCGCGGCCGAGAGCAGGAAGAAGGCGAAAAACAGCAGCATGGGGCGGGAGAGGAGCAATTCGCGCCCGCTCTGCCCCGCTTCCTCGGCGGTTTTGGCCTTGGCCTGGTCCTTCAGGATGCGGCTTTGCAGCAGAATGGCGCCCACCACCGGCACGCCGAGCAGGCCAACCAGCAACAGGGCTTCCCGCCAGCCCATCATCGTCATCAGCAGGGCGATAATGGGCGGCGCCAGGGCAAAGCCCAGATTGCCGGTAAAGGTATGCATGGCAAAGGCGCGGCCCATGCGGTCCTGGCGGATGCTGCCGGCCAGGATGGCGTAATCCGCCGGGTGGATCACGCTATTGCCGACGCCTGACAGGATCGCGAGCAACCAAAGCGCCCAAACCCCCGGTGCAAAGGCCATGGCCGAGATGGCGAGTGCCATGATCAGCGTGCCGCCCACCAGAAAGGGCCTGGCGCCGTAGCGGTCCACCGCGAAGCCGACCGGGGTTTGCAACAGGGCCGTGGTGCCGCTCATTAGCGCGACCGTCAGGCCCAGCTCGGCATAGGAAGCGCCAAATTCCTCGCGCCAAACCAGAAACAGCGGCGGCAGGCAGAGCATGTAGAAATGGGACAGGAAATGCCCGGTGCCGATCAGGGCGATGATGCGGGTATCCTGGCCGCCCGCCGGGGCCTCGGAAGTTGCAGCGCTCATGAGCCCTTCGGCCCCTGTCCAATTAGGCGCCAAAATTGCGCCCCGGTGGTGCATTCGTCAATCTTTTGCGGCCAGTATGAGCACCAACGGTCTGATTTGACGCTATGGCAGGCGCGACTTAGAACAGTGGACAAGAAATTCGCCCGCGCGGCTTCCGTGCGGAGTCGAATTCGTGGAGTAGGGTTGATGGCAAGGATTAAAGATGCGCGGGAAGCGGCCATGATTGGTCGCCGTTCCGATGGCACGCTGACGCGCCGGCCTTTGTCGCCGCATTTGCAAGTCTATGACATGATGCAGATGACGAGTCTGCTGTCCATTCTGCACCGTATCAGCGGTGTCGCGTGGTGTGGTGGCTTGCTGCTGCTGTCCTGGTGGCTGATTGCGGCCGGCTCAGGACAGGTAGCCTTTGGCGCGGCGCAATGGTTCTTCGGGTCTTTCCTGGGATGGATCGCGCTGTTCGGGCTGATTGTCGCGGCCTGGTATCACACCTGCGCGGGCATCCGGCATTTGTTCTGGGATGCTGGCCGCGGTTTCGCCATGGAAGATGCCTATCGTTCCGGCCGCCTGGTGGTGATCGGCACTGCAGTGCTTTCCGTGATCACCTTCCTGCTGATCCTGATCTGAGGAGGCATCATCATGGCTGAAGACAGCGCCTCGATCCGTTCGCTTCGTACGCCGCTGGGGCGCGTGCGTGGCATGGGCTCTGCGAAGGGCGGCACGCATCATTGGTGGATGCAGCGCGTGACCTCCATCGCGCTTTTGCCGCTTTCGATCTGGTTGATCTTTTCGCTTTCACGCCTGATCGGCGCCGAATATGTCGTGGTGCTGGAATGGATCGGCAATACGCTCAATGCGGTCCTGCTGCTCGCTTTCCTGACAGCGGCGTTTCATCACGCGGCGTCTGGGTTGCAGGTGGTGATCGAAGATTATGTGCGCAGTGAACTCAAGCGCTTTGCCTTGATTTGCGCGGTGAATGGGCTTGCCATTTTGTTGTGGCTGGCAACGACACTGAGTGTTCTCCGCATTGCGCTGTGAGTTTTGGTTGAGGTTTTCGGCGGGTCCGGGGCGCATTCCCCGCCGCCTGGCAGGATGAGATGAAGCAATGAATGCGATCAGCAAGCCTTCCAATGGCGCCTATCGGATTGTTGACCACACCTATGATGTGGTGGTGGTGGGTGCCGGTGGCGCCGGTCTGCGCGCCACCTTCGGCATGGGCGCGGCGGGGTTGAAGACCGCCTGCATCACCAAGGTCTTCCCAACGCGCAGCCATACCGTTGCAGCGCAAGGCGGCATTGGCGCCGCGCTTGGCAATATGGGCGAAGATGATTGGCGCTGGCACATGTATGACACCGTGAAGGGGTCAGACTGGCTGGGCGATCAGGACGCCATTGAATATATGTGCCGCGAAGCCATTCCTGCGGTGATCGAACTTGAACATTACGGCGTGCCCTTCAGCCGCACCGAAGATGGCCGCATCTATCAGCGCCCCTTCGGCGGCCATATGCAGGATTACGGCAAGACGCCGGCGATGCGCGCCTGCGCCGCCGCTGACCGTACGGGGCATGCCATTCTGCACACGCTCTATCAGCAATCCTTGAAGCATGGCTGCGAATTCTTCGTTGAATACATCGCGCTTGACCTGATCATGGATGATGAAGGTGTCTGCCGCGGTGTGACCGCCTGGTGCCTGGAAGATGGCTCCATCCATCGCTTCCGCGCGCAAAGCGTGGTGCTGGCGACGGGTGGCTATGGCCGCGCCTATTTCTCCTGCACTTCCGCCCATACCTGCACGGGTGATGGCGGCGGGATGGTGCTGCGTGCCGGCCTTCCCCTGCAGGATCAGGAATTCGTGCAATTCCACCCGACGGGCATTTACGGCGCGGGCTGCCTGATCACGGAAGGGGCGCGCGGCGAAGGTGGCTATCTGACCAATTCGGAAGGCGAGCGTTTCATGGAACGCTATGCGCCGACGGCCAAGGATTTGGCGAGCCGCGACGTTGTCTCCCGCGCCATGTCCATGGAAATCCGCGAAGGCCGTGGGGTGGGCCCGCAGCGGGATCATATCCATCTGCATCTGGAACATCTGGGCGCCGAGATCCTGCATGAACGCCTGCCGGGGATTTCGGAAACCGCGAAGATCTTCTCGGGCGTGGATGTGACGAAGGAACCGATCCCGATCCTGCCGACCGTGCATTACAATATGGGCGGTATTCCCACGAATATTCACACCGAAGTGCTGAACCCAACCGCGAAGGACCAGGACCGCGTGGTGCCGGGGCTGATGGCGGTGGGTGAAGCGGCTTGCGTTTCCGTCCATGGCGCCAATCGGCTCGGGACGAATTCGCTGCTCGATCTCGTGGTGTTTGGTCGTGCGGCAGCGCATCGCGCGGCGGAGACCATCAAGCCTGGCGCTTCCCAGCCGCCGCTGCCGCCGAAGGCCGGTGAAGCGAGCCTGGATCGCTTTGATCGCGTGCGTCACGCCAAGGGCGGCACCAATGTGGCCGAACTTCGCCTGGCCATGCAGCGCACCATGCAGACGCATGCGGCGGTGTTCCGCACGTCAGAATTGCTCAAGGAAGGCGTGGACAAGATGGCGCAGGTCGCGGGCAGCTATGGCGATATCAAGATCGCCGATCGCAGCCTGATCTGGAACAGCGATCTGGTGGAAGCGCTTGAACTTGATAACCTGATCGGCAATGCGATCACCACGGTGGTTGGCGCGGAAGCGCGCAAGGAAAGCCGCGGCGCCCATGCGCATGAGGATTTCCCCGAGCGCGACGATCAGACCTGGATGAAGCACACGCTGGCTTGGGTGAATGACAAGCGCGAGGTGAAGCTTGATTATCGCGATGTGAAGATGCGCACGCTGACCAATGAAGTGCAGGTCTTCCCCCCCAAGGCGCGGGTTTACTGACCATGCAGGCGCCGCAGAGGAGAGCCCCTTCGGCTGTTCGCCCGTCGGCCGCAAGCTTTG
>JBIKWX010000188.1:0-6997 GCA_044356095.1 Roseomonas sp.
GTCGGATTGGTTTGATGGCCCTGGCCGCACGCGTGATTGGTCGGCGCGCGCTGATGTCTATTACGGCGAACAGACCATGCATGAATTCCTGGAACGTACGGTCTGGCATGCGGGCCAGCATTCGCGGCAATTCATGTGGGTGCTGGAAGGCTTGGGCATCAGCCCGGATCAGCCTTTGGGCGCAGAGGTTTTCGCCGGCCTGCCCATGCCGGAGAGTGTTTGGGATGAGGCTGATCCAGCCAAGATGAAGCGACCCGGCTGAAGCGCCATGACGTCTCCCGCAATGGGGCTCCGGCCCCCTTGTCGTGCAAATGGCGATTGGCGGCCCAGGGCATCAAGCCATCAGCGGTAAGGATTTGCCTCGTTAACCCTTTTCAGGCATGGAATGGACATAATGTTCACCTGAGAGAAAACCAAATCAGCCGCGGGACATGCAACTTGATGCAAAAGCCGCTTTCGATTCCTGACCAGAAGTTTCGCGAAGCCGTTGTCATGCTTCAACGCGGTAATGTTGCGGCCGCCGAAGAACTGTGCCTCGCCATCCTGCAACTGGACCCACACCATGTTGCGGCGCTGCATCTTTCTGGCCTGGCTGCAACCCATGCTGGACGCGTGGAGGCAGGGATCAAGAGGCTTGAGCGCGCTGTGCAGATTAAGCCAAAAGATGCGGCCATTCATGGTGATCTCGCCCTTGCTCAGATGAAGCAAGGTCGCGACATGGAAGCACTTGGCAGTCTGGAAACTTCACTCGCCCTGGCCCCAAAAGCAATTGATGCACGCCATAATCTGGGCAACCTGCTTCTTAAGATCGGTCGCCATGGGGACGCCATTGTCGCATTTGATATTGTTATTGCCGCACAGCCGGATCATGCGGAAGCCCATCATTGCCGTGGCCGCGCCTTGGTTGGGCTTGAGCGGCTTGAGGAAGCCTATAGCGCTTATGAATTGGCGCATGAGCTGAAGCCCGGCTCGGCAGATTACCTCGCGAGCATGGCGTCAGCACTTTGCAATTTGAAGCGCTACAAGGAAGCGGGCCCCCTTATCGAAAAGGCACTTGCGATCAACCCCAGGATGGAATTGGCGCTTTTGTGTCGTGCTGATTCGCTTCTTTCCGAGGGTAATCTGGACGAAAGCCTCGCAGCGATTGAGGCAGTCTTGTCAGCAAATCCGCAATCACTTCAGGGTCATTTGTGGCGCAGCAAGATACTGAATCTACTTGGTCAACCTGAACGCGCCCTGCAACTTTCCGCGGCTTCACGCGGCATTGCCCTGGATGATCCGATTACCCACATCAATCACGGCTTCATTCTTGCCTCCCTTAACCGCATGGACGAAGCGATTGCCCATTATGACCGTGCGCTGCAGATAAGGCCCAATGATGCCGAAGCCCATCACAATCGCGCCTTTGCGCTGCTGGCACTTGGCCGTTTTGAAGAGGGCTGGCTCGCCTACGAATATCGAAATCTGAAGCGCAAGACATTGGTGGCGCGGAAATATACGCAGCCGCTTTGGTGGGGTATGGAACCGCTCAATGATAAGCGGCTTTTTGT
Source organism: Roseomonas sp. (assembly GCA_044356095.1). Classification (GTDB taxonomy): domain Bacteria; phylum Pseudomonadota; class Alphaproteobacteria; order Acetobacterales; family Acetobacteraceae; genus Neoroseomonas. Next base: position 1,551 of record JBIKWX010000188.1, read on the forward strand.
CTATGCTGAGCAGGGGATGGGCGATGCGATCCATTTTGCTCGCTACGCCTTACTGGCAGCCAAAAGCGCGGCGGCGGTTATTCTCGCAGTACCAAAGCCTCTCCATCGGTTGTTTCAGGATTTTCACCCCAAAGTACTCGTCATCAACAGCAATGAGGCGCCCTCCGAATTTGATTTTCATTGCCCGTTGCTCAGCTTGCCGCTCGCTTTCAGAACCAGGCTTGAAACCATTCCGTCTTGGCCGGAAGGCTATCTCAAGGCGTCAGCGGCCGATGCGGCGCGCTGGGCACAACGCCTGCCGCAAGGCCGTCGGATTGGTCTGGTCTGGAGCGGCAGTACCATCCACAGCAATGACGCAAATCGTTCCGTGGCCCTTGCAAGAATGGAGCCCCTGTTCCAATCCGGCGATGTCTGGGTTTCGCTGCAAAAGGAAGTGCGAGAGAGAGATCAACCCGCGCTGCAAGCCTCTGGCCTTCTTGATCTGACCGCTGAGCTTCATGATTTCGCCGATACCGCGGCACTTATTTCAGCGCTTGATCTGGTGATTGCGGTGGACACTTCGGTCGCACATCTGGCGGCAGCTTTGGGCAAACCGGTTTGGCTTCTGGTGCCTTTTTCGCCTGATTTCCGCTGGCTTTTGGATCGCGAGGATTCGCCTTGGTATCCCAGCATGCGTCTATTTCGTCAGCAACGCCCTGGTGATTGGGGCGGCGTCATTACCAGGATCCATCAGGCTCTGCTGGCGTAAGCCCCCTCCCCCTTCAATGGCTGCGTCGCTGCACGATCTTTTCAGCTACGAATAAGGTGGCCACCACGCTGCCTACACAGATCAGCAAATGATTTCGGATGGCGTCGCGGCGTGGAATCATATCTGCCGGAATGGCTGGCATTGTTTCGGCAAGCTCGGCCGGCGCTGCCTCAGCCACAATTTCGGCTGGTGTCAGCGCCGAACCAAGATAGCGAAAACGTCGCGCCGCTTCGGCTGGCGCCAGGGCACTGCCATCCCAGGCAAACCATTGCCGTGCAGCAGCGTTCCAGCCCATGGGTATTGGTGCCTGCCCGCCATCATCCAAGCGCGCTAACCAATGCCAGGCGCGGGCGGTATCCGCGGGCTCTCCGGGGCGGGTGGCATCGGGCCAAGCATTCATGATCTTCCCCCTCGCTGTTGCGCGAAATCATTCCCGATCCAGGAACAGGATGCAATCATCTTTTGCAATCACCTGATACTGGTGCCGCTTGCCGCCTTGCAGACAATGCGTTTTCACGTCCAGACTTGACCCAACAAAGGAGGCTTAGGACCATGGCGCAGATCACCCGTCGTGCGGCGCTTGGCGCTTCGGCATTGCTTGCCATGCCGGCTTTGGCGCAGCCGCGCTTCCCTGAACGGCCCATTCGCCTGATCATTCCCTGGGCGGCGGGCGGGCCGGCGGATATCGGTTTTCGCATCATGGCGGATCATGCATCGCGCAGCCTCGGCCAGCCGGTGGTGGTCGAAAATCGCGGCGGCGCTTCCGGCATTCTGGGGGCGATGGCGCTGCAGGAAGCGAGAGCCGATGGCCATACGATTTCGCAAATGCATGTCGGCGTGGTGCGACAAATGCTGCTCAATCCTCGCCCGCCCTATGATCCGATCAATGATGTAACCTACATCCTGCAAATCACCGGCTTCGTCATGGGCCTGGTGGTGCGCGCCGATTCCCCCTGGCAGAGCCTTGAACAATTGCTGGCCCATGCCCGCGCCAATCCGGGCAAGCTCAATTTCGGCACGCTTGGCATTGGCTCCACGCAGCACCTGGTGGTGGAACGCATCGGCTTTCAGCGCGGCCTGAGCTGGACCCATGTGCCTTATCGCGGCACCTCCGACACCCTGCGCGCGCTGCTGGGCGGGGAGATTGATTTCGCGTCAGAGGCATCCGGCTGGGCGCCGATGGTGGAAGCGGGGCAATTGCGCTTGCTCGCGATTTATACCTCGACCCGCGCCAAGCGGTTTCCGCTTGTGGCCACACTTAAGGAACAAGGGCTGGATATTGTGGTGGACAGTCCCGGCGGGTTGATCGGCCCGCGCGGGATGGATGCCGGCGTGGTGCGCGTGCTGGCGGAGGCTTTTACTGCCGCCGCACAAGACCCCGCGCATCTGCAATTTCTGGAACGCGTCAATCAGCCGCTGATCCTGCTGGATGGCCCGGCCTATCGGGAAGCGATGCGCCAAACCATGGATGAAGAACGCGCGCTGCTGCGGCGATTGAACTTGGCCCCAACCTAGACTGCGGCGCTATGCCGCGTAGCAGCGGGCGCCAGATAGGCATCGAAACACGCGGCCAAATGCCGCAGGAAGCGCGCGCCCTTCGCGGTCATCATCAGGCGCCCAGCGGCTTCCGTCACCAGATCATCAACGATCAGCTTGGCGAGCTTCGGAAGCGCAGTTGTTAAAATCTCCCGCGGTATCAGCGCAAGATCCACGGCCTGGTCACACATGATGCGTTCAATAATCTCTGCGCGGATCAGATCTTCGCCACCGAAGGCGCGCCCGCGCGCGATTGGCAGCCGCCCCGCTTCTACCGCAGCCAACCAAGCACGCTCATCGGCGATATTCTGAAAAAAACCAGCACGGCAGCGGCCAATCGCTGAAGCCCCAAGACCGAGCAGCACCGGCGCATCATCTGTCGTATAGCCTTGGAAATTACGCCGCAGCCGGCCGGACGCTGCCGCCCGCGCCATGGCATCTTCGGGCCGCGCGAAGTGATCCAGCCCAATCGCGACATAACCCGCATCGGTCAGCACGCGCGCAGCCGCTTCCGCCTGCGCCATGCGGAGCGTTGCATCCGGCAAATCCTCAAGCCTGATCGCCTTTTGATGCGTCTTCATCCAGGGCACATGCGCATAGCCGAAAACCGCCACGCGATCCGCGCCATGTTCTGCGGCAAAACGGGCAGAGGCTTCAACTTCCGCCACCCCCTGCCCCGGCAGGCCATAGATCAGATCCATATTGATGCCGCCAATGCGGGCAGCGCGCAGCCTTTCAACCGCAACCGCCACTTGTTCCGCCGGCTGTACGCGCCCAATCAGCCGCTGCACCTTGGGCGAGATATCCTGCACGCCAAGGCTTGCGCGCGTCAGGCCCATTCCGGCCAGCGCATCAATCATGCGCGTGTCGAGCGTGCGCGGATCAAGCTCGGCAGCAATCTCGGCGCCGTGCTGAAACGGGAAATGCTGGCGAAGTGCCGCACCCAGCGCGATCAGCCCCTCCGGCCCGAGCGCGGTCGGTGTGCCACCGCCCAGATGCAATGCCGCGACACCGCCATGGGCGGGCAGCACCGCCCCCAATAGCCGCGCTTCTTCCGCCAAAGCCGCGCCATAGCGCGCAATGCGCGCCGCTGAGCGCGTCACCGCCGTATGGCAGCCGCAATACCAGCAAAGCGAAGCGCAAAACGGCACATGCACGTAAAGCGACAGCGCATCGGTTGGGCGGGTTTCCGCCAACCAGCCGCGCAGGGCCGCCTCATCCAAGGGTGTGAAATGCGGCGCGGTTGGATAGCTGGTGTAGCGCGGCAGATTGGCGCTGGCATAGGCGAGCAGGCCGGAATCCGGCGCTTGGGCGGCTTGGGTCATGCCGCACAAAAAAGCCCGGACCATCGGCCCGGGCTTTGCGTTGGCGCAAAAGCGCTTTTCAGATCAGCGCGGCAGCCGTCCGAATTGCCCCGAACCGGGGGCCGAGGCCGAACGGCGGCGCGATTCCTGCCCGCCACCACCGGACGCCCGGCGGGGCCGCTGCTGCTGCTGTTGCTGCCGAGGCTTTGGCGCCGCGCGTTGCGGGCGGGGCTGGCGCGGCGGACGGGCAGGCGCCGCTTCCTCGGCTTCGCCAGTACGGCGATCTTCGGCTGGGATTTGCGTGCGGATCAGTTTTTCAATCGCGCGCAGCTTGTCACGGTCTTCACCAGAGCAAAGCGCAATCGCAATCCCCGCCGCGCCGGCGCGTGCCGTGCGGCCAATGCGGTGCACATAGGTTTCCGGCACTTCGGGAAGGTCAAACTGAATGACATGCGTCACGCCATCCACATCAATGCCGCGCGCGGCGATATCGGTCGCGACCAGCACCGGCGCGCGCCCATCACGAAACGCTGCCAGCGCCGCTTCGCGCGCATTCTGGGATTTGTTGCCATGGATCGCATTGGCCTTGATGCCATCCTGATCAAGCTGATTAACAATCCGATCCGCCCCATGCTTGGTGCGGCTGAAAATCAGCGCGCGGCCAACGCCTTCACCGCGCAGCAATTCCGCCAAGACGCGGCGCTTATCCTGCCGATTGGCGTGAATGACGCGCTGCGCCACTTTCTCGGCCGTCGTCGCCACCGGCGCCACTGCCACGCGCACGGGTGATTTCAGCATTTCATCCGCCAGGCGGTTGATTTCCACCGGCATGGTCGCGCTGAAGAACAGCGTCTGGCGTTCCGCCGGCACGGCGCGAATCAGGCGACGAATGGCCGGCAGGAAGCCCTTGTCCAGCATCTGATCCGCTTCATCCAACACCAGCGTGCTGACGTGATCCAAGCGCGCGGAGCCCTGTTCCAGATGATCCTGCAAACGGCCAGGGGTTGCCACCAGCACATCAATGCCGCGGCCCAAAGCCTGGCGCTGACCGCCAAAGCCAACGCCACCGAAAATCGTGGCGATGGAAAAGCCGAGATGCTTGCCATAGGTGCGGAAGCTTTCGGCGATTTGCGTTGCCAATTCGCGCGTTGGGCTCAGCACCAGTACGCGGCAGCCACCGCGCGGCGGGCGGCCCTTCAGCAGGGCAAGCTTATGCAGCAAGGGCAGCGCAAAGGCCGCGGTCTTGCCAGTGCCGGTCTGGGCAATGCCCAAAAGGTCGCGCCCTTCCAGCACGGCCGGAATGGCCTGGGCCTGGATGGGGGTTGGGGATTTATAGCCCTCATCCTTCAAAGCCTGAAGGATGAGCGGGTTGAGGCGCAACGCCTCGAAACTATCAGTCACGATTGATCCTAATCAGCCGCGCGCAGACTTCCGGGCCAAGCGCGGCTTGGGGCAGAAAGCCCCGCGGGATTGGGACCGTCCAAAGTGGGAAAAGCGTTCTGGCTAACCCGGAACCGCGCCACGTTTAAACCAAGCCGGGGGTCCGATCACGCAGCCGCCAGGGCGCGCGGCGCGCGGAGACGCGCACTGACCCGGCTCATATGGGCGCCCTTCAAGGCGAAAGCAAGGCGGGGTTACCCCGTAGCGTTTTACGCCGACATCTTGATCGGCGGCTCCACATCGGGCGGCAGCGGGCAGACATAGGGCGTCGCCGTTATGCGCTTCTGGTGATCCGCCTTGGCGGCGGCGAGGATTTCCGGATTGGCGATGGCATCCACCGCCGTGCCGGCCATGATCTTCGCCACATGCACCAGGCCCTTATGGGCAATGCCGGATTTGCCCTGGGCGGTCAGTTGCCA
>JBIKWX010000016.1:0-22524 GCA_044356095.1 Roseomonas sp.
ACTGATATTTCCCAATTCCGCGAATTCCGCACCGCCGAGGATGCGCTGAATTACGAAGCCCGCATTGATAAGGTTTTGGGCGCGCTGGAACGCTGCACCAAGCCGGTGATCGCCGCCATTACCGGTGCTTGCACCGGCGGCGGGCTTGGCATTGCCGGCTGCTGCGATATCCGCATTGCCGATAAGGCTGCCCGCTTCGGCCTGCCGATTGCGAAGACACTCGGCAATATCCTCAACATGCATAATTTTGCGCGCTTTTATGCGCTGGTCGGCCCGGCTGCCGTCACTGAAATGATCATGACCGCGCGGTTGTTTTCCGCCGATGAGGCCAAGCATATCGGCCTGATTTCCGAAATGCTGGAAACACCGGATGATGTCGCGGCGCGAGCGATGGAATTGGCCACGAATATCTCGGGCTTGGCGCCGCTGACGCTGCGCGCCACCAAGGAAGCGATCCGCCGTCTGCGCAAGGCAACCAGCGAGGTTGAGGGCGATGATCTGGTGACCATGTGCTTCACCAGCGCCGATTTCCAGGAAGGGGTCAGCGCCTTCCTGAACAAGCGCGCGCCGCAGTTTACGGGGCGGTGAGCGCCAGCCAGGACCGCTGACACAAGGCAAATCTGCCGCGCAAAGCACGCGGCAGATTTGCTGTGGGGGCGCGTATGTGCGTCCGGGATCATGATCCAGAATTGATCATCAGGACAGGCGAGATTTGCAGTAAATCAATAATCCAATAGGCTGGCGCCCATAGGCTTGAAAAACAATCAAGGAAGGAAGCGCCATGACCACCGAACCCGTCCAGATTGACCGTTTCATCATGATCCATGCCGGCCGGAATGATGCCTGGCGCGATCTTACCCATAGCGCCGAGGCCTGGGCCAGCGGCAAGGCTGACCGCAAGGCGGTTGACGAAAAGCTCGCCCGGTTGCTGCCGACCGAGGAATTCTTCGCCTATCCGAGCCATAGCCTGCTCGCGGGCCTTCAGGAACGCGTGGCGCGCGATGATGCAGCGGGCGCGGTTGCGCTGCTGCGGCGTATTTCCGGCGCCTTGCTGACACGCGCCTATCGCGAACGCCCCGGCGAATGGGATGTGCATGATGAAGCGCCGGCTGATGTCGTTGCAGATGTACTGCCGCCAACCATGGCCGATCACGGCCATCATCGCCCGTATTTTGAGGTGCTGGTGGTGTCCAACCAGCCGGCGGCGCGCTGGCCGGCCTTGGCGGATGAATTGCGCAAGCTTCGCCGCAAGGAAGACCGCTTTGTCTATGAAGCGGTATTTGTCGGTTCCTTCGAAGATGCCTTTTGTGCCGCTGCTGCCAACCCGGCCTTCGCCGCCGTGGTGCTGGTGGAAGGCTTCCCTTACCGGTCACGCCATGATGCTTCGGTGCTGCGCTCCCTCACCGCATCGCTGCCGGAGCCGACCTCACCAGAGGAATCGGCCTTGAAGCTAGCGGCGGGCTTGAAGCGCCTCAGGCCCGAATTGGATATTTATCTGATGTCCGATCAGGATGTGGAAGTCCTGGCCGGCGATCCGGCCACGGGCAGCATTCGGCGTATCTTCTATGGTGTTGAGGAATTGCTGGAGCAGCATCTGGCCATCCTGGAAGGCGTGCAGGAACGCTATGAAACGCCCTTCTTCGACAATCTGAAAAAATACGCCATGCGCCCGATCGGCACCTTTCATGCGTTGCCGATTGCGCGCGGGAAATCCGTGTTCCGGTCCGATTGGATTCGCGACATGGGCGAATTCTACGGCATCAACCTGTTCCTGGCGGAAAGCAGCGCCACGACAGGCGGGCTTGATAGCCTGCTGGAGCCCACCGGCAATATCAAACGCGCGCAGGAAATGGCCGCGCGCGCCTTTGGTGCGGATCATGTGTTCTTCGTGACCAATGGCACCTCCACCTCCAACAAAATGGCGGTGCAGGCGCTGACCGCACCGGGCGATGTGATCATTGTTGATCGCAACTGCCATAAATCACACCATTACGGCATGGTGCTGACCGGCGCGCAGCCCTTCTATGTGGAAGCCTATCCGCTTACGCAATATTCCATGTATGGCGCGGTGCCGCTTTCCACCATCAAGCGCGCCATGCTGGCGCTGAAGGCGGAAGGGCGGCTGCATCGGCTGAAAATGCTCGATCTGACGAACTGCACCTTTGATGGCCATATGTATAATGTGCGCCGCGTGATGGAAGAATGCCTGGCCATCAAGCCCGACCTGATTTTCCTCTGGGATGAAGCCTGGTCCGGCTTTGCGCGGTTTTCGCCCCTGCTGCGCCCCAGAACCGCCATGGGCGCGGCAGCGGAAATCGAAGCCTGGATGCATGACCCCGCATCGCTTGCGGCCTATGAACAGCAAAGGGCAGCACTTGGTGATGCGCCATCCGATGAAACCCTGCTGTCAACGCGCCTGATCCCCGATCCGCGCCAGATAAGGCTGCGCGTTTATCAAACGAATTCCACGCATAAATCCATGTCATCCATCCGCCAGGGTTCCATGCTGCTGGTGAAGGATGTGGATTTCCACACGGTTGAGGCGCAATTCCATGAGGCGGTTTTCACCCATGCCTCCACCAGCCCCAATCAGCAATTGATCGCAAGCCTTGATGTCGCGCGCCGGCAGATGGAACTTGAAGGCTATGGGCTGGTGATGAATGCGATTGAAATCGCGCTCAAGATCCGTGGCATGGTCAATCAGCATCCGCTGATTTCCAAATACTTCCGCATCCTTGGCGCGGATGAGATGATCCCGGCGGAATATCGCCAATCGGGCTTTGTGGATTACCTGAAACCCGGCATGACTTGGGCCGATATGGTCCATGCCATGTTGGAAGATGAATTCTATCTGGACCCGACCCGCATGACGCTGGTGTGCGGCACCGCCGGCTATGATGGCACGCAATTCAAGGGAATGCTTTCGGACAGATACAATATCCAACTCAACAAGACATCGCGCAATTCGGTGCTCTTGCAGACCAATATCAATAATACGCGGAGTGATGCGGCGCATCTGATCCGCGTATTGGTGGAAATCAGCCAGGAGATTGAAAAGCGCCTTTCCGTGGGCGGGCCTGAAACACAGGCAGCCTTCGATGCGCGCGTGAAGTCGCTGATGACCGATGTGCCGGATTTGCCGAATTTCAGTCATTTCCACGCGGCCTTCCGGGGCGATGCAGGGAATACGACGCCCGAAGGCGATATGCGGAGCGCCTTCTTCGGTGCCTATCACGCAGAACAATGCGAATATGTGCCGCTATTCGGCGCGGAATGCGACAAGCGCCTGAAGGATGGGCCTGAGATGATTTCGGCCAATTTCGTCATTCCCTATCCGCCAGGCTTCCCGATCATGGTGCCGGGCCAGGTGCTGACGCAGGAGACGATTGATTTCATGCGCAAGCTCGATGTCAAGGAAATCCACGGCTATGAACGCGAACGCGGGCTGAAGCTTTTGCGTGCGGATGCCGTTGGCGTTGCGAAGCGGCGCTGAGGAGAGGGCCAAATGTTGCAGGAATTCTTCCATTTTCTGGCGACCAACCCCTTCATTCTGCTGTTCCTGACGGTGGGTCTGGCTGTCTGGCTCGGCCGGCAGAGCGTTGCAGGCTATGGGCTTGGCATGGTGGCTTCCGCCATCATCGTGGGCAGCGGGCTTTCCGTTTGGGCTTCGGTCTATGGCGAGAAGCTCGCTCTCGATAACTTCACCAAAAGCCTGTTCTATTATTTGTTCATGTATGGCGTTGGGCTCAGGGTTGGGCCTTCCTTTGTGAATAGTCTTGGTGGCGACGGCATCAAATTCACTGGGCTTGCCATTGTGTCCTGCCTATGTGGCCTTGGCCTTGTTGTGCTTGGGGTACGCTTCCTGGAATTGCCGCCGGGCACAGCGGGCGGCATCCTCGCCGGGTCGCAGACCATGTCGGCGGCGATTGGCTCCGCCGAACAGGCGGTGACATCGGGTGCCATCACGCTGCCGGCAGGCACCACCGCGGGTGATGTCAGCGCCATGATCGCGCTTTCCTATGGCATCACCTATCTTTGGGGCACGGTTGGCATTATTCTAATTACGAAATATTTGCCGACCTGGTGGGGCATTGATGCGCGCGCGGCAGCGCGTGACTATGAAAAGGAACATGGTGTCGCGAGTGGCGATGCGCCGGCGCTGTCCGGCTGGACCATGGGCAGCCTGCGCGCCTATCGGCTGGAAAATCCCGGCTGGGTTGGCCGCACCATGGCCGATATGCTGCGCGAAAATCCCGAATATCGCTTCGTCAATATCGTGCGCGATGGCAATGCCCTTGGCGCGCAGGAAAAGCTGCCGCTGGCCCTTGGTGACATTATCGCGCTTGGCGGCACGCTCACGGGCCTCACGGATAAGATGGGCCTGATCGGGCCGGAAGTTGCGGATCGCACCGCGCTTGATCAGCCGCTGGATCGCGCGGAAATCCTGGTGACCAATCGCGACACCTTGAAGAAAACGCGCGAGGAATGGCGCGCCCTGCCGGGTGCGAATGAAATTCAGGTGCTGTCCATAGAACGCTCTGGCGTGCCGATTCCGCTCGGCAAGACGACCACGCTGCAAAGGATGGATGTGGTCACTGTTGTCGGCCTCAAAAGCGCGGTTGAGAAAATCGGTGAGGCTTTCGGGCGCGTCATTCGTCCTTCCACCGGGACGGATTTGTTGACGCTCTCTCTCGGCATGATCCTTGGCTTTCTGATCGGCGCGATTGAGTTCCCAGCCTTCGGTTCGAATATCGGGCTTGGCAATGCGGGCGGGCTGTTGGTTTCGGGTGTGCTGGTTTCCTCACTCACCTCGCGGTTGCGGTTTTTTGGCAATACGCCGGCAGCGGCGCGCAATATCCTGGAAGATCTTGGGCTGGTCGTGTTTGTCGCGATTGTCGGCATCAATGCGGGCAATTCGCTGCTGGCGCAGTTGACGGGCATGCTGGCGCTCAAGATTTTCGTGCTGGGCTTTATCGCCTGCAGCCTGCCGCCGATTCTGGTCTGGGTGCTTGGGCTTTATGTCTTCAAGTTCAACCCGGCGGTGCTGATGGGGGGTGTGGCAGGCGCGCGCAGCCATTCCGGCCCCTGCCGCGAAGCCGCAGTGGAAATCGGGTCCAATGTGCCCTGGATTGGCTTCCCGGTGGCTTACGCGGTCTCGGGTGTCTTGCTGACGGTGTTTGGCTATTTCGCCATGGTCTTGGCGAATTGATGCGTCGCGCTCAGGCGCTTGTTGAAAGAATGGCGGGCGCCAGCGCTGTGGATTTTGCAGCCGGGTGGGATGGGTTGCGAAAGCGCAGCTCCCCACCCGCCACGGCATCAGGTGGCGCCAGGCCGAAAAGCTCAGCGCGCGAAGAACAGGCAGCCGCCACCACACGCCGCGCGGCGTGACCGGCCAGAAAGCGCCGCACCGCGCCTTCAAGCGCCAGATCATCGCGCAAGCCGCGCCATTCGGCGCGGTCCATATCTTCAATAAAGACCGAAACAATGCCGGGTTTGGCGCCGGATAGCCGCGCGCCTGCGGCACCCGCCATGCGCGCAGCGACCGCGTCCGAAATACTGTTTTCCTGACCGGCGCGCGCAGCCAGCACGAATACCGATCCGCCGGCGGGATCACCGGTCACAGCCAAATGCGCCTCTGGCCCAAATTGCTGACGCAGCCGGCCAGGAAGCGGATCGGCCTGCGCGCCGGCCAGTACCAGCGGGTCAAGCTTCAGTACCGCATCCGCGCTGCTATCCTGGCGTTTTTCAGCGGCCAGCATGGCCATGATGCGGCGTTGCAATTCGGCTGCCTTGTCCGGGCCGGCAAGCCCATCGGGCAGCGTCATGCGCAGCACATAGCGGCCCGGATGCGCGGCAAGCCAGGTTTGCAATTCAGGATTGACGCTATCCATCAGCGCATACCAATGCCCGCGCTGCACCGGCCGGCCTTCCTCGGCAGAAAGCGTTTCACACACCACTTCCGCAACGGCGCCACCACGGCTGATCATCAGATCATGCGCGCTGTCTTCCGCAAGGCCGGTGAAACGCACCTCAAAACCCTGCGCGCGATAAAGCGCGGCTGAGCGCAGCAGATGAAATAGCGGGATCAGCGTTGCCTCACCGGAAAGCCCTTGGGTGATGGCGGCGCGCAGCTTCTCGCGCCGCGCTTCCGGCAGGCCATTGGCCAGGCGCACCGCTTCCGCCGCGAAGCCAAGCGCGCGGCGTTCCGCACTGCCCTGCGCCGTGCCGCGGGCAGCACGCGCCAGGGCAAATTCCAAGGCGTGGCGATGCTGTGTGGCGCGGCCCTGAAAGGCGCTCGCCTGCGCACGGCGCCCCAAATCCGCGAGCCGCGTTGCCCAAAGATCAGCACCTACCAGGCGGAGGAAATCCGGCATGGCCTTGGGATCGGTGGCGGTTGCGGCAAGCGGCATGGAAAGACCCTCGGCGCGCAAAGCCTGAAAGCTGGCTGCACGCGGAAACGCGTTAACAGAGCCAAGCCAGCCTCAATTTGCACCAGCGCATGCGCGCCGTATCCGGTCTTTGTGCCGAGAGCCAGACGAGACCCCGCAGCCCCAGGGGGGCGCAAGCGTTATGGCTAAGGCGCGCCGATCTGCCGCAGCACCATGGCCTCGGTCAGCACTTCGGGCAGGATCACGGCCTCTCCCCCGCCCGGTGGCCAGAACAGGTAAAGCGGCACGCCTTCCCGGCCATGGGCGCGGAGCACGGCGGTGATGGCAGGATCGCCCCGCGTCCAATCCGCCTTCAGATAGACAATGCCGCGCGCAGCCATGGCTGCCTGCACGGCATCGCGCCTGAGTGCAATGCGTTCATTGACCTGGCAGGTGATGCACCAGGCGGCGGTGACATTCAGGAACACGCCCTTGCCCTCAGCCCGCAGCGCCTCCACCCGCGCGGGGCTCCAGCTTTCGGCGGTCTCGGTAGCGGCGGGGGCAGGAGGCGCGGCCGTCAGGCCAAAGGGCAGCGCCAACAGCAGGGCCAGCGCGGCGAAAACCGGGCCAAACCCTGCGCGGCCATGGCGCTGCGCCCGGCCAAGCATCCAGGCGCCAAGCGCAAGGCCGAGGCCGCCCACCAGGGCCAGCCCTACGCCGGACCAGCCGCTTTGCGCCCAAAGCACCCAAACCAGCCAAAGCGCTGCGCCATACATCGGCCAGGCCATGATGCGGCGAAGCTTTTCCATCCAGGGGCCGGGCCGCGGCAGTTTGCTGGCCAAGCCCGGCGCCAGGGCCAGGATCAGCGTCGGTGCCGCCAGCCCAAGGCCAAGGGCTGCGAATACCGCAAGCGTCGCCGGTGCGGGCATGACCAAGGCCGCGCCAATCGCCGCCGCCATGAAGGGCGCGGTGCAGGGGCTTGCCACCAGCACCGCCAAAGCCCCGGTCGCGAAACTGCCCAAAAACCCGCCGCGTGCCGCGAGATGCCCGCCCGCGCCAATCGGCCCTCCCAGCGCGAAAACGCCCGACAAATTCAGCCCGACTGCCAGCATCAGCCAGGCAATCGCCAGCACAAAAACCGGCGAAGTGAATTGAAACCCCCAGCCGAGCGCCATGCCCGCGCCGCGCAGCGCCAGCAAAAGCCCGGCGAGCGCCGTGAAGCTCACCACCGCGCCGGCGGTATAGGCAGCGGCTTCCAGCCGCACCGCCCCGCGCGCCGCGCCGCCCAACCGCGCCAGGGCCATGGCCTTCATGGCGAGTACCGGAAAGACGCAGGGCATCAGGTTCAGGATGACCCCGCCGATCAGCGCAAAAATCAGCGCCTGCCATAGCGGCAGAAAAGCCGCGCCCGGCAGTAGCGGTGTGGCGATTTCATAACCAAGCCGCCGCCCGCCCTGGTCGGTCAACAGCAACACGCCATCCAGCGTGGCGAGGTTTTCGGGCCGCTCAGCCCGCTTCAACGTCAATTCCAGCCAATCCGGCCCTTGGGTCAGGCTTTGTGGCGCGGGGTGATCCAACAGCCCGCCCTGGCCCGGGATGAATAGCGCTTCCTTGAGGCTCTCCCGCCCAAGCCCCGGGCCGGTCAACCGCAGCCGCAAGGCATCGCCCTGGATCGTGGCGCTCGTTTGCCAGGGTGACGGGCGCGGCAGAGCAGCGGCGGCGCTGGCGAAAAGCGGCGCCAGAGCGGGGTGTGCCTGCGCTTCAGCCGCCACGGGCAGGTCCAGCCGAAAGCTGCCTTCTTCGGGGATGCAAACATCATCGCAGACCAGCCAGGTCGCTTGAGCCGCGATGCTGAAAACCTCACCAATCCGCAGCCCCGCCGGCGGGGTGATGCGGATTGGCAGCACCACTTCCCCGTAATAGCCAAAGCTCATCAGCGGGCCGAAGGGGATTGCCTGCGGGATGGGCCAGGCGATGGGGCTGGCCGAGCTCCCCTCGGGCAGGGTCAGGGAGATTTCCGTGGGCGCGCCGGCATCCCCGGCATGGCGCCAATAGCTATGCCAGCGCGGCGCAAGCCGGATGCGTAGCCCAAGCTGGAACGCCTGCCCCGGCGCAATGGCCAAATGATCCGCCACCAGCGTGACGCGCGCCCGCGGGCTTTCCTGCGCCGCAGTTTCCAGCGCCCGGGCCGGCAGCCAGGGCAGGATCAGCAAGACGATAAGGGCGGCGAGGAAGCGCATGGTCCATAAAGGGGCGCGAAAGGGGCTTGGTGCAAGCCCGCAAATGAGAATAGGCTCGGCGCGTTAGGTATTGGTTAACCTTTACCGGTGAGGCTGCATCATGCGCAAAATCCTCCTGGCTGGTTTTTTGGTCTTTTCGCTGCCGCTGGCAGCGCAGGAACCGCCGCAATGCACCGAAGCCCGAGAAGGGCAATTGGCCTGCATGGCCGGCAAGCAATGCGCCTGCCGCTTCATCCCCGGCGGCAGCATGACCGGGCGGCCGGATCGCTTCGCCTGGGATTGCGGTATCAATCGCCCGAATTGCCCGCCCGATCCGAACATCGTGCAGCAGCCCGGTTATGCGCCGCCGATTGGCGGGGTTTACGTGAACCCACCATATTCGCCGCCGCGCCCGCGCTGAGCGCCTTTGCGGCTTGATTGCGCGCAGCTGGCGCGTCACATGGGGGCGATCCTTGTCGCATTGCCCCGCCCATGCTCCCTGAATTGCCTGTCTCTGAAGCGCTGCCGGCGCTGCGCGCTGCGCTGAGAGCGTCTTCCAACGCCGTACTGATCGCGCCCCCCGGCGCGGGCAAGACCACGATTGTGCCGCTGGCGCTGATGGAAGAAGCCTGGGCGGCTGAAGGGCGCATCCTGGTTTTGGAACCGCGCCGCGTGGCGGCCCGCGCTGCCGCGCGCCGCATGGCGTCCTTGATCGGCGAAGACCAACCGGGCGGCACTATCGGCCTTGCCACGCGGCTTGATCGGCAATTCTCCGACCGCACGCGGGTTGAGGTGGTCACCGAAGGCCTGCTGGTGCGCCGCCTGCAAAGCGATCCCGGGCTTGAAGGTGTCTCAGCAATTCTTTTTGACGAGGCGCATGAACGCAATCTGGATACTGATTTGGCGCTGGCCTTGGCGCTTGATCTGCAAAGGGCGCTCCGCCCCGAATTGCGCTTGCTCGCCATGTCCGCGACCTTGGATGGCGCGAGCTTCGCTGGCCTGATGGCGGAAGGCGGCACCCCTGCCCCGGTGATTGAAAGCCTGGGCCGCGCTTATCCAGTCGAAATCCGCCATCGCGCGCGGGATTTGCGCGACCCGCGCGATTTGCCCGAAGCCATGGCAAGCGCAATCCGTGAGGCGCTGGCCTCCCACCCCGGTGATGTGCTGGCCTTCCTGCCGGGCTGGGGCGAGATTCGCCGCACCGCTGAAAGGCTGGGCGGGCTCAATGCGCTGGTGCTGCCCTTGCACGGCGAATTGCCGCCCGCCGAACAGGATATGGCGCTGAACCCCGCGCCGGATGGGCAGCGCAAGGTGGTGCTGGCGACCTCCATCGCTGAGACATCGCTGACCGTGCCCGGTGTGCGCATTGTGGTGGATGGCGGCTTTCGCCGCGCGCCGCGACTTGATGCCGCAAGCGGCCTGTCGCGGCTGGTGACGCTTCGCATCGGCAAGGCGGCCGCCGAACAACGCGCGGGCCGCGCGGGGCGCACCGCGCCGGGGGTCGCCATCCGGCTCTGGACCGAAGCTTTGCATCGCGGCCTGCCGCAGGCGGATCGGCCCGAGATTCTGGAAGCGGAACTTTCCGGCCTCGCGCTTGATTGCGCGGCTTGGGGGGCGGAACCCGGCGCGCTCGCTTTTCTCGATCCGCCGCCCAGCGGGACAATGGCCGCCGCGCGCGGCTTGCTGCGCGATTTGGATGCGCTGGATGACGAAGGGCGCATTACGGAAACCGGCCGGCGCATGGCGCGGATGGGCACGCATCCCAGGCTTGCCCGCATGATGCTGGCGGCGGAAGGCGGTGCCGAGAAGGCCCTCGCCGCCGAACTCGCAGCCCTTTTGGAAGAACGCGATCCCTTGCGCGGGCGGGAAGCGCCGGCGGATATCGGCTTGCGCCTTGATCTGCTGGCGGGCGGAGATCACGCGGCGGCGGATCGCGGCGCGGTGCAGCGCATTCGCCGTGCCGCCAGCCTGCATCGGCGCCGGCTTGGCATTGGCAATGGCGTGGCCGCCGATGGCGACGCCGGCGCCTTGCTGGCAGCGGGCTTCCCGGACCGCATCGCGGCCAAGCGCGGTGCGATGGATGGCGCCTTTCGCCTGGCTTCCGGGCAGGGCGCGCGCATCACCGGCATTGATCCCCTCGCCAAGCTGCCTTTGCTCGCCGTGGCTGATCTAAAAATCGCCGGGACCGAAGCGCGCATCCGCATGGCAGCACCCATTGAACGCGCCGTGCTGGAAGCCCGCTTTCCCGAAAGGCTGCGGCGGGAAGAAGGGGCCGCTTTTGATGCGCGCAGCGGCGCGGTGCTGGCGCGGCGGCGGCTGTGTTTTGGCCCGCTGGTTCTGGAAGAAGCCCCGCTACCGCAAGCGGACCCTGCCGCCATGGCAGTGGCACTTGCGGAAGCTGTGGCGGGGCGCGGCTTGCGCGATCTGCCCTGGAATGAAGCGGCACGGCAGACCCGCGCGCGGATTGGCTGGATGCGGCAGGTGGAAGGCGATGCCTGGCCTGATCTTTCTGACGAAAAGCTGATCGCCTCAGCGCATGATTGGCTGGCGCCGCATCTTTCGGGCCTCACGCGCTTACAGGAATTGGCGGGGCTTGATCTTGCCCAGATTCTGCTTGGCCTTTTGCCTTGGGAAGCGCGCCGCGCGCTGGATCAAACGCTGCCCGCACGGCTCGCGCTGCCTGGCGGGCGGAGTGCCGCGATTGATTACGCGCGGGATGTGCCAACACTTGAAGCCCGCGCGCAGCATTTGTTTGGTCTGCCGGGCTTGCCCTTGCTCGCGGGCGGGCGTGTGCCTTTGCAGGTGGCGTTGCTCTCACCGGCTGGGCGGCCCATTGCCATCACGGGTGATCTGGCCGCGTTTTGGGCGGGAAGCTGGGCGGAGGTGCGCCGCGAAATGCGCGGGCGCTACCCAAAACATGCCTGGCCAGAAAACCCCGCTGCGCAGCAAGGTTGAAGCGCAGGCCGAAGCGGCGCATTTATGAGGCAACATGACCACGTCTGAACCCAAGCTTTCGCGCCGCGCCGCGCTTCTTCTGCCTGCCGCCCTTGGCGCCTGCGGCCCTGCCATTGCGCAGCGCGGCCTGCCGGATTTTGCCGATCTCGCGCAAAGCGTGATCCCGGCGGTGGTGAGCATTCAAGTGACGACGCGCGATGGCGTGCCGCCCGAATGGCGCAACCAGCCGCGGGAGCGCAACCAACGCGAATCTTCCCGACGCCGGGGGCCGATCATTCAGGGCGCCGGGTCGGGCTTCATCATTGAACCTTCGGGCATTATCGTGACCAACGCGCATGTGCTTGGCGAAGCCGCGAATGTGCTGGTCGGGTTGCATGATGGGTCGGAATACCCAGCGACCATCATGGGCATTGATGAATTGACCGATATCGCGCTGCTCAAGATCGAGCCGCAAAGGCCGCTATCGGCGGTATCGCTTGGCCATTCGCGGCAGATGCGCGTCGGGCAATGGGTGCTGGCGGCGGGCAATCCCTTCGGGCTGGGCGGGTCGGTCACCTCCGGCATCATCTCAGCCATTGGGCGCGATATTCGGCTTGGGCCTTTTGATGATTTCATCCAGACCGATGCGCCAATCAATCCGGGCAATTCCGGCGGGCCGCTGTTCAACATGGCGGGTGAGGTGATTGGCATCACGACCCTGATCTTCTCGCCAAGTGGAGCCTCGGCCGGGATCGGCTTTGCCGTGCCATCCGATCTGGCGCGACCGGTGATTGAACAATTGCTGCGCGGCGGGCGGGTTGAACGCGGCTGGCTGGGCGTTTCGGTGGGCGACGTGGAAGCGGCACCGGGCCGCCCGCCGCGTGGTGGCGCGCAGGTCATGGGCGTGGAACGCGGCAGCCCCGCGGCGCGATCCGGGCTGCGGCAGGGTGATGTTATTACCGCCGTGGATGGGGCGCGCGTCAGCAATAATCGCGAATTGGTGCGCGGCATTTCCGCCATTCCGCCGGGGCAGAATGTGAAGCTTTCCCTTCTGCGGGAGGGCAGGGTTGTGGAAATTACCGTTCAGGTCGGGCGTCGGCCTGGGCCTGGTTGAGGCCCCATTTTGAATATTTCAAGGAAGCGGCGTAGCCTTGGCCCGCTGGGGAATCGCTGCTGTTTCTGGAGTTAGCCTGTCATGCAAATCCTGCTGGTTGAGGATGATGCCGAGGTCGCGCGCTTTGTGAAAAAGGGCCTGCAAGAGGCCGGCCATATTGTCGAACATGTGGCCAATGGGCGCGATGGGCTTTTCATGGCTGCTTCCGAGCCTTTTGATCTGCTGATTCTGGACCGCATGTTGCCAGGCGGCGTTGATGGCTTGCGCATTGTCGAGACGCTCCGCAGCCAGGGCAATAAGACACCCGTTTTGTTCCTGACCGCGCTTGGCGCCGTGGATGAACGCGTCAAGGGCCTGAAGGCTGGCGGCGATGATTATCTGGTCAAGCCCTTTGCCTTCGCAGAATTGCTGGCCCGCATTGAAGCGCTGGCGCGCCGCCCAGCCATGGAAGTGCCGGCGACCAAATTGACCGTGGCTGATCTTGAGATTGATCTGCTGTCACGCTCGGTCATGCGGGGCGGCAAAAGGATTGAAGTGCAGCCGCGCGAATTTCGCCTGCTTGAACATCTGATGCGCCATGCAGGCCAGGTGGTGACGCGCACCATGCTGCTTGAGAAAGTGTGGGATTATCATTTCGATCCGCAGACCAATGTGATTGATGTCCATGTCTCTCGCCTCCGGCAGAAGGTGGATCGCGGCTTTGACGTGCCCTTGATCCATACCGTGCGCAATGCGGGCTATATGGTCCGCGCCGACGCCTGAGGTTTCATGGCCGCGCCAGCTGAGGATAGGGACGGCTGGCGCGATATTCGCGCCTATCTGAAAAGTGCCGGCTTTCGCTTTGCCGCGCTGTTCGCCGTGCTGTTTCTGGCGGCGATGATGGGCTTTGCGCTGATGCTCTGGTGGGGCACGGCGGGCACGCTTTCACGCCAATTGGATGATGCGATCCGCGCCGATGCCATTGGCTTGCAGGAAGCCTGGCGTGGCGGCGGCACGGCGGCAGTGAGGGACGCGATTGGCGAAAGATTAGCGGTGGATATTGATGATCACGCCATTTATCTGCTGATGGATACGGCAGGAAATCGCTTGGTGGGCAATCTCGATCGCTGGCCGGGCGCATCGGAATCTCCGGGTTCCTGGTCTGGCGATATGGTGCGTCGCGATGGGGTCGCGGTGCCGGCGCGTGTCTACCATCTGCCGCTGGATCAGAACCATCGCCTATTGATCGGGCGCGATGCGACCGATCGTGAAAAGCTGCGCTCCCTTTTGTCTGAGGCGCTGCTCTGGTCCTTCGCGGTGGCGGTTGCCTTTGCGCTTGCTGGTGCGGCGGCGCTGCGGCGCGCGCTGGCGGATCGGCTGCGGGCGGCTGCCGCCACCGCGGGTGCCATTGCCGCCGGTGATCTTTCGCGCCGTGTGCCGCTTTCCACGCAGCGCGATGAATTCGACCAATTGGGCGAAAGCATGAATGCCATGCTCGATCGGATTGATCAGCTCATGGCCGGCATCAAGGGCGTTTCCGATTCCATCGCGCATGATTTGCGCACGCCCATCGCCCGCGCGCGCATGCGGCTTGAACACGCGCTGCTGAGCGCCCCCGATGAGGAGAGCCTGCGTACCGCGATGGAAACCACCGTCGCCGATCTGGACGGCATCAGCCGTGTTTTTCAGGCGCTGCTCCGCATTGCCGAGGCCGAGGCCGGCGCACGGCGCGCGGCCTTCGCGCATTTCAATCTGACAGCAGTCCTGTCCGACGCTGCCGAGGTCTATGGCGCGCTCGCCGAGGAACGCGGCCAGCATTTGGAAACATCCTGGCCCGAAAAGCTGGAGATGGTGGGTGATCGCGACATGGTCTTGCAGGCCATTGCCAATCTTCTGGACAATGCGGTGAAATTCACCCCTGAAGGCGGCACCATCCGCCTGAGTGCCAGCGCCCCCGCGCGCGGCAAGCGTGAGATCATTGTGTGCGATGAAGGCCCAGGTTTGGCCGCCGAGGATCGCGCGCGGGCAGGCCAGCGCTTTTTCCGCGCCGATCCATCCCGCACCCTGCCAGGCTCCGGGCTTGGGCTTTCCCTGGTGAAGGCGGTTGCCGCGCTGCATGGCGGGGAATTGCGCCTGGGGGATGCGCAGCCCGGGTCCCCAAGGCCAGGGCTGGAAGCGCGGCTGATACTCAATTCCCGCGCATGACGCGGGCTTCATCTGGCTGCCATCACCCGGCAGGGCAAGATTGCCTATGGAACGGCCATGCCATGGGTCCTCGCCCTTCTGGTCTTTCTGCCCACCGCTGCCTTCGCGCAGCAGGCAGCGCCACGGCTGATTTCTGATTCGCCCCAATATTGCGCCGAGCTTTCGGGCCGCTTCGCGGCGCTGGAGATTGAGGCGCCGACGCATTTGCGCGTTCTGGCCGATGAGGGGCGGCAGCTTTGCGCTGAAGGGCAAACGCGGAGCGGCATAGCAAAGCTGCGCCGGGCGCTCAAGGAAGCGCAGCGGGGCGAATAGGGCGGCGCTTTGGCTTTACGCCCGCCCATGCGACAGGCAGTGTCGCGGGGCGTGGAGGGTTTGAGCCATTTTAATGCAAGGCGAAAGCGAAAATGATGCACGGGTCGCTACCTGCATTGCCCTTTCCGGCACGGCGGCCACCTGCACTGGCATCGGCCTCGCGCGGTTTGCCTATGTGCCGCTGTTTCCGGCGATGGTGGCGGCGGGGTGGGTGGATGGCGCGGAAGCGGGCTTGCTCGGCGCGCTCAATCTTACCGGCTATCTGATTGGGGTTGGTGGCGTGCGGGCCCTGGCGCGGCGCGTTTCCGTGCCGCGTGCGCTGGATATGGGTATGGCGATGGCGGTGGTCGCTTTCGCGGCCTGTGCCTGGCATGGCGGCTTGGCCTGGCTCGGCTTTTGGCGCTGTCTGGCGGGAATTTCGGGCGGCATGTTGATGGGCCTGGCGGGGCCTTCGGTGCAGGCGGTGACACCGCCGGAACGCCGAGGCCGGGCGGGCGGCATGGTGCTGTTCGGTGTTGGCGGCGGCATTACGCTCGGTGCGCTGTTGGTGCCGCTATTGCTGCATGGCGGTGTTGCCGCGGCCTGGCTTGGGCTTGCTGGCGTTGCACTGGTTTTGTGGCTGGTGATGCGCCCCTATTGGCCCCGCCCACCCGCGGCGGAAACCGCGCCGGAAGGTCGCGCCCCGCCGGCGCTTGGCATCATTATCGCCTATGCGCTGTCTGGTGCGGGGCTGGTGCCGCCAATGCTCTATTTGTCGGACCTTGCCGCGCGGGGCAGGGGGCTTGGTGTTGCGCTTGGTGCGGGCATGTGGGTGCTATTCGGCCTTGGCTGCATCGCCGGTGCCGTACTGGGTGGGCGCGCGGTGGATCGCTGGGGAGGGCGCCTCGCCATCCTGGTCTGGATGGTGATCCAGAGCATTGCGCTATCACTCGCCTTGCCGCGGGCGCTTTGGGTGCTGGTGCCGCTTGGCTTGGTTTCCGGCTTCACCGCGCTTGGCATCACTACGGTCGCGCTGGCCGCCGCGCGCGAGAGGGCCGGCGCGCTGGCCGGCGTGATCTGGGTGCGCGTGACGGCAGGCTTTGCTGTGGCGCAGGCCGTGTCTGGTTTTGCACTGGCAGCGCTGTTTCGCGCCACCGATGAAAGCCACGCCACGGTATTCGCAGCGGGGCTGATGTTCTCACTCGCAGGCTTGGTGGTGGCCTGGGCGGATTGGCGCTGGCGCTGGGACTGAAAGGCTACGCCCGCCCACGGGTTACAAGACGTCCCGGTTTTTCGCCCGTCGCACCCTTACCGGCGACAAAAGTTGAGATGCCATTCGCCCAGACTTCCTCGATCCCCGCGCTTTCCTGCTTCGGGTTTTCGAAAGTGGCGCGGTCAATCACTGTATCCGGGTCGAACATTACCAAATCCGCATAAGCGCCTTCGCGGATTACGCCGCGATCCACCATGCCAAAGACAGCCGCCGGGCGTCCGGTCATTTTATGCACGGCAGTCTCCAGGCTGAACAGGCGCAATTCGCGCGCATAAAGGCCCAGCACGCGCGGGAAAGTGCCCCAAAGCCGCGGATGCGGGTGCGCATCATGCGGAATGCCATCCGAACCGATCACGGACATGGGATGCGCCATGATCCGGCGCACATCCGCTTCATCCATCTGGAAGGTGATCTGGCCCGCCGGCAGCAGGCGCTCAGCCGCCATGCGGATATCCGTATTCCAACCGCGCGCAATATCAGACAAATATTTGCCCGCCATTTCCGGATGCGGGACGGACCAGGTGATCATCACCTTCACATCATCGCGCAGCCGATCGGGCATCAGCACGGTGGACCCCGCAGGATAGGGATAGACGTCAAAGCAGACTTCCTGGCTTTGCGCATAAGCATCAATCAGCGCGAGTGTCTGATTGGACCGCCCGTAGTTTTCCGGCATCGAGCATTTATGATGGCTGATCCAAACCGGGCAGCCGACACGATCACCGATTTTCAGCGTTTCTTCGATGGAAGCGCAAACACGTTCCGCCTCGTCACGCATGTGTGTGACGTAAATGCCGCCATAAGCACGCAAAGGTTCAGCAACCGCGATTACTTCTTCCGTGGTCGCGTGCATATTCAGCGGATAATAAAGCCCCGTTGAAAAGCCCGAAGCGCCTTCCGCCAAGGATTGCTTCACGCGCAGCCGCATGCGTTCAATCTCGCCATCATTGGCAACGCGCATGACATCGCCATTCATGGCTTCCACGCGCATAGTCTGGTGGCCCACCAGCGCATAGGTATTCACTTCCGAGCCCTGCTTTTTCAGCTCATGCGCGTAATCGCCGAAACTATCGAAGCGCCACCAGCCATCTTCGCCAATCAGGTCAAGCGGCGGCGGCGGGCGCTTGGTAAAGCGCGCGGGCGAAAGGCTGACACCGCAATTGCCAACCACCACAGTTGTCACACCCTGGCTGATTTTGCAGGTCATGCAGGCGGGGCCACAGAGCACGGCGCGGTCATCATGGGTGTGGCTGTCAATGAAGCCCGGTGCCACTGCCTTGCCGCCCGCCATCACTTCGCGGTCCGCACTCGCGCCGCCCAGATCACCGACGGCCACGATGCGATCCCCTGAAACCCCAATATCGCCGCGCCGGCTTGCAGCGCCGGTACCATCAATGATGGTCGCATCGCGGATGATCAGATCGCAGCGGAGAGCCATGGATTTATCCTGCCAAAGAGTGGTCACATACGGCGATCATGGCGCAGGCCTTGCGCTCAGGGAACCCCTTTTGTGCCGTCGGAGGGCCGCGCGCCTATCGCCGCCCGGCGGGTTTGGGTGGCGGCCCCGCCATGGCCATGGCTCTTTCGGTGCCGAGCAGAATTTCGGCAATGCGGATGACGTCGTGGCGTTGCAACCCGCCACCATCCAGCGCATTCAGCACGGCCTTGAGCTTGACCGAGTGGCTGGCCTGCACCTTGTCAAAGGCTTCAAAGCGCCCCGCACGGCGCCCGGCATCTTCCAGGCGGCGAAGCGCGCGCGCCAAGATTTCGATATTCAGCACAACGGCTCCACGGCGCTTGGCGTTTGGTTCATGCAAGGCGGGCAGCAATTGACGATTGACGATATGTTGCGTGACCTCCTCGGCCGCAACGCCGATCTGCTGCAGCAAGGGCGCTATCACCGCGCGCCGATCCTTGAGGCGACCGGACGGGGCGCCTTCAAGCTCCTTCAGCAGCGCGACATATTCTTCTGCGATATGCGCGGCGCGCACAGGGTCTTCCGAAGGCAGGGCCTCCACAGGCGCGCGCTGCAATTCCGTCAGCTTTTCATCAGCAATGCTTCCGGCAATCGGCGAAAGCCGTGACGCGGTAGCAAGTACCGATCCTGGGCTTTGCGCGCGATCAAGCAGGCTGGACAAGGCAAGGCTGAAGACATTTTGCCCTTCCTGCGCCGGGCCCTTCAGCGCGGCAATGACCAATTCAGGCGATGGACCGGAAAAGGAGGCAAGCTTCGCTTCCCAAATGCGGTCCGCATGCCGCCAAATGCTGGCCGCGAGCTTGAGCAATTCCTGGACCTGCGCCCCATCCAGCGCCGCGTCAGGCAAATCTTGCGGGAAGGAAAGGGTCGGGGCGAGTTGGGCTGCTTCGGCCCAAAGGGCGCGGCCTTCCGAATCCACTTGCAGCACATCAAAGAAATTGCGTCCGCCAAGATTGGCTGAGATTTTCTCGGCCGAAGGACCCATCGCCGCACGCAACGCCTCAGAAATCGGCAAAAGCGCGGGGCGTGGCAGTTTGGCACTGCCCGGAGTCCATTCATTGAGCGGCACGACCGCCCCATCAAAAGGCAGGAACAGGATGCGCGCAAAGGTGATTGGGCGGGGGGGGCGCAGCATCCTCAGCCTTGGGCGCGCCGCTTCAATGATGGGATCAAGCACCGCGCGCGATGGCACGGCTTCAAGTACCGCCACCACTTGCTGCAAAACCGTATCCGACGCCCTGGAGGTGCGCTTGGAAATACGGGAAAGTGCGTCTTCACCCTTCGTGGCCTCATCCGCATCCTGGGTCAGGGCGCGGGTGGATTGCACGAGAAAAGCTTCCCGCAGTTTCTTCGCTTCCAAGGCGAGAGAATTGGCATGGGCTCCGGCAAGCAGCGATTCATTCCGTGCAGCAAAAGTCAAAGGCCGACTGCACCGCCAATCCAGGCCTTGCACCTGGGCCGGCACTTCAAGGCGGAACTTGGCGGCACCTTCTGGGAAGCCGCCCCAACCTTCAACTTCCTTTGGCAATTCCGGCACCAGGTGGCTCATTTCCCAAATGACGGCTGCGCGGTCTGAAGGCTCTGATTGCTGCCACAGGGCGATGATGATGTCCCAGCCATTCAGAAGCCATTCGGGGCGCAGGGCGCGGCGCGTCACCGATTGCTGGTCGCGCTGCCAGGCGCGCAACAAAATCGTGGTATCGTCCAGCACGCGATCCAATTCGCTGATGGCCGCCTTGGCGCAACTGAGAGTAAGCTTCGCCCGCCTCAGCACGAACTCTGCGTTCAATCCGCGGCTATTGTCCCGTGGCGCCACAAGCCATCTGTCGAGTTCCTGCACAAAGGCGTTCAATTCAGCATAGGCACGACGCGTATGGCCGATGACGGCATCATTGGCCTTGCCGAGGGGCATGAAAACGCCAGCCAAAGCTTCAAGCGACGCTTCGACTTTTTCCGTGCTGGTTTCGAACCGGCGCGCAATCCGCGCCACCGCCTTGCCGATTCTTGGGCGCAGATAGATCAGGGTTTCCTGTTCCGGCGGTACCTTGGCTTCGGCAGGCAATTCAGTGCGGCGTATCAAATCCGTCAGCAGCAGGAAAAACATGCGCCGCAGCGCTGTGGCATCGGCCGCTTTCTGTTCCTCCGCCCAAGCCATGGCGGCCCTGCCGCGCCAACCTTCCAGGGCCGTATCCAAGGCAGCCACACGGATGGGTTCCGGGGAAAGGGATGTCAGTTCGCGCAAGCGACGCCACAGGAAAACATCATGGGCGGTGATTCCAGCCACTGATGGGACATCCTGCCCGGCGAGTATTGAGCGACTCAATTTGCCCGAAGCGCCCATCAGGACGAGTTCAGGCGCACCGCCCTTATCCGACTGCCGAACCCGAGCACCCAATAGCTGCGGCGTGGTGAAGGCCACCAATACCCCACGGTCGCGGAATGCCGCCGGATCCTGCGGAGCCTGCTGGCCGGACTTATCATCACTGTTCAACGCAGAGCTTGCAGACATGAGCGCACTTTGGTCCTGACTGATTGGCCTTTGCACCCGGCCCACCGAGGCATGATTGCCGCTATGGTGACCCCACTACTAAACCAATCATGACGATCATCAAGTTTTTGGCAGATGCCGGAGACTCAACAACCCTTTAGAATTTCTCTATAATCCTCTTTCGGAGCGCCGCCAAGTTTTGTGTTGGACTGTGGTCTTGTCACGCCCGCAAGGAATAACGAGCCATGCTTGGTTGATCTTGACCAAAACAATGTAAAATCAAAAGCTTGATATTTGGTTTGTTGGCCTTTGTTTATCACGACCCGGATCGCCCCGGTTGCATTCGCGACGGTGCATGTAACCGGAAGCCGTAGGCCCCGCCGCCGCGCGTGTCAGTACCCCTGACAGCGACGCGCGCAGACCTCCTCGCCATCAGAGTGCCTCACCCTCCGCCGCCGCCTTGAGGCGCCGGAGCGCCTCGGCCCCGCCGGGCATGGCTGGGTAAAGCGCCAAGGCTGCTTCCATGCTGCGCAAGGCGCCGGGCGCATCGCCTGCTTCCTTCTGCAAACGCGAAAGGCTTTGCAGCGCGATGAAGTGTCGCGGTTCCAGGCGCAATGCCTCGGCCAGATCGCGCGCCGCTTCGCGTACCTGCCCCAGCGCGGCCAAGGCTTCGGCGCGCAAATGCCAGGCGCTTGCGGCATTGGGGGCGAGCGTCAGCGCGGCATCAAAATCCTCAATCGCCTCTTCCGGCAGGCGTGCATTCAAATTGCGCGTGCCGCGCTGCAGTAAAAGCCGCGCAGCGGGCGATGCTGCTTCGATCCATATTTGCCTGATCCGTGCTTCCGCCAAGGCAAGCTGCGCCGCGTCCTGGCTGTCCCGCAGCACCGCAAAAAGCTGATCAAGCTCCGCCGTGCGCGGCGTGCCTTGCGCCAGCGCCGCGACTGGCAAGGCAAGGCCCAGCAGCAAGGCGGCGCGGCGCTTCATGATCTAGCCACGCAGCTTGGCAAGGGCTACAGGCTCCGGCCCGCCCGCCATCCAATCGAGCAATTCCGCGGTATGAATGGCCGGCATCGCGCCATCCCCCAATTGCGTCAGGCAACCGATATTCCCCGCCGCGATCACTGCGGCCCCGGTGCGTTCCAAATTGCCGAGCTTGCGTTCCTTCAATTGCCCTGCAATTTCCGGCTGCATCAGATTATAGGTACCCGCGGATCCGCAGCAGATATGCCCCTCAGCCGGTTCCCTCACGGTAAAGCCGGCCTTTGCCAGCAAGGCCTTGGGCTCCGCGGTGATCTTCTGGCCATGCTGCAAGGAGCAGGCGGCGTGATAGGCCACCGTCAGCCCAGGTGCTGGCCGGCTTGGCGCATAGCCAAAGCGCGTCAGCACTTCCGAAATATCCGCAGCCAAGGCGGCGACCTTTTCCGCCTTCTCCCGCAAGGGTGCCGCTTCCTCGCGGAACATGAAGCCGTAATCCTTGAGCGTGGTGCCGCAACCCGACGCATTCACCACAATCGCATCCAGCCCGTCATGTGCGATCTCCGCCGACCAGGCTTCAATATTTGCGCGCGCGAGGCGCATGGCCGGATCATGATGGCCCATGTGATGATCAAGCGCGCCGCAGCAGCCCTGGCCCTTGGTCACCACCACCTCAATCCCCATGCGGGTCAGTAGCCGGATCGTCGCCTCATTGATCGAGGGCGCCAATACCTGCTGCGCGCAGCCGGTCAGCAAGCCAACCCGCCCGCGCCTTTCGCCTTCAGCCTTGAACACGCCCGGCCGTTCCAGCGCCGATGGTGACGGCACGTGCTTGGGCGCGAGCCGCAGCATGGCGCGGAGCCTTTCGGCCATCATGGACTTGCCCGGCACCAGCCGCGCAAAAGGCCGCGCTACACTGGCCCCAACCAAGGCCACCCGAAACCGGAAGGGATAGGGCAAAATCGCCGACAGCAAGCGCCGCAAAAAACGCTCAGCCGCCGGGCGCTCATAGGTCTTTTCAATATAGGCGCGCGCATGATCCACCAGATGCATATAATGCACCCCGGAAGGGCAGGTCGTCATGCAGGACAGGCAGGACAGGCAGCGATCAATATGCCGCACCTCCAACTCACTCGCCGGACGCCCGGACTCCAACATATCCTTGATCAGATAAATCCGGCCCCGAGGCGAATCCAACTCA
>JBIKWX010000190.1:0-6935 GCA_044356095.1 Roseomonas sp.
GCCCGCGATTGATGGCGCGCCGGGTGTTGCGCATGACATTCTGGAAGCATCCGATGATGCGCCGCTGGATAATACACCGGAATTTCGTGTGCCGCCCGGGCATGTATTCGCCATGGGCGATAATCGCGACAATAGCCTCGATAGCCGCGCGATGAATGCGGTGGGCTTCATCCCGATTGAAAACCTGGTTGGGCGCGCCGAGGTCATTTTCTTTTCCGTGGATGGTTCCGCCGCCTGGTGGCAGGTGTGGAATTGGCCCTTTGCCATTCGCTGGTCTCGGCTATTCAGTACGGTCAAGTGATGCGCTGTTGCGTCCAATGAATGTGGAATTGGAAGCACGTTTGGGCCATCATTTCGCCCGGCCGGAATTGCTGACCCGCGCATTGACCCATAGCACCGATGCGGAAAGCCGCGGTGAAGGCTTGCTTTCCAATGAGCGCCTGGAATTTGTCGGCGACCGCGTACTCGGGCTCTGCATTGCCGAATGGCTGACCGAGCGCTTCCCCGATGAACGTGAAGGCGATTTGGCGAAGCGGCTTGCCATGCTGGTTTCTGCCGATACGCTCTGCAAGGTGGCCGAAGAATTGGGGTTGGGCGCTGATTTGCGCATGCCCGCGCGGTATCGCGCAACAGGGCTGATGGGGCCGCGCAATCTGCTTTCTGATGCGTTTGAAGCGGTGCTGGGCGCGATTTATCTGGATGGTGGGATTGCGCCGGCGCGCGCCTTGGTACGGCGCTGTTTTGCCGCGCTGATCGAAGCGGATGTGCGCCCGCCGAGCTCGGCCAAGAACCGTTTGCAGGAATGGACTTTGGGGCGCGGCCTGGGTTTGCCGGTCTATGGTTTGGTGCAATCAAGCGGCCCCGCCCATGCGCCGCGCTTTGTCATCAGCGTACTGGCGGCAGGGCGGGAAGCAACGGGTGAGGGTGACAGCAAACGCGCCGCCGAACAGGCAGCGGCGGAAGCCTGGTTGAAGGGTTTGGGAACATGACAACGCGTTGCGGGTTGATTGCCATTCTGGGCGCGCCCAATGCCGGCAAATCCACGCTGGTGAATAGGCTTGCCGGCAGCAAGGTAACGATTGTCTCACCCAAGCCGCAGACAACGCGCTTCAGGGTGCGTGCCGTGGTGATGCGCGGTGAAAGCCAATTGGTGCTGGTGGATACGCCTGGCATTTTCACGCCGCGCCGGCGGCTTGATCGCGCCATGGTCGCTGCTGCCTGGGGTGGCGCGCAGGATGCTGATATCTCGCTGCTGATTGTGGATGCGCGCGCTGGGCTGACCGAGCCATTGCGCGGCATTATCGAAAGGCTCGGCAAGACGCGCCGGCCCATTTGGCTGGTGCTGAACAAGACCGATCTGATCCCGCGCGAACAATTGCTGCCGTTGACGGCGGAATTGCATAAGCTGCTGCCTTTTGCTGAAACCTTCATGATCTCCGCCGAGAAGGGCGAAGGGCTGGATCGGCTTCTGGATCGGCTGGCAGAGGCGGTGCCGCCCGGGCCTTATCTTTTCCCGGAAGATGATCTGACCGATTTGCCGAACCGCATGCTGGCGGCCGAGATTGTGCGCGAACAAATCCTGCGTCAGACGCATCAGGAAGTGCCGCATCATGCCTCGGTTGAAACCGAAGCCTGGACGGAAAAGCCCGATGGATCGGTGCGGATTGATTGCACCATCTACATCGCGCGTGCCTCGCAAAAGGCGATCCTGATTGGCGATAAGGGCAGCCGTATTCGGGAGATTGGCCGGCTGGCGCGGATGGAATTGACCAAGCTGTTGGAACGCCCTGTGCATCTTTTCCTGAATGTGAAGGAAAAGCCCGATTGGGATGAAACCGCCGCACGCATCCGCGCCATTGGGCTTGAGGATGCCGGCTGAAAGCAACGCCCCATGAGCGTTGAATGGCAGGCGCCGGCGGTGGTGCTTGATCTCCGCCCGCATGGCGAAGGCGGCGCGGTGGTGACGGTGCTCACCGAAGCCCATGGCCGCCATGCGGGGCTGGTAAAGGGTGGCGGTTCGCGTGCCCAGGCGGGGTTATGGCTGCCGGGCAATCTGATTGAGGCGCGCTGGGTCGCCCGGCTTTCGGATCAATTGGGGAGTCTCAGCGGTGAATTGGTCCATCCGGCAGCCGCCCTTGCCATGGATGAACCGCTGGCCTTGGCGCTGCTATCTTCCGCCTGCGCCATCGCCGCCGATGCCCTGCCGGAACGGGAAGCCCATCCGCGCGCCTTTGCCGGGCTGGTTTCCCTGATTGGCCATTTGGCCGGCGGCGCTGAGGGTGTGGTCGCGGATTATGTGCGCTTTGAAGCGCTGATCCTGGCCGAGCTTGGCTACGGGCTTGACCTAACCGCCTGCGCCGTGACCGGGGTGCATGAGGGGCTGACGCATGTCTCACCACGCTCGGGCCGCGCGGTCAGTGCCGGGGCGGCGGCGCCTTACCTTGATAAGCTGCTGCCCCTGCCCGCCTTTCTGCGTGATGCGGACAGCCTGGGGGAGGCGGCATCCTGGGCGGCAGGGCTGAAACTGACCGGGCATTTCCTGGAACGCGATGCCTTTGGCGCGCGCCACCGCCCACTGCCCGAAGCGCGCTTCAGATTGGCTGAGCGAATAGCTGCATTGATCGCCGATTGACGCAGTAATGCATCACGCCGGTTTGTCCGCACATGGCGGCTTCACAGATTTCGTGAAACTCCTCCGGCAGGGCGTATAGTCTTTCGGGGTTCAGCGGCACGCCGCTTTGCGTCGCCACGTGATTCCAGCCGAGGTTACGGAGTGTCATTGCTGCCCGTTGCGCCGCCGCTTCTGCGCTGTGGGCCAGGGTAAAGACCAGGAAGCAGCGGAACTCCCCGCGCGGGGCGAGGGTCGCGGGGCCGGCGATGCCCTCAGCCCAGGTGACCCAGACGGCAGGCGCGGGCGCGGGCACGTAGTTTTGCCGTGCGGGGGCGATGGCCAAATTCATCATGGGCGAAAGAATACGGCAAGAATGCTTACTGAAGTCTTGAAGCCTTTGCAGCGCGATTGGCACAAGGTTAGACGGATGCCTGAATAAGGATGCGATTCGGCCATGCCTGATGATGTGAAAACCCTGTCGCCCGGCGGGGCGGAGCGTGAAACGCGGCTCGCGGATGCTTTGTCCGAACGTTATCTTGCCTATGCGCTTTCCACCATCACGGCAAGGTCCCTGCCGGATGTGCGCGATGGGTTGAAGCCGGTGCATCGGCGCCTGCTTTGGGCGATGCGGCAATTGCGGCTTGATCCGGAAGCGGGCTTCAAGAAATGCGCGCGTATCGTGGGCGATGTCATGGGTAAATATCACCCGCATGGCGATGCCGCGATTTATGAGGCGATGGTGCGGCTCGCGCAGGATTTTGCGGCGCGTTATCCGCTGGTCGAAGGCCAGGGCAATTTCGGCAATATTGATGGCGATAACCCGGCTGCCATGCGCTACACCGAAGCGCGACTGACCGAAGTGGCGCAGGCGCTGCTGGAAGGGATTGAGGAAGACGCGGTTGATTTTCGCGCGACTTATGATGGGGAAGAACGTGAACCCATCGTGCTGCCGGCAGCTTTTCCGCATCTGCTTGCCAATGGGGCAGCGGGGATTGCAGTCGGTATGGCAACATCTATCCCGCCGCATAATGCCGGGGAGCTTTGCGCGGCTGCGCTTGAATTGGTGCGCAACCCAAATGCGGGGACGGATCAGCTGCTGCGCCATATCAAGGGGCCGGATTTCCCAACCGGCGGCATTCTGGTGGAAAGCGCCGAGGCGATGCGCGAAGCCTATGAAACCGGCCGAGGCGGGTTTCGTGTGCGCGCGAAATGGGAAGTGGAAAAGGGCAAGGCTGGCAGCTGGGTGATCATTGTCACCGAAATTCCCTATCAGGTGCAGAAGGCGCGGCTGATTGAGCAGATCGCGCAATTGCTGGAAGAAAAGAAGCTGCCGCTGCTGGCCGATTTGCGCGATGAAAGCACTGAACAGGTGCGGATCGTGCTGGAGCCGAAATCGCGCAATGTGGAACCGGCAGTGCTGATGGAAACGCTGTTCCGCGCCACAGCACTGGAATCGCGCTTTTCGCTCAATATGAATGTGCTGGATGCTGATCGCACGCCGCGTGTGATGAGCTTGAAGGAAGTGCTGCGCGCCTGGCTCGATCATCGGCATGAGGTGTTGCAGCGGCGCACCAATCATCGGTTGGGCGCGATTGCACGTCGGCTTGAGATTCTGGATGGCTATCTGATTGCGTATCTCAACCTGGATGAGGTGATCCGCATCATCCGGGAAGAAGATGAACCAAAGCCGCGCCTGATGGAACGCTTTGGCCTGACGGATACGCAGGCGGAAGCCATTCTGAACATGCGGCTGCGTGCCCTTCGCCGCCTGGAAGAAATGGAAATCCGCAAGGAGCATAAGAAGCTCTCGGCCGAACAGAAGAAGCTGCAGGCGCTGATGAAGTCCGAAGCTGCGCGCTGGGATGCGATTGCGGAAGAAATTGAAAGCATGCGCACGCGCTTCGGTGGCGGCGCTTTGGGCACACGGCGCACGGCAACCGGTGCGGCGCTGCCGGAAGTGGTGGTGGATGAAGCCGCCTTTGTGGAGCGGGAGCCGATTACCGTGATCCTGTCTGAGAAAGGCTGGATCAGGGCGCAGAAGGGGCATGTGTCCCTGGATGCTGAATTGCGCTTCAAGGAAGGCGATAGCCTGTTCATCGCACTCCATGCGGAGACCACGGATCGGCTGGTGTTGTTTGCCACCAATGGCAAGGCCTTTACGCTCAAGGCGGATAGTATTCCGCGCGGGCGGGGTGATGGGCAGCCGGTGCGGCTGATGCTTGATCTGACCAATGAAGATACGGTGGTTGCGATGTTCGTGCATCGCGACGGGCTGCGCTATCTGGTCGCGGCTTCCGATGGCAAGGGCTTTCTGGTGAAGGCCGAGGATTTGCTCGCGGAAAAGCGCACCGGCAAGCAGGTGTTGAATGTGGACCCGCCGGCAGAAGCGGCGGTCTGCGCGCCGGCGGAGGGTGATTGCGTTGCGGTGATTGGCGAGAATCGCAAATTGCTGATTTTCCCGATTGACCAGGTACCGGAAATGACGCGCGGGCGCGGCGTGCAATTGCAAAGCTATCGCGATGGCGGGCTGGCGGATGCGAAAGTATTTACGCGGAAGGAAGGGCTTTCCTGGGTATTGGGCGAAAGAACGCGGACCGAGACGGATTTGCGCGCCTGGGTCGGCAATCGCGCTGGCGCGGGCAAGGCGCCGCCCAATGGGTTCCCGCGGTCCAATCGGTTCGAATAGAAATCAGCCCGGCAGGGCGAAGGCTGCAAGCTCAGCGCGCAATTCGGGAATGCCCTGCCCGGTTTCGCTGCTGGTCACCATCACCACCGGATGCCCTGCCGTATGGCGCCGGGCGAGCGCTTCAACCTCGGCCAGGCGCTTGGCCAATTGGGCAGGCGGCACGTCATCCGCCTTGGTCAGCACGATCTGGAAGGCGACGGCGGCATCATCCAAAAGCTGCATTGCCGCGCGATCGGCGGATTTGGTTTCAATCCGCGCATCCATCAGCAGCAGCACGCGGCCAAGATTGGGCCGGCCGCGCAGATAATCGAACATCATGCCCTGCCAATCGGCCTGCAATTCCTTCGATGCCTTGGCATAGCCATAGCCCGGCATATCCACGAGTGCGAGCCGATCACCCAAATTGAAGAAATTGAGCTGGCGTGTGCGCCCCGGTGTGTTGGAAACGCGGGCCAGCGCATTGCGCCCCGTCAGCGCATTCAGCAGGGATGATTTGCCAACATTGGAACGCCCGCAAAAGGCGATCTCCGGCAGGCCGGGTGGCGGCACTTGTTCAAGTTTTTGGGCGCCGAAATAGAAATCGCAAGGCCGCGCAAAAAGCAGCCGCCCCGCTTCAAGCAGGGCGGCGCGGACTTCTTCCTCGGATGCTTCGGCAAGGCCGTTCATCACGCCAACTCGGCAAGCGGCATCACGCCTTCTTGCCGCCCGCCTTGGCTGCGCGATTGGCCGCGCGTTCATGGCGCATGATGTAGTATTGCTGGCCGACGGAAAGCGTATTGTTCCAGGCCCAATAGATGATGAGCCCCGCCGGGAAGGATGCCAGCATGAAGGTGAAGATGATGGGCATCCAAGCGAAAATCTTCGCCTGAATCGGATCGGGCGGCTGCGGGTTCAGCCTCTGCTGCACCCACATGGTCAGCCCCATGATCAGCGCCCAGGCCGGCATATGGAGGAAGGTGCTCCAGGCCGCGGGATCGAAGGGCAGCAGACCGAAAAGGTTGAACAGGTTGGTGGGATCGGGTGCCGACAAATCCTTGATCCAGCCAAAGAAGGGCTGGTGGCGCATTTCGATGGTGACAAACAGCACTTTGTAAAGCGCGAAGAACACCGGAATCTGGATCAGGATCGGCAAACAGCCGGAGGCAGGATTGACCTTCTCACTCCGGTAAAGCGCCATCATCTCCGTCTGTGCTTTTTGCGGATCATCCTTGTAGCGTTCCTTGAGCTCGGCCATTTTGGGCGCGAGCACCTTCATCTTCGCCATGGATTTATAGGCCTTATTGGCCAGCGGGAAGAAAAGGATCTTGATGACAAGCGTGAAGACGAGAATGGCGACGCCGAAATTGCCGAAAAGCTGGAACAGCCAATCCAAGGCATAGAAGAAGGGCTTGGTCATGAAGTAGAACCAGCCGAAATCAATTGCCTTGTCGAAATCCTTGATGCCAAAGCGCGTGGCGTAATCATCCAGCAGATGCACTTCCTTCGCACCGGCAAACAGGCGGCTTTTGAAGCCGTCCGAGGCGCCTGGCGCGATCTGTTGTGCGGTAGGGGCAGCGATATCCACCTGCCAGCGCTCACCGGCTGTGCCGGGGGCTTCGCTGACAAAGCGATAGGCGGCACGCATCGGCTGGTCGGGCG
>JBIKWX010000017.1:0-22364 GCA_044356095.1 Roseomonas sp.
TTTTGTGGCACCCCCCGCGGCTTATGTGCAGGCCGTCCGCCGCGGCTTCGCCACCCATGGCCTGCACCCGCACCCTTTGGAAGCCGCAGCCCTTGGCGGTGAAGGCTGCCATCACCTGCCCGATGTCTTTGTCTATGGGACGCTCATGCAAGGCGGCTTCTGGCACGCCCCGGCGGCCAAGGCTGGCATCACCGCCATCACGCCGGCACAAGCTACCGGCACGCTATTTGATCTTGGCGATTACCCAGCGCTAACCTTGGGTGATCCATCACCCATCCAGGGCGAAATCCTGACCTTTCAGGATATCGCCAAAGCCTTGCCCATCCTGGATGAGATCGAAGATGCTGCGCCTGATGGCGCCGCATCCGGCATGTATCGCCGCACCATCCTAACCGTGACGGATCAGGCCGGGCAGCGCCGCCGCGCCTGGGCCTATGTGATGGCGCCGGAAAACCTCGGCGCCGCGCCCATCATCGCCTCAGGCGATTGGCGCGCGCATTCCGCAAAAAAGCGGCCCGGGTAAGGCCCGCCCAATAGGATTACTGTTCTTCGTCGCGATCGGAGCCGACTTCGATATCCTCGCCGATATCTTCGGCATCATCTTCCAGCTCTTCGGCGTCCTCAATCGCCTCATCGCCTTCGATGTCAGCCACTTCGATATCATCGGTCTCGGCCTCCGCCGTGCCGGGCGCCTTCTTTACCCGCTCATCCAGCGGGTTCGCGCCATTGCGGCGCAGGCGCGGCTGTTCCGCCGGCTGTTCTGTGGCGCATTTCGGGCAGACCGCCGGGGCGCGCAACAAATCATAAAATTTCGCGCCACAAGCGACGCAAGTCCGCTTCAGGCCGAGTTCTGGCTTCGCCATGCAAACGCCTCTTGAATTCCGCTGGGCGCGGTTTTGCAAAGGAACCGCCCCGGCATGACCAGACCGATCCCGTAAAAAACAGGGAGGCGCGCATTGCCACGCCCTGCCCTGCCATGTCAAACCGCGCCCATGTCCAGCGCCCCGCCCCGCCCCTTCCGTTCCAGCAAACCCTCTGCCCCGCTTTCCGGCAGCGCCGGGGTGGCCGGCGACAAATCCATCAGCCACCGCGCCCTGATGTTCGGCGCGCTTGCCGTCGGCACCACCGATATCGCCGGGCTTTTGGAAGGTGAGGATGTGCTGCGCACCGCCGCCGCCATGCGCGCGCTGGGTGCCGAGGTTGAGAAACTCGGCCCCGGCCAATGGCGCGTTTCTGGCCGTGGTGTCGGTGGCCTGACCGAACCCGCCGATGTGCTGGATATGGGCAATTCCGGCACGGCGGCCCGCCTATTGCTGGGCCTGCTTTCCGGCCACCCGTTATTTGCCGTGATGACCGGCGATGCGTCGCTCCGCCGCCGGCCCATGAAGCGCGTGACCGACCCGCTTTCGGCAACCGGCGCGCAATTCTGGACGCGTGAGGGCGGGCGCCTGCCACTCGCCGTGCGCGGCGCGGCAGACCCGCTGCCCTTGGATTACCGCCTGCCGGTCGCCTCGGCCCAGGTGAAAAGCGCCTGCCTGCTGGCCGGGCTTTGTGCGCCTGGCATCACCCGCGTGGTGGAACCGGAACCGACGCGCGACCACACCGAAAACATGCTGCGCCATTTCGGCGCCATGGTGGCGGTGGAAGACACGGAAGAAGGCCGCGTGGTGCGCCTGGATGGCCAGCCGGAATTGAAGGCCGCGCCGATCAAGGTGCCGGGCGATCCATCCTCGGCCTCCTTCCCGCTGGTCGCGGCACTTCTGGTGCCAGGGTCGCGCATCAGCCTGACGCAGATCGGGCTTAATCCTTTGCGCACCGGGCTTTTCACCACGCTTCGTGAAATGGGCGCCGCGCTCAAGCTCGAAAATGCCCGGATTGAGGGCGGGGAAGCGGTGGGCGATATCATCGGCGAATATACCGCGCTCAAGGCCGTGGATGTGCCGCCAAGCCGCGCGCCTTCGATGATTGACGAATATCCGATCCTGGCCGTGGTGGCTTCCTTCGCGCGCGGCACCACCCGAATGCGCGGCCTTGCGGAACTCCGCGTGAAGGAGAGCGACCGGCTCGCCGCCACCGCCGCGCTGCTCGAAGCCAATGGCGCCAAGGTCAGTATCGAAGGCGATGATCTGCTGGTGCATGGCACTGGCGCGCCACCTGCCGGCGGCGGGACGGTCACCACGCATATGGATCACCGCATCGCCATGGCGGCCCTGGTCATGGGCCTTGCCACGCAAAACCCCGTCACAGTAGATGATGCGAGCTTCATTGACACCTCCTTCCCCGGTTTCGCCGCGCTGATGAACCGGCTGGCCGGGTCGGACGCGATCCGCGCCGCATGAGGCTACCCGCCGGTACCGTCATCGCGGTTGATGGCCCCGCCGCTGCCGGCAAGGGCACCCTCGCCCGGCGCCTGGCGGCCGAGCTTGGCCTGCCTTACCTTGATACCGGCCTGCTCTATCGCGCCGTTGGCCGGCGTGTTTTGGATCGTGGCATAGACCCGCAGGATGCCCGCATCGCGGAAGCCGAAGCCCGCGCGCTGACGCCCGAAGACCTGGCGCGTGGTGATTTGCGCGGCTCCTTGGCCGATATGGCAGCCAGCAAGGTCGCCGCCATTCCCGCCGTGCGCGCGGCCCTGCTGGATTTCCAGCGCCGCTTCGGCGCCGCGCAAGGCGCCGTGCTGGATGGGCGGGATATCGGCACGGTGGTCTTCCCCGAAGCCCAGGTGAAGCTTTTCGTCACCGCGAGTGTGGCTGAGCGCGCCCGGCGCCGCTTTCTGGAACTGACAGCGCGCGGTGTCGCTGCCGACCCCGCCCAGGTGGAAGCCGAAATCCGCGACCGCGATGCGCAGGACGCCAATCGCCCCGTCGCCCCCCTAAAGCCCGCCCCGGATGCCATCGAAATAGACACAACGGCGCTTGATGCCGAACAGGCCTTCGGCGCCGCGCTGGCCTTGATCAGGAAAAAGCTTGATTCCGCTTGACGCGCCAAGCTGTCAGGCCCTAAGCACCCCCATCGCGTCGCAGTGAGAACTGCGCCGTTGCCCGTTTTGGGCCGGCAAAGGGTGGTCCGTTATTCCACCCAGAACCCTTGGGCCTTCCAGCGCATCGCGCCGGGGCCAAGCCGTGCTTCCCCTGCGTGTGGAAGGGCGCAGACCCAATCGCCGCTCCTGCGGCGCCTACAGGACACATAAACTGCATGGCTACTGCCACCAGCCTCGCCAATGCTGGCGTGGAGGATTTTGCCGCACTTCTCGATGCCACGCTTGGCCCGGATACGGGTTTTGCCGGCTCGGTCGTGACCGGTCGCGTTATTCGCGTTGACGGCGATTTCGCCGTTGTTGATGTCGGCCTGAAAAGCGAAGGCCGCGTTCCGCTCAAGGAATTCGCCGCCCCGGGCCAGAAGCCCGAAGTGAAGGCCGGCGATGTTATCGAATTGTTCGTCGAGCGTTATGAAGACCGCGATGGCTCCATCGTGCTGTCGCGCGAAAAGGCGCGGCGCGAGGAAGCCTGGACCACGCTCGAAAAATCCCACCAGGCCGGTATTCGCGTGAATGGCGTGATCTTCGGCCGCGTGAAGGGTGGCTTCACCGTTGATCTTGGCGGGGCGGTTGCCTTCCTGCCGGGCTCTCAGGTGGATATCCGCCCGGTGCGTGATGTGATGCCGCTGATGGGCAATGCGCAGCCCTTCCAGATCCTGAAAATGGATCGCGCGCGGGGCAATATCGTTGTCTCCCGCCGCGCCGTGCTGGAAGAAACCCGCGCCGAGCAGCGGAGTGAGCTGATCCAGGGCCTCAAGGAAGGCATGATCCTGGATGGTGTCGTGAAGAACATCACCGATTACGGCGCCTTCGTGGATTTGGGCGGCGTGGATGGCCTGCTGCATGTCACCGATATCGCGTGGCGGCGCATCAATCACCCCTCCGAAGCGCTCACCATTGGTATGCCTGTCAAGGTGCAGGTGATTCGCTTCAATCAGGACACGCAGCGCATCAGCCTTGGCATGAAGCAGCTCATGTCCGATCCGTGGGATGGTGTCGCGCTGAAATATCCGGTTGGCGCGAAATTCTCTGGCCGCGTCACCAACATCACCGATTACGGCGCCTTTGTGGAGCTGGAAGCCGGTGTTGAAGGCCTGGTCCATGTGTCCGAAATGTCCTGGACCAAGAAGAATGCGCATCCCGGCAAGATCGTTTCCACTTCAGAACAGGTGGATGTGATCATCCTGGATGTGGATGAACCGAAGCGCCGCATTTCCTTGGGCCTCAAGCAGGCGCAGGGCAATCCGTGGGAGCTGTTCGTGGAAGCGCATCCGGTGGGTTCCACCATCGAAGGCGAAATTCGCAACATCACCGAATTCGGCCTGTTCATCGGTGTCGGCGCGGAAATCGACGGCATGGTGCATATGTCCGATATTTCCTGGGACGAAGCCGGCGAAGCGGCGATGCAGCATTACAGCAAGGGCCAGATGGTCAAGGCGAAGGTGCTGGATGTGGATGTGGAAAAGGAACGCATCTCGCTTGGCATCAAGCAGCTTCAGGCCGACCCGGCCGCCGAAGTGCTGGACCGCGTGCGCAAGGGTGATGTCGTCACCTGCGTCGTCACCAAGGTTGAGCAGAACGGCATTGAAGTGAAGGTGGATGATGTGCTGACCGGCTTCATCCGCCGCGCCGAATTGGCCCGCGACCGTGGCGACCAGCGCCCCGACAAATTCGCCATTGGCGAAAAGGTCGATGCGAAGGTCACCGCCGTGGACCGCGCCGCGCGCCGCCTGACGCTGACCATCAAGGGCAAGGAAGTGGAAGAGGAACGCGAAGCCATGCGCGAATATGGCTCGGCCGATTCCGGTGCCTCGCTCGGCGATATCCTGGGCGCGGCCATCCGCCGCCGCCGGGAGATGACCGGGGAAGAATAATTCCTGGGCCACGACTGACAGACTATCAGCCCCGGGGTGGCAACGCCCCGGGGTTTTTGACACTTCCCTCTTGTCTGGCCCCGTAGACCACGCCAGAAGATGTCGCTTACTGGATGAGTGCGTAACCAAAAGAAAGGGAAACGAAATGCGATTGGTGACAGTTTTTTTAGCGGCAGTCCTAGTCGCAGGTTGTCAGCAGGCAGAGACCAACCTCGCAGTCACCCATGGTATGCTTCGGTTCGAGCCACACCCCAATCATCCGGATAGCGTGAGGCTGCTTACGATCGTCTCGCCGGTCGGGATGGATTCTCTTCGGCGAGGGACACCAGAGGGCAATCGAACTGTGGTAAGAAATCTACTTGGTGAAGAGTGCGCCGATGCACAGATCATCGAGGAAGGTCGCATGCGCGTTCGTTCCCTGGGTGGCGGCGAGTTTGCGTCACTTCGAGTGGTCTGCCCAGCAGCAAGAGTGCGCTGAGTGTTGCACACCAAAATGACCATCTAGGCTGTTATCGGAAATATGCTTTGCGCCTCGTAATCTTGAAGGAACCATATGTCGCTTGAAGCCGATCTCATCGCCGAAAGGCGCCGCCTGTCCCGGCGTGTCACCTTTTGGCGTGCGCTCGCCGTGATTGGCGTTATCGCCGCGCTGGGCGCGCTGTTTGGCAAGGGCGGGCTTGGTGGGCTTGCGTCCAATGACCATGTGCTGCGCCTCCGTATCGAAGGGGTCATCACCGAAGATCGCCGCCTTTTGGAAGTGATCGAAGAAGCCAGCCGCGATGCCTCCGCCCGCGCCATGCTGCTGGTGATTGACAGCCCCGGCGGCAGCATGTCGGGTGGCGAGGCGCTCTATGGCACGCTCAAGCGCTTTGCCGAGAAAAAACCTATCGTGGCGCTGATGGGCGGCACCGCCGCCTCAGCCGGTTACATGATCGCCATGCCGGCCGAGCATGTGCTGGCGCGGGAAGCGACCGTCACGGGCTCAATCGGCGTCCTGCTGCAAAGCTTTGACGTGTCGGAATTGATGGCAAGGCTTGGCGTGCGCCCGGATATCCTGGCAACCGGCCCCTTCAAGGCGCAGCCCAACCCCTTCCAGCCCATGACTGATCAAGGCCGGGCGGAGATGATGCGCGTCTTGGAAGATTTGCACGGCCAATTCATTGGCATCGTCGCCCGGGGCCGGCGCATGGATGAAGCGCGCGTGCGCCCACTCGCGGATGGGCGGGTCTTTACCGGGCGCGAGGCACTGCCCCTTGGCCTGATTGACGCCATTGGCGGAGAGGCCGAGGCCCGCGCCTGGCTCGCCGCCCAAAAAGGGGTCGCGGAAGCGCTACCGGTGCGGGACCTTGAACCGCGCGACCGGGTGGAGAAATTCCTCAACCGCTTTGCCGGCAGCCTTATCCGGACGGTGATGACGGAATGGCTGGGCGTTGACGCCCCTCGGGCAGTCTGGCAGCGTTAAGCGGGGCAGTTTTCGTTTAGCGCATTCATGTGATGCCGCTGTGCGGGCTTTGCTCCGACAGGAGAGGTTCAGGCGTCCCCCAATTCGGGCGCCGCACAAAAAAAGCGCTTTGGGAGAAACCCCAGCATGACGAGATCGGAACTGATCGCGCAACTCGCGGCAAGCAATCCGCATTTGCGCCAGGGCGATGTGGAAGCGATTGTCGCGACGATCTTTGGCGAGATCACCGCCGCCTTGGCGCGTGGTGATCGCGTGGAATTGCGCGGCTTCGGTGCCTTTTCCACCAAATCGCGCGAAGGCCGCACCGGGCGCAATCCGCGCACCGGAGAATCCGTGCCGGTTGAGGCGAAATCCGTGCCCTATTTCAAACCTGGCAAGGAATTGCGCGAACGCATCAATGCGAAGAAGGCGCCCGCCCCCGCCAAGCGCGCCGCCGCGCGCAAGGCGTGACGCGCTGAATGAGCTTCAGGTTTTTCCGCCAATTGCATCCGTAGTTGCGCGCCATGCTCATCACGCATGGCGATCCTGGCGCGATTATGCCTTGACGCGAAGGCATCACCGGGGATTGTGTGAGGTCTCGTCTTCCTAAGGCCCCGCAATGCGCTGGTTCATCTTCCTGCCCCTCGCCATTCTGGTGGTGCTCTTCATGCTCTCGAACCCGCAGAGCATCGAATTGCGTCTCTGGCCCTTTGATGTCGCCTGGACAGCCTCGGCCTCCATCGCCGTGCTTTCCATTGCCGCTGTCGCCTTCCTGCTGGGTGCGCTGATCGCCTGGGCGGCTGGCCTGCCAGCACGGCACCGGGGCCGCACTGCCGAACGCCGCGTGAGCGCCCTGGAAGCCGAGGTAAAGGCACTCAACGCCGCCAAGCAGGCTTCTGACGAAAAGGCCCTGACCAAAGCATGATCGCCCGCCCGCAAAGCGGCGCTGCCCGCATCATTCCAGCGCTTGATTCAGGCGATGCGGCGCGCGCCCAAAGCCTCGCCGAAACCCTCGCCCCGCATTGCGGCGTGCTGAAGGTGGGGCTGGAGCTTTTCACCTCAGCCGGCCCGGCCATTGTCAGCGCCATGGCGCGGCATCGTCCGGTATTCCTCGACCTCAAGCTGCACGACATCCCGAATACGGTGGCCGGCGCTGTGCGGTCCCTGCTGCCGCTCCGCCCCGCCATGATGACGCTGCATGCTGCGGGCGGGGCCGCCATGATCGCCGCCGCGCGCGCCGAGGCCGAAAAAGCCGGCGCCGAGCGC
The DNA here is from genome assembly GCA_044356095.1 of Roseomonas sp. GTDB lineage: Bacteria > Pseudomonadota > Alphaproteobacteria > Acetobacterales > Acetobacteraceae > Neoroseomonas. The sequence goes on from JBIKWX010000017.1 coordinate 7,619, forward strand.
CCGATGCTGCTGGCGGTCACGGTACTCACCAGCATTGACGCCGCAACCCTGGCCAGCACGGGTGTGGCCGCCAGCCCCGCCGACCAGGTACTGCGCTTGGCGCGCCTTGCCCTTGCCGCTGGGGCGGATGGCCTGGTCTGCAGCCCACAGGAAGCGGGCGTGCTGCGCGCCGCGCTTGGCCCGGCCCCGTTCCTGGTGGTGCCGGGCGTGCGCCCTGCTGGCAGTGCGGCGGGAGATCAGGCGCGCACCGCCACACCGGCCGAGGCTGTTGCGGCCGGGGCAGATTGGATTGTGGTAGGCCGCCCCATTACCGGCGCAGCAGACCCGGCAGCAGCAGCGGCAGCCATCGCGGCAGGGCTTTAGGCGTGCTGGTCAAGATTTGCGGCATCAAGGACGCTGCCGCGCTGGACGCGGCGCGGCAAGGCGGCGCGGATATGGTGGGGTTTGTCTTCTTCCCGCCCTCTCCGCGCGCCGTGACAGCCCTTCAGGCGGGTGAGCTTGCGCGGTCCTACGGCCTCGGCCCGAAGCGTGTCGGGCTGTTTGTGGACCCGGATGATGCCATGCTCGCCGCGATACTGGCCGAAGTGCCGCTCGATATCCTGCAATTACATGGGGAGGAAACCCCGGCGCGGGCGGGCGAAATCCGCGCGCGCTTCGGCAAGCCGGTGATGAAGGCGCTTGGCATTGGCAGCAAGGCCGATCTGGCGCGCCTGCCCGATTATGCTGGTCAGGTGGATTACTTCCTGCTCGATGCCCGCCCGCCGGCCGGCAGCGCCCTGCCCGGGGGCAATGCGCAGGCTTTCGATTGGGCGCTGATGAAGGGCGAGCAACCACCGCGCCCCTGGCTGCTTGCGGGTGGGCTCACGCCGGCCAATGTGGCTGAGGCGATTGCGGCCTCTGGCGCGCCGGGGGTGGATGTGTCCTCAGGCGTTGAGCGGGCGCGCGGCGTCAAGGACCCCGCCGCCATTGCGGCCTTTATCGCCGCCGCCAAAGCCGGGCGCGCGTGACAGCGCCAGGGGAAGACGAGGCCGCCGAAAAAGCCAAGATGCGCCGCGTTTTGGCGATTTTCGGCCCGGCGGTCTTTGCCGGCGCCTTTGCCACACGCGTGACTGACCCGACAGTGGCCGAAATCGCCGGCGAATTCAGCGTGACGGCCGCCGAGGCCGCTTTGCTCGGCACTGCCTATACCCTGCCCTTCGCTTTGGTGCAGCCGATCCTGGGGCCGGTTGCGGATTCCATCGGCAAGCGACGGATTGTCATGATTTGCGTCGCGCTGCTTGGCATCATGCTGCTGGCCGCGGCGGTTTCGGCAAGCTTTGGCTGGTTGATGGCGTTTCGTGCGGCTTCCGGCATGGCGGCGGGGGGCATGATGCCCCTCACGCTTGCCATCATGGGGGATGCGGTATCGCTGAAATACCGCCAGGTGGCGCTGTCGCGCATTCTGGTCTTCGGCATTAGCGGGCAGATCGCGGGCGGTGTGGTGGCGGGCCCCATCGCCGCCATCGCCGGCTGGCGCGGCGTGCTGGTGGTTTGCGCCGTCGCTGCCTTTCTTGGCCTGGTCGCGCTGATCCTGGCCGCCCGCGGCGCCGCGCGCGAGGTGATGACGCGCTATGACCCCATGGTTGCGCTGCAACGCTATCGCGGCATCATCGCCAACCCTGCCGCGCTGCCCTTGTTTGCCGCCGTTGCGTTGGAAGGCGGCCTGGTTTTTGGCGTCTTTCCCTTCATCGCGCCGCTGCTGATCGAACGTGCCATCGGCAGCACCATGGAAGCGGGCTTCGCCATTGGTGCCTTTGGCCTTGGCGGGCTGTTATTTGCTGCCCTGGTCGCGCCGCTGCTGGCGCGTTTCGGCCAGGGGGGCGTGATCCGCATTGGCGGCGCGACCGGCGCCCTGGCGCTGACAGGCTTCGCCCTGGCACCTTCCCTGCTGGTGGCGACGCTGGCGGGCTTGGGCCTTGGGCTTGGCTTTTACATGATCCACAACGCCATCCAGACCCGCGCGACCGAGCTTGCCCCGCAGGCGCGCGGCAGCGCCATGTCCTTGCATGCCTTCGCCTTTTTCGGTGGCCAATCGCTTGGCCCCATCGCCTATGGGCTTGGGGCAATGGTGTTTGGCCTGCCCATCACCCTGGTGCTGGCGGGCGCCGCGATCATGGTGCTGGCGCTGCTTTTGGCGCGGCGCTGAGGCTGCGACTCGGGGGGCGACTCGGGGGGCGAGAATCACCCCCTGCCAGGGTCAGCGAACAAAACAAAAATATTAACGTGCAGAGATTTTCATTTTATCTAATTTTTTCAATTATTTAATTTAACCAAAAAGAACAAACCAAAAACGCGCGACTCGGGTGGGAATTTGACACTCGCCTTCCAAGATATGGTGGGCGCAGCCCGCCAGAGACCACAAGCGCGTTCGCTTCCCGTCCCGGTGCCTCAGCCTCAGAAATCGCTCACGCGACCCTTCTGTTCCCAATCGCCAAAGCGCGTCGGTTCCGGGCCTTTCGGGCCGCCAATCTCCTTTGGTTTGGCGGGTGGCGCCTTGGCGGGGGGCGGCGTTGGGGGTGCCGGGGTTTCGGCTGCGGGTTTCTCGGTCATGACAAAAGGGCCTGGTCTCTTTAACGTGTTTGATTGAGGGACAAGGAAGGGCGCTTCATGGCCGGCTATACTCGCACTGTCATCCTGCTTGCCGCGCTGACCGCGTTGTTTGGCGTGATCGGCCTGATGATCGGGGGGGAGCAAGGCATGATCATGGCGTTGCTTTTCGCCGGGGGCATCAACCTCTTTTCCTGGTGGAATAGCGATAAGATGGTGCTGCGCATGCACAATGCCCAGCCCATCGGCCCGCAAGAAGCGCCCCGGCTTTACGACATGACCGCGCAGCTTGCCGCCAATGCCGGCCTTCCCATGCCGGCGCTTTACGTGATCCACGAAGAACAGCCCAATGCCTTTGCCACCGGGCGGAACCCACAAAACGCTGCAGTTGCCGTGAATACCGGCCTGCTTGAGATGCTTTCAGAGGAAGAAGTGGCTGGCGTGATCGCGCATGAATTGGCGCATATCAAGAATCGCGACACGCTGGTGATGACGGTCACGGCCAGCATCGCCGGCGCCATTTCGGCACTTGCGCAATTCGGCATGATGTTCAACCGTGGCCGGGATCGGCAGGGCCAAAACCCCTTTGGCCCGATCGGCATGCTGCTGATGGTGATCCTGGCGCCCATGGCGGCGGCGATTGTGCAAATGGCGATCAGCCGGTCACGGGAATATGAGGCTGACAGGATGGGCTCCGAGATTTGCGGCCAACCCATGGCCCTGGCCGGCGCGTTGCAGAAATTGGAATATTACGCCCATCAGCGCGTGAACCAACGGGCGGAAGCCAATCCCGCGACCGCGCATATGTTCATCATCAACCCGCTATCGGGCGCGCGGATGGATAATCTTTTCTCGACCCATCCGCGCACGGCAAACCGCGTGGCGGCGCTGGAGAAACTCGCCGCCAGCATGGGGGCGCGGCCAAGCAGCAGCCCCTGGGGGCAGCCGCTGCCGCCTGAAAAGCCGCCAGCGCAGCGCGGCCCTTGGGGGTAAAGCTGGCAGTCCCGGCCTGGGGCGGCTAATATCGGGCTATGAAAGCTCTTCCGCGCCTGCTCCCCTTGGCCGTGATCGCCCTGCTGGTCGCGGAGGTCGCCCCCGCTTATGCGCAATTCGCAGCACCGCCAGGCCAGCCCGGCGCCAGAGCGCCGCGCCCGCCTGCTCTGCCAGGGCTTGCTGCGCGCCGCGCGCCAGAGCCCATTGCAGGCGATGAAAACGCCAATCTTTCGCCGACGCCGGCGCTATTTGATGCCATCACGCGCGGCGATCTGGCGGCGGCGCGTGATGCGGTCAATCGCGGTGCTGATTTGAATGGCCGCAATGCGCTTGGCCTGACGCCCACGGATTGGGCTGTGGATCAGGGGCGCAATGACATCCTGTTCTATTTGCTCTCGGCCCGCGGCATGGCCGGCAGTTCCGGCCCGACAAGCGCGCGGAGCGCCGCCGCAGCCCGCGCCGAACAGGAACGCGCTGAACGTGCCGCGCAGCAGGAAGCGCTGCGCCTGTCGCGGCAGGCTGCGGCGCAGGGGGCGCGGGCGCCGAGTGTTTCGATCAGGCCCAGACTTTTCGCCAATGATGGCGGCGCGGCGCAGCCTGAAGCAGGCTTCCTTGGCTTTGACGCCGGCCGGCCCGGTGGCGCGCGCCGCGGCGGCTGAAATGGTGTTTTTTGAAGGCTTCACGCTGGAAACACGTGAAGCCAATGGGCAGCGCATCCGGCTCCGCCGCGCGGGTTCCGGCCCGCCGCTTTTGCTGCTGCATGGCAATCCACAAACGCATGCCATGTGGCATCGCGTGGCGCCGATGCTTGCGCGTGATTTCACCGTGATTGCGCCCGATCTGCGCGGCTATGGGTTTTCATCCAAGCCCGCCGTCAGCGCCGATCATGCGCCCTATGCCAAACGCGAAATGGCCGCCGATATGGTGGCGCTGATGGCGGGGCTTGGCTTTCCGCAATTCCAGATTGTGGCGCATGATCGCGGTGCGCGGGTGGCGCATCGCCTGGCGCTGGATACGCCGAAAGCAGTGGAACGGCTTTGCGTCCTGGATATCATTCCAACGCTTGAACATTTTGAACGCGCCGATATGGCCTTCGGCCTTGGCTATTATCACTGGTTCTGGCTCGCGCAGCCGCATGATCGGCCCGAACGCATGATCCTGCGCGATGTTGAGGATTGGTTTGACCTGCATACATCGCGCGAACCCAAGGACAAATCCTTCTTCCATCCGGAAGCGCGCGCGGATTATTTGGCGGCCTTGCATCTGCCCGGCACGGTCGCCGCGATTTGTGAGGATTACCGCGCTGCCACCACGATTGATCTTGAGCATGACCGTGCGTCCCGTGCGGTGGGGCAGAAAATCTCCTGCCCGCTACTCGCACTGTGGGGCGCCAAGGGCAGCATCCCCAAATGGTATGATGCGCTGGCCATTTGGCGCGATTACGCCGCTGGCCCGGTGACCGGCGGCGCAGTCGCTTCAGGGCATTATCTGGCAGAGGAAGCGCCGGGGGAAGTCCTTGGCTGGCTCAAGGATTTTCTAAGGAGATAGTCGCTTTCCAGTCTGACGGGGCGCACAGGTGTTTACGCCAAAGCGCTGCCATGCTCAGCATAAGCCCTCACCGTGAACCATGAGGTTTTCCATGCCGACCTGCACCATTGATGGCTATCCAATCGCCTATGCGGAAACGGGCAGCGGCGCGCCTGTGATCATGGTGCATGGCACGCTTGGTGATCAACGTTCCTTTGCCGGACAGATGGAAGCCTTTGGCGCGCAGTATCACGCCATCGCCATCAGCCTGCGCCATTGCTGGCCCGACAAATGGCGCGAAGATGGGGATTTCACCATTGCGCGGCATACGGCAGATGTGGCCGGCTTCATCCGTGCGCTTGGCAAAGGCAAGGTGCATTTGATCGGCCATTCGCGCGGCGGGCATATCGCCTTTCGCGTGGCGCAGCATCATCCGGAATTATTGGCCTCCCTTGTGCTGCTGGAACCGGGCGGCGAATTGGATGAAAGCCTGGGCGGCGCCCCACCCGCAGGCAATCAGGCATCGGCCTTTGCACGCGCGGCGGCCCTGATCGCTGAGGGCAAGGTGGAAGAAGGCCTGACGGTTGTTGCCGAACATACCGGCGGGCCAGGTGCCTGGGCCAAGCGTTCCGAGGCACGCAAGACCGTCAATCGCGACAATGCGACAACCTTGCTCGGGCAGATCAAGGAACAGCGCAAGCCCTATTCGCGGGCGGAGGCAGCGGGGATCACCACCCGCACGCTATTGGTGGGTGGTGATCAATCCCAACCGCAATTCGGGCGCATTCTGGATGCCTTGCAGGGCGTGATGCCAAATGCCCAGCGCATGACGATTGCGCGCGCCGCGCATAGTGTCCAGGCGGATAACCCGGCTGATTTCAACGCGGCGGTACTGGCGTTTTTGGCAGGCTGAAGCTTCTGCCACACCTCATCCGGGGTTGGGAAAAGCGGGCCCGCCGCGCCTGTTTCCGTCACCCGTCGCGGCGTGCCTGGGCGCGCTTGTTCTGGGCGGAAACGCTGCCCACCCGCGCGCCATGCACGTGATTTTTGCCCTTCGCATTCCCTTTATTCTGCATGCCGGCGCTGGCACCGAAGCCCGAACTCGGATGCTGCGCGCGCAGCGCCTGACGGCGGGCGAGGGCGACTTTTAGCGCCGCGCGATGCTCTTCCCGGCGACGTTCCTGCGTCAGTTCATCAAAGCGGCTATTCACGCGCTTCAGCGCCGAGGCATAGACCTGCTTGCGGCGAGTTGCCTTGCCGGCTTCGGCATTCGCCGCTGCGCGGGCATCGCCCTTGCCGCGCTTGGCGCGGTGGCCTTCCCGGATCAGGTCGCGCAACTTCGCGTGCTCAGCGCGCAGCCGGGTCGCGATGGCGCGAAGCTCCTCCGGCGGCAGAGTGGCGATGGCCGGCTGATGGGTCGGCGCGATCAGGGAGAAGGCGTCGTGGCCCAGAAGGTCGCGTTCTTCACGCTGCGAAATCGCCATAGCGTTTGATCCTTTTTGTTGATGGTCAATTGTTGCTACCGGGCAGGGCTGGCCTGTCCATGGTGGATGCGTCCCGAAGCTGTGCTCAGTGTGCAGGGCTGGGCGCTACCGATACAAGCCAGCTGCCCGCGCCGCCTGCGTGGCCAACGCCACCATCAGCGCGAAGTTCGGCATGGTTATCCCTTTTTTGACATTCCAAAATTCAAGGAAAGGCAAATAATGCCAGAATATCGGCTAGGCTGGTATTGCCAGCAAGAATGACATCGTCGCCAGCGCCCCCATCCAAGTATCGGGCTCCAATACTCGCGACGATGAGGTCATTCCCATCGCCGCCAAAAATATCATCCTCGCCACTAAACCCACTCAGCGTATCATCGCCCCCACCGCCGGAAATGATGGTGCGAAGTTCATTGCCTAAAATCATTTCGGGCGCGGCACCCCCGTTGAAAGTAATACCAACCTCACCCGGAGCGATAATGGCAACCTCAATATTCTCCGGCATTGAAAGGCTGCCGGTGGCAATGATCGTATCCGCGCCATTATCGGCGACTTCTGTGATCAGATCATTCGCTGTGACGCTGAGGTAGAGGTCATTGCCCGCACCGCCTTCCAGGGTATCATTGCCAACGCCTCCATCAATGCTATCGGCGCCTGCATTGCCGCGCAGCAGATTGGCGACGGCGGAGCCCAGGATGCTATCGGCACCTGATCCGCCAAAGGCATCTTCAATCGTTACATTACGGGCGATGGAGATATTGTTGCGCAGCCCACCGACCGAGGAAAATGCCTCCTCATTCAGGTTAATCCATTGCGTTTCATCATAGCCGGAGAAGTCCAGCGTATCACGCCCGCCAGCATCCCAAATTGCAAAATTTGCCTGCTGAGTAGCCCCGGTAATGTAAAAGGCCTGCCCCGCATTGGCGTTAAAGCCATAGGTATTGTCGCCCGTGCGCGTATTCATATTGGCGCCATAAATCCGCTGCATAGCGGCGATATCATAAAGCATGGGTGTTGATGCATCGACCGAACCCAAAAATGCGTGAGTCGTCTCAGCATTGAAATAGCTCATGACAGAATATTGTTCTGAGTCATTGAAGAAAATGGCATTGCGCGCATAGGCAAAATAAGAACTCATATCGCCAAGATCGTAGGGGCCCGCATGAGAAAGCCCAAGGGCATGCCCGATTTCATGCATGTATAATTCAAAGCCACCATTGGTGGGCGTGGGCGCGGTAGCGACACTTCTTTGTGCATTGAAGAAAACACTATTCTGCCAGACGCCGCCCGCATAGATCGAACCGCCATAACCGGCGGCGTTGTCCGCAACCGAACCGGGCGTGACTTCGGTATAGTTCCAAAATGTGAATTGGGCATTGTTGCTGTATTGGCTATTCGGGTCCTGCACACGAATCAGCGTGATATTGGCCACATCCTGGAACTGCTGAAGGGTATAGAGTACCGCAAAAATTTGGCTTTCATTCAGTCGCGAAAAGCCAAAAGCGCCGTTGGGCATGGCTGGCGCCCCCTCGGCCGTATCACGGAAGGCGAAAGTCATGGTGAGCGGATTGCCAAGACCATTGGTAAAGCGCGGAGTCGCAGGAGTGATCGAGCCCGAGATATACGCCGCAGCTGAAGCCCAGCCTTGCTCCGGAAGAGGCTCATCAAAAGCGCTTCCCGTTATGGGGGGCAGGGACACCACATTTGGCGCATCGGGGGAAGGGAAAACCGGCGCGCCAAGGCTCATCACACGTGTTGTTTGAATTCCACTGCCGCTGCCATCGGTCGCATCGGCACCACCATAGACCGCGATGACACTCTGATCGGCCAGCAGCGCCAGGGTGAAGCCCGGTACCGAAGAATCTGCCAGCGTCGTGATCACGAAATCACTTGTGCCAAGTGTGCCGTCATGATCCACCCAGCGGCCGCGGATGGTATCGGTGTTGCCGCCTTCAAAGGAATGCCACCAGACCAGTCGCCGACCGTCAGCGAAACCCAGAATGGCGGGGGAAAGCTGATCACCCAGGGATGTAGTATTGAGAACGAAGTCTGAACCTGCGGGCGTACCATCAGCCGCAAAGTAGCGTGCAACTATCGAAGTACCGGAGCCATCGCCGTTGCCGCTGGATTGCCAAACCTCCATCACTCGGCTGTCAGCAAGACGGATCCCCCGAACGCCGGTCTGATCGCCTGTTCTGGTTGTATTGGCCAGGAAGTCATCTGTGGAAGAATTGATGCTGACCGGCGTCAAACCCGCGCTACCAGAGAAGGAAAAGACCCGATTGCGGATTTCCGTGCCATTTGCCCCACCTTCGGGCGATTCAAAGCGCAATACCAGATTGTTGTTGGAAAGAATCTGCAATCCAATTCCCGTGGGTGTACCGGGAAGCGTGGTGTTCAATTGCAACTCGCTGGCCCTTGCGGCCAGGGTCGCAGGGTCAAAGCTCCGCCCCCGAATTTCACCATTATTCTCATAGGCAAAAATCAGCGAACCAGTACTCCCGCCCCTTTGGATGAAGCTGTGGGATCCGTCGGCGCCACTGGAACTAAGCTGAATTTGGCCAGTCAGCGCCACGCCCTCCGCGCTGAAACGCCGGCCAAAGAGATGGGAATTGCCCGCATCGAGCGGATCGGGCGAACGCCAGGTGATCAGAATGGACCCGTCGTTTAGCGCAAGCGAACTCACATCGGTTTGCGTCCCGGCCGTGACCTCATTCACTCGAATGTCAGGGCCAAGCGCCAATCCATCAAGGCCAAAGAACCGCGCCCTGATGTCTTGGCCATCATCGGCAGAACCGCTCGACAGGAAGGAAATGACGAAATTCCCGCCTGTCAGACTGGAAATACCGCCGGAGTTCTGGTTGCCATTCGTGGTGCTCGGCACGCTGAAGGCATTCGTTTCCGCTTCCAGCGGTTCCATCGGCGGCGGCGGTGGATGAAAATGATCATCGTCCTGAGTATGGTCATCAATGGGAGGCATGCCCGAGGTCCATTAGTGGTGGAGATGCCTGACCTTAGCGGCATAAGACGTGTTAGAAATGTAAAGAATTGTGACCAAATGTGGTGAAATTAATGAAAAGCCGATGATTAAATGAAACGAGCTAATTTGGCGGGAAGAGGTATTGCCAACACCGACCAAGTGAGTACCAAAAAAATACGTCTTAGCCATTTATCCCCTTCTAGTTGCACAGATCCAGTTCGGGGTCGGGGGTATAGACTGCATCAGGCCGCAGTCGCCTACCGATACAACCCCGCCGCCCGCGCCGCCTGCGTCGCCAACGCCACCATCAGCGCGAAATTCGGCATGAACACGCCCAAATCCCGCCCCAACTGCAAGGGCGCGGTGAATAGCGCATCAATTTCCATGGGCCGGCCCAATTCCAGATCCTGCAGGATGGAAGGTTTGTGCGCGGTCTCCCCAAAGCGGCGCATGCGCACTTCGCCCGACACTTTCAAATCATGCCCAAGCGCGCGGGCGAGTGCCGTGCCCTCATCGGAAATCCGTACCCCGGCTTCGAAGATCGCCGGATCGGCCAGTGTTGCCTTCATGTCCTGGCGCGAGAGCAGGCAGAGCGGCCCCACCACCAGATTGCCAAGCAGCTTGCCCCAGATGCGATGGCGGATATTCGCAACCGCTTCGGTCGGCATGCCGCCCGCACTCAATAGCGCCGCCAGCGCCTGAGCACGAGGCGAAACCGCGCCATCAGGCTCCCCGAGATAAAGCTTCAAATCAGCATGTTCCGAGGTGATGATGCCAGGGGCGACCACCGCACTCGCCGCATAGATCACGCCGCCAATGGCGCGCTTCACACCGACGGCACGGCGCAGCACGTCATCGGGGTCCAGCACCGGCAGGCGCTTGCCTTCCAGGGCGCCGCCAATGCCATCGAAATACCACCAGGGAATACCATTCATGATGAAGGCAACAGGCGTATCGGGGTCAAGCAAAGGCGCGATCCCTGCCGCCACAGCCGGCAAGGCTGGCGCCTTGACGGTGACCAGCACGGCATCCACCGGGCCAATCTCGGCCGCGTCTTCAGCGGCCTGAACAGCGAAACTTCGGTCACCCCCTGCATCACGCAGCGTGATCCCGCCCGCCCGCATCGCGGCCAGATGGGCGCCGCGCGCAATCACGCTTACCTCAGCGCCGGCGGCGGCCAAGCGCGCCGCCAGATGCGCGCCAATGGCGCCCGCGCCATAGACGCAAATGCGCTTCACGGCGCGTGGTCGCGTAGCTGCGCGCAGATGGAAGCACCGGCAGCGACAAGCTGTTCCACCATGCGCGCGCCATGGGCGGCATTGGCGCCGCGCGGATCGGGCGCGGCAACGCCGCCAGGCGCCACTTCTTCCACCCACATCGGCACGGCGAATTCCACGCCGTGGGCGCGGATGGCGCCAAAGCCGGTGGGCGGCACGCCAAGGTAAGGCACAGAACCTTCCCGCGCCCGCGCCGCTTCGGGACGGCAGAGTTCTGGCTTCAGCGCCATCGTCACAGACGCAACCGGGTCCCCGCCATGGCCGAAGGATATGGGCTGCCCGCCCAATTCACCATGCAGCTTGCCAGCCTCGCGCCAAAGATGCAGCGCCGGGATAATCACGCCATGCCGATGACGCATGCTGCGCGCTGCGGCATCGGCGGGCGCGATGGTGCCGGCATGGCCATTGACGATCATGATGCGCCGCGTGCCGGTTTTGATGAAGGCTTCGGCCATTTCCTCGATCACGGCGGTCAGCGTCGCGACCGAAAGCGTGATGCCGCCCGCGACGCCGGCAAAAAAATCTTCGCCACCAAAGGGGATTGCGGGGGCGACCAAAGCATCCGCGCCCTTCAGCAGGGCAGCGGCAGCAATGCGGTTCGCAATCTCCTCCGCCACCAGATAATCGCCCATCGGCAAGGCAGGGCCATGGGTCTCAAGGCTGCCCATGGGCAGAATGGCGACAGCGCCCGCAGCCAAACGGGATGCCACCTCAGGCGCGGTCAATTCCGCGATGCGATGCGCGCTCATGCCAGCAAATCCAGCGCAGCGCGCGACAGCGCCTGCACCCCAAGGCCGATGCAACGCTCATCAGGTTGGTAGAAGGCATTGTGCAGCCGGTCTTCGCGCCCTGGCTGGCCGGAACCGATACGCAGCTGGAAGGAAGGCGCCACCGCGGCGAATTCCGCGAAATCCTCAGCGCCCATCGAAGCCTCGCCTTCATTGATCACATCGCCCATTTGCCGGCGCACGGCGGCAATGACGGGATCGAGCACGCGGTCATCATTCACGAGCGGCGGCACCTTGCGGACGTAATTCATCTCGGTCTTCACGCGCATGGAAACGCCAATGCCTTCCGCCAAGCGCCGCAACGCCGCTTCGGCGATATCGCGCGATTCATGATGCAGCGTGCGCACCGTGCCCTTCAGATGCACGCGTTCGGGGATGATGTTGTAGGTGGTGCCGCCCACGAATTGCCCAATGGTCACCACGGCCGGATGCAGCGGCTTGATTTCCCGGCTGACCACGGTTTGCGCTTCCTGCACAAAGGCCGCCGCCGCCACAATCGGGTCAATCGCGGCGTATGGATGCGCGGCATGGCCGGATTTGCCCTGGATGATCAGGTCAAACCGGTCAGACGCCGCCAGGCAGGCGCCGCGCACATAGCCGAAACTGCCCACCGGCATATCCGGGTGGTTGTGAAAGCCAATCGCCATATCAATGCCATCCGCCGCGCCATCAGCGATCATGGCAGCCGCCCCTTCCAGTACTTCTTCCGCCGGCTGGAAGATCAGCCGCACGGTCCCGGCAAGCTGCGGCGCCAGATCCTTCAATACCGCCGCGACGCCCAAAAGCGTGGAGGTATGAATATCATGCCCGCAAGCATGCATTTGTCCGGCGATGTCACTCGCGAAGGGGAGCGCGGTTTCCTCATGGATCGGCAGCGCATCCATATCGGCGCGGATGGCGAGTGTCGGGCCAGGGCGCCCGCCCTTGATTTCGGCCACCACGCCGGTGCGCCCAATGCCGGTGCGTGGCGTGAGGCCCAGGCGCGAAAGCTCCGCCGCCACAATCCCGGCGGTGCGGGTTTCCTGAAAGGCAAGCTCCGGATGCGTATGAATGTCGCGCCTAATTTCGATCAGGCGCGGCGCCACAGCCTCGGTCGCTTCGCGGATGCGGGTTTCGGGGTCGTTTGAAAGGCGGTCGGCTGGCGACATGCGGCGATTTCCTATGGCTGGCTTATGTTTCCAAGGGATGATCGGCCCTGGCGCCGCCCGAGGCAAGGCTTGCCCCGCCCGCGCTTGCCGAGGTTTTGATCCCATGCAATAGAACCGCCATAAACAAGGGGGCAAAGGGATGAGAAACGTTGCTCGCCGCAGCGTCGTTTTGGGTATTGGCGCCTCGCCGCTTTTGGCTATGGGGGCGCGGGCGCAAGGCGCGTGGCCTTCCCAGCCCATTCGCCTGGTGGTGCCCTTCGCGCCCGGCGGGACAACAGATCTGGTCGCGCGGCTGATCGCCGCCGGTCTTCAGGACAAGCTTGGCGTTTCCATTGTGGTCGAAAACCGCGCCGGTGCCGGTGCCACGCTCGGCAGTGAAACCGTCGCGCGCGCTGCGCCCGATGGCTATACGCTGGTCATGTCCAATATCGCGAGCCACGCGATCAGCCCCGCCGTTTATGGCAGCAAGGTCCGCTATGACCCGGTGAAGGATTTCGCCCATATCGCCCTGGTGGTCAGCAACCCGACCGTTTGGGTTGCCAATCCGCGCGCGGGCATTCGTACCATGGCCGATGTGGTGGCGCGGGCGAAAAGCGCGGGCGGTTTGCAGGTGGCGACATCCGGCGCTGGGTCGTCCAATCATTTGCTGGTGGTGCAAATGAGCCGCCTGATCGGCACCGAAATCACCCATGTGCCCTTCCGGGGTGCGGGGCCGGCCATGCAGGCGGTGATCGCGGGCCAGGTGCCGATGATGTCAGACAGCCTGCCCTCCTCCGCCGCCCATATCAAGCAGGGCTCCGTGGTGGCGGTTGGCATGTGTTCGGCGGAACGACACCCCTCCTTCCCGGATGTACCGACCTTCCGCGAACAGGGCTTCCCGCTTGATTCCGATTCCTGGTTTGGGCTTTCCGCACCGGCGGGCACGCCAGCGCCGATCATTGAGCGGTTGAACCGCGAAGTGCTCGGCCTGCTACAAACCGCCGAGATCAGGAACCGTTTCGCGGAGCTTGGCGGCACGCCGGGGACCTACTCGGCAGCAGATTACAACAGCTTCATCATAAGGGAGGTGGCCAAATGGGCGCCTTTGGTGCAGGCTGCGGGGGCGACGGCTGATTGATCAAGTCGCAATGGGGCCGAAAGGCTTGGGGGCAAAGCTGACCCGAAGGGTCATAAGGGTGGAAGACGGGAATGAAACTTAACACGAAAGACTTGCTTTCGGCGGGGCTGTTCATTGCCTTTGCCGTTGTCGGCCTTTGGCTGAACCAGGACCATAATCTGGGCACCGCGCGCCGTATGGGGCCGGGCTATATGCCCATGCTGGTCTTCTGGCTCTTGATCGGCCTTGGGTCTTTCGTTCTTGTCAGTGGTCTATTCAATGGGCCTGATCCGCTGGCGAAATGGTCATCCGCCGAAATCGGCTTCCTGATCGGGGGGGCTGTCGTGGGTGTCGTTGTTGGCATGATCGCCGCGCGCATTCCGGGCTTTCCTTCCGCTGGCTGGAATGCGCTGGGGATAGGCCTTTTCGTCGGTTGTCTTGTCGCAGCGTTTCCGCCCGGATGGCGCGCCCTGTTCCTGCCGAGTGCCGCTTTCACCCTATTCGGCCTGACACTCGAACCGCTTGGCTTCCTGGTCGCCATTGTCGTCACTGTCATTTGTTCGGCCTTTGCAGATAAGGAACACCTGGAACGGCCCTTGGGCGTTGCCGGGCTCATTGCCTTTCTCTGCGCGCTCTGCTGGGCGATCTTCATCCGCTATCTGGACATTCGCGTGCCTCTCTGGCCGCAGCTCTGATCGGGAAGGCAAAACACCATGGATCTGATTGCCAATCTCGCGCATGGCTTCGGCGTTGCGCTGACCTTCAACAACCTGCTGTTCTGCCTGATCGGCTGTATTATCGGCACCGCCATCGGCGTTTTGCCCGGCATTGGTCCGGTTGCGACGATTTCGCTGCTGCTGCCGATCACTT
>JBIKWX010000191.1:0-6918 GCA_044356095.1 Roseomonas sp.
GCCAAAAATAAAGACTCGCTTGCCGGTCAGGTAATTCGAATCGACAGACCGCGCATACCAAGGCAGGCGCAGCGCATCGCCACCATCGGTATCAGGCGCTGACAGGCCCGCAAGCGCTGCGACTTCCGCCATGAAATCCCGAGTCGCACCAACGCCAATCGGCACAATGCGTGTGAAGGGCTGGCCCAGATGGCGCTGCAAATACCCCGCCGCGACCTGGGCAATTTCTGGGTACAGCACGACATTGAAATCCGCCTCATGCAGGCGTGTCAGATCAGCAGGCGAGGCACCCATCGGCGCCGTGACCACGATTTCAATGCCCATGCTGCGCAATAGTTTGGTGATTTCCGCGACATCATCGCGATGCCTGAAACCAAGCGCTGTTGGCCCCAGAATATTGCAGCGCGGCGCGCGGGCCGGATCGCGTAGAGCGCGGGTTTGCGCCGGGCCGGCAAAGGCGCGCACCAGGCGATAGAACGTCTCTGCCGCGCCCCAATTTTCCTTGCGCTGATAGGCAGGCAATTCCAGCGGCACAACAGGCACCGGCAGGCCAAGGGTTTTGGCCAAGCCGCCCGGATCATCCTGAATAAGCTCGGCGGTGCAAGACGCGCCCACCAATACGGCTTCGGGCTTGAAGCGCGCATAAGCATCACGCGCCGCTTCCATGAAAAGTTCAGCGGTATCGCCACCCAAATCACGCGCCTGGAAGGTGGTCCATGTCACTGGCGGGCGCTTGCTACGCCTTTCGATCATGGTGAAGAGCAAATCCGCATAGGTATCGCCCTGCGGCGCATGCAGCACGTAATGCACACCCTGCATGGCAGTTGCGATGCGCATCGCCCCCACATGTGGCGGCCCTTCATAGGTCCAGACGGCGAGCTGCATGGCTAGACCATCAGCTTTTCGCGTCGGACCAAAGGCCGCGCAAAAAGTCCTGCAAGGTCACCTGCCTGATCATATCCCTGGATGGGTGAGAAAACGAGTTCAATGGACCATTTCGTGGTCAGCCCCTCGGCTTCCAGAGGATTCGCAAGGCCAAGACCACACACGGTCATATCGGGCCGTGCCTCGCGACAGCGATCCAATTGCTTGTCCACATGCTGGCCTTCTACCAGCTTCGCCGTCGCCGGCAGCAGCGCCAATTCATGCGCCAGGTGCTGCCGATGCAAATAAGGCGTGCCGATTTCAATCGGCTTCATGCCCAATTCGCGCGACAGAAAACGCGCGAGCGGCACTTCAAGCTGCGAATCGGGAAAGAAGAAAATGCTTTTGCCATCAAGCGTGGCGCGATGATTGGCGAGCGCCGCCCAGGCGCGTTCGCGGCCCTGCGCGGTTGCTTGGGTGAAGCGTTCTTCGCCTACACCCCAGACCTCAGCCGCGGCGCGCAACCAGGCGGTGGTACCTTCCTCGCCCAAGGGAAAGGGTGCGGGGATGTGGCGTGCGCCGCGCGCTTCCAAGGCGCGCGCGGTGCCGGCAAGGAAGGGCTGCGCCAACAGAAAGCGTGTGCCCTCACCCACTGCGGGCAATTCCGATGCGCGGCGTGATGGCAGAAAGCGCACCGGCCCAACACCAAGCGCGGCGAAAAGCCGGATGAATTGATCTTCGACCACTTCCGCCAAGGCACCCACCACCAGCAATGACCGCGCCGTGCCTGGTTCCGCTGGCATTTCCGGCACCAGTGCGGCGAGGCAAGCATCCTCACCTTCGGTGAAGGTTGTTTCAATGCCGCTGCCTGAGTAATTCAGCACGCGCACGCTGGGTGAGAAGCGTTGCGAAAGTCGCTGTGCAGCACGCGAAAGATCAAGCTTGATCACTTCCGATGGGCAGGACCCCACCAGGAACAACATGCGGATATCCGGGCGGCGCTGGATCAGGCGCGTCACAACACGGTCCAGCTCCTCATTCGCATCCGCAAGACCGGCCAGATCACGTTCTTCGATGATCGCGGTGGCGAAGCGCGGTTCGGCAAAAATCATGACGCCAGCAGCAGATTGCAGCAGATGCGCGCAGGTGCGGCTGCCAACCACCAGAAAAAACGCATCCTGAATCTTGCGATGCAGCCAGATGATGCCGGTCAGGCCACAAAAAACCTCGCGCTGACCACGTTCGCGCAAAATAGGCGTATCGGCGCAACCGCCGGCACCGGGCGCCATGCCTTCGGGTTCGCGTGGCGCGCCGGGATGGGTCATGTCATCTGGCCTGCATTGCCGCCGCGCCAGCCGGTTTCTTCGCGGCGCGCGGCACGCAGCTTCAGTAGGAATTGCGCGGCATTGACGACATAGGCGGCATAAGCCGCCAGCGCCAACATCATCTGCCCGCGGCCATCACCAATGCCAAGCACCAGCACCAGCAAATACGCCGTGTGCAGCGCCAGCACCAACATGCTGAAGACATCTTCCCAGAAGAAGGCCGGTGCAAACAACCAACGACCAAACACCACCTTTTCCCAGATCGAACCGGTCACCATGATCAGATAAAGAATCGCGGTTTTGGTGATGATTGAAGCCGTTGCCATGGCGTAACCTTCACCGGTCGCCAGATAGTTCAGCACCAGGCCAAGGCTCACCAGAAAGACCAGGAATTGCACTGGCGCCAGGATGCCCTGCACAAGGGTCCAGGGGGTCGAATCCCGCCGCCGGCGCTCATCCGGGGTATAAAGGGGCGTCGCCACCCCTCGCCGGATGCCTGAATGGCGCCTGCTGGCGCGGCCAGAGGCGGCGTTCCAGGGGCTGGCATCCAAGGCCTTGAAAATACCGGTAAAGCGGTCTGCTGTCAGCATTTATTGACACTCCCGGAGACTATGACGATTCGACTGGCACGGCTTGGGGCAGCGCCCATCACGGACCCTTTCTGGCCTTTTTCGGCGAGAATTCCTCGAATTTCCGTGACGTCCAGGGTCATTCGGACCCCCTTCCCAGTCATCTGCTTCCTGAAACCTACCGGGGCGGGACGGGGAGTGTCAAGAAAGATTGACGTATTTTCTGATTGACATTAAGCGCCGCAGAGGACGAAGCTACCCGCATAAGGGGGTCTATCATGAAGCCGACCACGGATGAGGAGCGTCAGGCCCAAACGGAATATGTGGAAGCCGATCACGGTTTCACGCTATATTCCCGCGCGGACATGGCAGACCCAGACCCCGATCGCAGGGATGGGCCCGCCGAGGCGGTTTGGCGCGGCTACCCCCAAAGTAGTGCCCTTCCGCTCAAGCGGGTGATCGAGACCGAGGTGATCCCTCGACTCGTGCTGGCGCAGCGTGCCCTTGGCGCGACGATGCCCGAAACACCGGCATCGCATCCGGCCGCACCGACAGAAGGCGATGTGGAGGCTTTCACCGCGCTTGCAAGGCTCGGCAATGCTGAAAATGCGCTGACCTTCATTGATGCCTTTTGCGCGCGCGGTCTGCCGCTTGCGCAGGTTTATCTTGGCTTGCTCGCGCCCGCGGCGCGGATTCTCGGTGTGGCTTGGGAAAAGGATACCGCCGACTTCACTGAAGTCACGATTGGGCTGCGGTGCCTGCATGCGGTCTGCCATGCACTGGAACCGCGCTTCGCCCCGCTTGGCATCGCGCAGCGGCCTGGCCGCAGCATCATGCTTGCCCCCGCACCGGGCGAACAGCACGGCTTCGGCCTGTTGATGGTGGAACAATTCTTTCGCCGCGCCGGCTGGGAAACCTGGACTGACAGCAACGCCGATGCGGATGCGCTGATCGCCATGGTTGCCGAAAAGCATTTCGGCTTGATCGGTTTTTCGATCAGCGGTGAAACCCATATCGAAAGCCTGGGTCAGCTGATCCAGGATCTCCGTCGCGCTTCCCGTAATGCTGATCTTGGCGTGCTGGTCGGTGGCGCGCTGATCCTGAAGGAACCTTTGCTGGTCAAGCGCCTTGGCGCTGATGCCACTGCGCGGGATGCCGAAGAAGCGATTCTGCAGGCAGAGGCCCTGCTTGCCTTACAAGGACGAGGAAGTGAGGGGCTGCCGAGTTAGGCCGCCCCGCCATGCGACCCATCACGTCGCTGCTTGATTTCCTCAGGGGCCGCTCCTCAAGGGCGGCCTGCGCGTTAAAAGGTCCTGCCTTCCCGTGAAAACCTTTCTGGCCCCCCGCAAATCGCTCGGAGATTTGGATGCTGATGCTGCGGCCTCATTGGTCTCGGCGGCGGCGGATATGGCGCTGGTGGTGGATGACCAGGGCGTCATTCGCGATATTGCCTTCAGCAATCAGGAACTTTCGAAAACGCTTGGCGGGCATCAGGCCTGGCTTGGGCGACCCTGGGCCGAGACTGTCACGACGGAAAGCCGCCCCAAGGTTGAAGCGCTGTTGAGCGGAGCGCCCACAGAATCGAAATGGCGCAACATCAATCAGGTCGCCGAAGGTGGCGAAGCGGTACCGCTGCTTTTCGCTGCCGTGCCCTTGCAACGCGGCAATCGGCGCGTGGTTTTTGGCCGCGATTTGAGTGCGCAATCACGCCTGCAACAAAGATTGCTGGAAACCCAGCAATCCATGGAACGCGATTACGCGAAGCTGCGCCAGGCGGAGACTCGTTATCGCCTGCTGTTCCAGCTTTCCGCTGATGCAACGCTGATCATTGATGGCTCGACGGGACGCGTGACGGAAGCCAATCCCGCTGCCGAACAGCTTTTTGGCCGCCAGTCGCGCCGCGTTATTGGCCGGCCCTTGATGGACGCCTTCGCGCCGGAAAGCCGTCAGGCGGTGCAATCCTTGCTCGCTTCCGTGCGCATCGCGGGCCGGGGTGATGAGGTTGGCGCGCAGCTTGCCGATACGGGGCGTGAGGTCACCATCGCCGCCACCAGCTTCCGACAGGATGGCGCATCGGTGCTTTTGGTTCGGCTTTCACTCGCAGGCAGCGAACAGCCAGCGGGGCTATCACCGGCCAAGGCGCAAATGCTGAAAGTGGCAGAAAATCTGCCCGATGCCTTTGTGATCACGGATCAGAATGGCGTGGTGATTTCCGCCAACAGCGCTTTTCTGGACCTGGCCGAGCTTGGATCGGAAGAACAGGTGCGCGGCGAGTCGCTGGAACGCTGGCTCGGTGGCCAGGGCATCGAAATTGAAGTGCTGCTCTCCAATTTGCGCAATCGCGGTGCGGTCAGGCTTTATACCACCACGCTGCGCGGTGCGATGGGTGCGCGGGTTGAGGTGGAAATCTCCGCCGTCACCGTCACGCATGGCGGGCAGGAGGTTTTCGGCTTTTCGATGCGCGATATTGGCGCGCGCGTGGCGGAACCGCGCCAGACTGGCGCGCATGCCACGCGGTCCGTTGAACAGCTCACGGAATTGATCGGGCGCGTGCCGTTGAAAGACCTTGTGCGCGATGCGACGGATGCGATTGAACGGCTGTGCATCGAAGCCGCCTTGCAGCTTTCCGGCGATAATCGCGCATCGGCCGCGGAAATGCTCGGGCTCAGTCGCCAGAGCCTTTATGTGAAACTGCATCGCTACGGCCTTGGTGATCTGGGCGCCGATAGCGGTGAGCAGGGATAAGGGCAGCGCGATGGCGGCCCCCGTTGCAACAGCGGCGACCGCCCCTGCCCCGCGGTTGAAGCCATCCGCGGTTTTGGAATTATTGAAGCCGATCACCTGGTTCCCGCCCATGTGGGCCTTTGGCTGCGGTGTTGCTTCCGCCCATGCGGGCTTCGCCGAACACTGGCCGCTCGCATTGTTGGGCGTGGTGCTGGCCGGGCCTTTGGTGTGCGCCATGAGTCAAGCGGCGAATGATTGGTATGATCGCCATGTGGATGCGATCAATGAACCGCATCGGCCCATTCCTTCAGGGCGGATTCCCGGGCGCTGGGGTTTCTATATTGCGCTGTTCTGGACTGGGCTTTCTCTAGTAGCGGCGCTGCCGCTTGGCGCTTGGGGATTTGGCGCGACGATCATCGCCATTGCCCTTGCCTGGGCCTATAGCGCGCCGCCTTTGCGGCTGAAGGCGAATGGCTGGTGGGGCAATCTTGCCTGTGGCCTGGCTTATGAAACCCTGCCTTGGATCACGGCGGCAGCCATCATGTCGGGCGGTGCGCCGGATTGGCGCGTGCTGCTGGTGGCACTGCTTTACGGCCTTGGCGCGCATGGCATCATGACGCTGAATGATTTCAAGGCGATTGAGGGTGATCGCCGCATGGGCGTTCTGTCCCTGCCCGTGCAATTAGGTGCGGAACGCGCCGGCTTGGTCGCCTGCATTTTCATGGCGGTGCCGCAAGTATTGGTGGTGGCACTTCTCGCTTTCTGGGATGTGCCCTGGCACGCGGCGGCGGTGGCGCTTTCGCTGCTCATCCAACTCGGCCTGATGCAGCGCATGTTGCGCGATCCGCGCGCACTCGCGCCTTGGTATAACGGCACCGGCGTATTGCTTTACGTGATTGGCATGCTGATCAGCGCCTTTGCGCTGGCCGCTTTGACAGGAGGCTCGGCATGAACCCCGCCCCGCTTGGTTGGCTTGGCATTATCCGTCTGGGATTAGTGCAAACCGCGCTTGGCGCAATTGTCGTGCTGACAACTTCCGCCCTCAATCGCGTCATGGTGGTGGAGCTTGCCTTGCCCGCCACGCTGCCGGGGATTTTGGTTGGGCTGCATTACGCACTGCAAATGCTGCGCCCGCGCATGGGCTACGGTTCGGATATGGGTGGGCGGCGCACACCGTGGATCATTGGCGGCATGGCAGTGCTGGCGCTGGGCGGTGTTTTGGCCGCTGCGGGCACGGCGCTGATGGCGGAATCGCTTTGGGCCGGTATTGCGCTTGCCGTCATCGCTTTCCTGCTGATTGGCGGCGGCGTTGGCGCCGCTGGCACATCGCTGCTTGTCTTGCTTGCGGCACGCACAGCGCCGGCACGGCGCGCTGCTGCGGCATCCCTTGTCTGGATCATGATGATCGCAGGCTTCGTGGTAACCACGGCGATTGC
>JBIKWX010000192.1:0-6916 GCA_044356095.1 Roseomonas sp.
CAGCGCCATTCTGCAACAGCGCTTTGGCGTGAATGCCTATCCCGCCGCCGCCTTCGGCATCGCCGCCGCCGCGCTGCTTGGCTACGCGATAGGTGCCATGGTGTTTCGCGCTGGGCTGCGCGGTTCCTATTTCGCGCTGGTGACGCTGGCCTTTGCCGAGGTACTGCGCATTCTGGCCAATGCGACCGAGATCACGGGCGGGGCTGCGGGTTTGCTCATCAGCCTCAATCTCGGCGCCGGCAATCTGCAATTCGCCAATCGGTCGAGCTTTTTGATTCTGGGCGCGGTGCTGCTGGCGCTCGCCATGCTGATCACGCTCGCCTTGGAGAAAAGCCGGATTGGCGCGCAGCTTGTCGCGGTGCGGGAAAACGAAGCCGCCGCTGCCGCGCTCGGCGTGGATATTCTGGCGGTGAAGCTGCGCGCCATCAGCCTATCGGCGGCACTGACCGGCGCGGCGGGCGCGCTTTACGCGCAGTATTTCCTTTACATTGACAGCAATATCGCCTTCGGCACCTGGATTTCGGTGGAGGCTTTGCTGGCGCCCATCATTGGTGGCGCGGGCACGGTCTTTGGTCCGTTGATTGGTGCGCTGATCCTGCAAGGCCTCAGTGAGGGCACGAAGATGCTGATCGGCAAAATCCCTGGCGTTGATCTGATCATCTTTGGTGCGCTGCTGATCCTGGTGGTGCGCTTTCCGTTGCACCGCATTCCGGGCGTGATCGCTGCGCTTTGGCGCGGCAAGGGGGCGCCATGACAGGGCAGGGGAGGGACCCCGCTTTCCTCGCGGTCCGTGATCTCACCAAGCGCTTTGGCGGGCTGACGGCAGTGTCTGACGCGACCTTCGATGTGCGTGAGGGTTCGATAACCGGGCTGATCGGCCCGAATGGTGCGGGCAAGACGACGCTCTTTGCCATGATCGCGGGCTTTGAAGCGCCAAGCGCTGGGCTGGTGTTGCTGGATGGTGAGGAAATCACTGGCCGCAAGCCGCATGATTTGGCGAAGCTTGGCCTGGCGCGCACCTTCCAAATTGTGCAGCCCTTCGCTGGACTTTCCGTGCGCGAGAACATCGCGGTGGGTGCCTTTTTGCGGCTGCCAAAACGTCGTGATGCCTTGGCGTTGGCGGAAGAAGTCGGCCAACGCCTGGGCCTCGGCCCGCAACTCGACAAACCCGCGGCAGCGCTGACGGTGGCGGGGCGGAAGCGCCTGGAAGTGGCGCGCGCATTGGCAACACGCCCGCGCATATTATTGCTGGATGAGGTTTTGGCCGGGCTGAACCCATCCGAACTCCGCGATTTCCTGCCTGTGCTTCAGGATATTCGCGCGGGTGGTGTCACCATCCTCATGATCGAACATGTCATGCAAGCGGTGATGAGCCTGTGCGAATACGTGCATGTGCTAGCGGGCGGGCGCATCATCGCCTCGGGCGAGGCGGCTCAGGTGGTCGGCAATCCCGCCGTCATTGAGGCCTATCTGGGCCATGGCGCCGCGCAGAGGTTGGCCGGCCATGCTTGAAATCAAGGCGCTTGAAGCGGGCTATGGTGAGACGCTCATTTTGCGCGGTATTGACCTGAATGTGCCGGAAGGCGCCTTGGTTGCGGTGCTTGGTGCCAATGGCGCGGGGAAGACAACGCTCAATATGACCATCAGCGGCGTGGTGCGTCCGCGTGGTGGGGAAATCCGTTTCGCGGGGCAGAGCCTCGCCACGCTCTCCCCGCCGGAGATTGTTTCGCTTGGCCTGATCCATGTGCCGGAAGGGCGCAAGATTTTCCCGAATTTGAATGTGCGGGAAGTGCTGGAACTTGGTTCCTATCGCCGTGCCCGGGCCAATCGCGCGCGCAATCTGGAACGTGTCTTTGGCATTTTTCCACGACTCAAGGAACGAACCCGCCAGGCTGCCGGCACGCTTTCAGGTGGCGAACAGCAAATGCTCGCCATCGGGCGCGGGCTGATGGCGGAACCGAGGCTGCTGATCCTGGATGAACCATCGCTTGGCCTTTCGCCTTTGCTGGTCGAGGAAATGTTCATACTGATCCGGCGCCTGCATGCGGATGGGCTGACCATCATGCTGGTGGAACAGAATGTCGCGCAAAGCCTGGAAGTTGCGGATCAGGCGCATGTCTTGGAAAATGGCGTGATCAGCCTGAGTGGCGCGGCGCACGATATTGCAGCCGATCCCGAATTGCGCCGCAGCTATCTTGGATTGTGATATGAATGAAGTTGTAGCCGAACGCCTTGATGCCGTGACCTTGGCCGTCTTGAAGGGCCGGCTTGAACAAATCGCCGATGAGATGGATGCAACGCTGTATCGCAGCGCCTTCAACCCGATCATCGCCGAAGCGCGTGACGCCTGCCACGGCGTTTATGATGCGATCACCGGTGATACTTTGGTGCAAGGCACCAAGGGCTTGCCGATTTTTGTTGGCGCCATGTCCTTCGCCGTGCGCTCTGTCATTCGCAAGGTAGCAGCGGATGGCGGGCTGGAGCCTGGCGATACCTTCCTGTTCAATGATCCCTATGATGGCGGCACGCATTTGAATGATTTCCGCCTGGTGCGGCCAATTTTTCGTGAGGGTAAGCTATTTTGCTGGGTGGCGAGTGTTGGCCATTGGCTTGATATCGGCGGCAATGTGCCTGGCAATTACAATCCACGCGCCACGGAAAGCCATCAGGAAGGCGTGCGTTTCCCGCCGGTGAAGCTGATCCGCGCCGGGCAGATGCAGCAGGATATTCTGGATATTCTGGCCGCCAATTCGCGTGTGCCGCAATCCAATTGGGGCGATTTGAATGGGCAGTTGAACGCGCTCGATCTCGGCGAAAAGCGGCTCTTGGAATTGCTGGATGATTATGGTGATGCGCGCATTGCTGCGGCCTTCGCGCAATTGGCGGATCGCGCCGAAGCGCTGATGCGCGCGGAAATCGCGGCCTTGCCCGATGGCAGCTACAGCTTCGATGATTTCCTCGACAATGACGGCGTGAAGGATGAGGCACTGCGCATTGCGCTTGATCTGACGATTGCAGGTGATCGGCTGATTTTGGATATGTCGCGCTCCTCACCACCTTGCGCAGGGCCGCTCAATATCTCCGTCGCGACAACGGTGGCGGCCTGTTATGTTGCGCTGAAGCACGCATTTCCGGATGTGCCGGCGAATGCGGGCGTGCTGCGCCCGGTGGAGGTGATTGCACCGCCAAGCACGTTGCTGGGTGCCGAGGCGCCACGCCCGGTTGCAGGCTATACGGAAACCATTCTGCGGTTGATTGGTGTGATCTTCGGTGCGCTTGGCAAGGCACGGCCCGCCACCGCAACGGCGGCACCTTTTGGCACCATCAATGCGCTTGCGCTGTCTGGCCAGCGGCAGAACGGCACGCGCTGGGTGATGTTTTCCTTCTTCGGCGGCGGGCTTGGCGGCAATCCCGCAACTGATGGCCTCCATCACGCGAATAACCCGATCTCAACAGCGACGATCCCGCCCGTCGAAATTCTGGAAGCCGCTTATCCGGTCATGTTCACGCAATGGGCGCTTCGCTCTGATAGCGGCGGCGCGGGCGAACATCGTGGCGGTGTTGGTGCGGTTTATGAGATTGAGGCGCTTGCCCCTGGTCGCACGGAAGTTGCCTTGCTCGGAGAGCGCGGGCGTTTCGCGCCCTTCGGTGTCGCGGGCGGTGCAGATGGTGCGCTCAATCGCTTCACCTGGGGCGGCGCGGGTGAAGCGCCGCCGATGGCAAGCAAGATTGTCGGTGTTTCCATCAGCCAGGGCGAACGTGTGCGGCTGGAAACACCTGGTGGCGGCGGCTGGGGCGATCCCGCCGCGCGGCCCTTGCAGGCCATCGCGCGCGACATTCGCTTGGGCTATGTCAGCGCCGAAGCGGCGCTTCGCGATTATGGAAGGCCCGCATCATGAGTGGCGCGATTGTCGGCGTTGATGTCGGTGGCACCTTCACTGATCTGTTTCTGTTTGATCCCGCCACGGGGCGTTTTCAGACCGCGAAAGTGCCAAGCCAGCGCGGAGATGAAGCTTCAGGCTTCCTCGCGGGTTTGCGTGCGCTTGGTGGCGCTTCTGGCATGGCGGCCGTGGTGCATGGCACGACGGTTGGCACCAATGCGCTACTGGAACGAAAAGGGGCGAAGCTCGGCGTGATCACCACCGCCGGCTTTCGCGATGTGCTGGAAATGCGCCGCCGTGATCGCCGCCACACTTGGGGGCTGTGGGGCGATTTCCAGCCGATTGCTGACCGGGATTTGCGCCTTGAAGTGCCGGAACGCTGCCTGGCTGATGGCAGTATCCACACGCAGGTGGATATCGCGGCGGTGGAAGCAGCCGCGCGGCAATTGCTGGCCGCCGGTGCGGAAGCCTGCGCGATTATCTTCATTAATGCCTATGCCAATCCTGCCAATGAACAGGCAGCAGCTGAGGCGGTGCGGCGCATTTGGCCCAATCCGCATGTTTCAGTTTCTTCCGGAATCCTGCCCGAAATTCGCGAGTTTGAGCGCGCTTCGACCACGGCACTCAATGCCTATTTGCAGCCACTGGTCGCGGGTTATCTCGGCAAGCTGGAAGGCGCGCTCGCCGATGAAGGTTTCGGTGGGCGGTTTCATATTGTGCAATCCAATGGCGGGATCATGTCCACCGCAACGGCACGGCGCTTTCCTGCGCGCACCGCGCTTTCTGGCCCGGCAGCGGGGGTGATTGCGGCGGGTGCCATCGCCAAGGCTGCCGGCTTCAGCCATGTGATTACCTGCGATCTGGGCGGCACTTCCTTTGATGTGTCGTTGATTGCTGATGGGCAAATGGCTTTGGCCGCACAGGCGACGATTGACTTTGGCCTGGTCATCCGTTCCCCCATGATTGAAATCACCACCATTGGCGCGGGTGGCGGTTCCATCGCGGCGGTGGATCGTGGTGGCTTGCTGCAAGTGGGGCCGGAAAGCGCGGGCAGTCGTCCAGGGCCGGTCTGTTACGGGCAGGGCAATGATCGCCCGACGCTGACGGATGCGAACCTCGTGCTGGGCCGCATCAATGCCGCGCGGCCGATTGGTGGCGCGCTCACTAGCCTTGATGTGGAGGCCGCGAAGGCCGCAATTGCACAGCATGTCGGGGTACCTTTGGGGCTGGATGCCATGGCGGCGGCTGAGGCCATTTTGCGCGTGGCGAATGCGAAAATGGCTGGTGCCATCAGGCTTGTTTCCATTGAACGCGGGCTGGATCCTGCGCGGTTTGTGGCGCTGCCCTTCGGTGGCGGTGGTGCCTTGCATGTTGGCGCCTTGCTGACCGAGGTCGGGCTGAAGGCAGCTTTGGTGCCGCGCTTTCCGGGTGTTACCTCCGCACTTGGCTGCATCATAGCCGATGTGCGGCATGATCAGGTGCGTACGCTTAATCTGGATTTGGATAGCCTCGATCCCGCCGCGCTCGATGCGCATCTGGTGCGCGAAGCGAGTGCGGCTGTTGCTGTGGTGCGCGATGCCGGCCTGACGGTGGAGGCGATTGAAACTGTCTTTACGCTGGATATGCACTACGCTGGGCAGACGCATACGGTTGCCGTGCCCTTGCCCGTGACGGTGGCGGGCAATAGCACTGGCGTAACGCAGGGGATTGTGCGGCAGGCTTTTGAAGCAGCCTATCAACGCGCCTTCAGCCGCTTGCTGCCCGGCTTGCCGGTCAGGATTGTCTCCTTGCGGACCGCCGCGATTGGTCGGCGCCCGGCATTTGATTTGGCCGCTCTTGCACCCGGCGCGGATGCAAGCCTTGCAAAGGCTGCGCGCGGCGCGCGGCAGGTTTGGTTCGATGGCGCCTGGCATGAGGCACGCATTTATGCGCGGCTTGATTTGCCGGTGGGTGCGGAAATCCCCGGCCCCGCCATTTTGGAACAACCCGACGCAACCGTGGTGGTGGATCCTGGCCTGATGGCGCGGGTGGATCGCTTCGGCAATCTGATTATCGAAAGGGTGTGATCATGGCAGGCACCATTCCCATCAGCGAAACCGCTTTGCTGCTCTGTGATTTGCAGAATGATTTCATCCACCCCAAGGGCGCCTATGCACGTGGCGGGCAGGGTGATGCCAGTATCGCCGCTCTGCCCGCGCGGCTTGCGCCGCTCTGTGAAGCGATGCGCGCAAAAGGTGGCTGGATCGCCTCCACCCATTTTACGCTTGTGCCGGGCAAGGGCGGCGAGCCCTTCATTGCAGAACACCTCAAGCAAATGCGGCCCTTTTTGCGCAAGGGGGATTTCGCGCCGGCATCCTGGGGCCAGGCTTTGGTGGATGAATTGGCGCCATCCGATCTGATGGTCGAAAAAATCGGCTATGATGCTTTTTGGAATTCACGTCTGGAATGGGCCTTGCGCAAAGCTGGTATTCGCGCGCTGCTGGTCGCGGGCATTGTCACCAATGGAGGTGTCGCTTCCACCGTGCGCGGCGCGCATGTGCGCGAATTTGATGTGACCGTTTTGGAAGATGGCTGCGCGGCGTTTTCCGCTGTGATGCATCAGGCGGCGATTGAAGGGCTGCGCCCGGTGGCGCGCATTACCACCATTGCTCAGGCTTTGCAGGAAATAACGGGGATATAGGTCATGGATAAGTTTGGCATTGGTCAGCCGGTACGGCGCAAGGAAGATGTGCGGCTGCTGACAGGGCGCGGCACCTATACGGATGACATGAACCGCCCGGGCCAGGCGCATGCGGTGGTGCTGCGTTCCCCGCATGCCCATGCGCGCATCATCTCCATGGATGTCAGTGAAGCGCGCGCTGCCCCCGGCGTTGTCGCTGTGCTGACCGGGCATGACGCGATTGCCGATGGCATTGGCGCGTTGCCGGTGCAGGTGGAAGTCCCGGGCAAGGACAAGCCGCTTTTCGCCCCCACGCGCCATATCCTGCAAACCGAACGTGTGCGCTATGTGGGCGATCCGGTGGCACTCGTGGTTG
>JBIKWX010000193.1:0-6893 GCA_044356095.1 Roseomonas sp.
GCTGGAACGCCGCCTGGATGCGGTGATCTACCGCATGAAGCTTGCCGTCACCCCCTTCGCAGCGCGCCAATTCGTCAATCACGGCCATGTGCTGGTGAATGGCAAGCGCCTCAATATCCCGTCCTATTCCGTGAAGAATGGCGATGTGATTGAGGTGAAGGAAAAGTCGAAGCAGCTGACCGCGGTGCTGGATTCAGCGCAGAGCAC
Organism: Roseomonas sp.; assembly: GCA_044356095.1. Lineage (GTDB taxonomy): Bacteria > Pseudomonadota > Alphaproteobacteria > Acetobacterales > Acetobacteraceae > Neoroseomonas. The sequence continues at coordinate 208 of JBIKWX010000193.1, forward strand.
GGAACGTGACGTGCCTGAGTATCTCGAAATCGATCACCGCGCGATGAAGGGCAAGTTCCTGCGCGCGCCGAAGCTTTCCGATGTGCCCTATCCGGTGCAGATGGAACCCAATCTGGTGGTCGAATTCTACAGCCGCTGATCAGGCTTTATTGCCGTATGTTTCAAAGCCGGTGCCTTCGGGCGCCGGCTTTTTTGTTTACTTGGGGTTTTTTGCGGAACTGGCATCCGAGAGATTTTAGCAGCCTATAGACGAAACCCCTCTGGGCGCGTTACGCCACGCGCATGAGCCCTGCCGCCATCATCCTTGCCGCCGGTCTTGGGACGCGCATGCGTTCCACCCAACCCAAGGTGCTGCACCCCTTGGCGGGGCGGCCCATGATCCAACACTTGATCGGCGCTTGCGAAAATGTATTCGGGCGCATCGTGGTTGTTGTTGGGCCGGAGATGCCCACACTGGAAGACGCCGTGGCACCGCGGGAAGTGGTGGTGCAACGCGAGAGACTGGGCACCGGTCATGCGGCGCTGCAAGCCGCACCCTTGTTGGGCGGGCATCCGGGTGATGTCGCGGTGCTTTATGGCGATAATCCGCTGATCTCGGCGGCCACTTTGCAGGCGCTGGTGGCGGCGCGTCGGTCGGCTGGGCTTGTGTTGCTTGCCATGCGCCCCACTGATGCCGCGCGTTATGGCCGTGTGGTGCTGGACGCAAAATCCGAAGTGGCGCGCATTGTCGAATGGGCGGATGCGACGGCGGAAGAACGCGCGATTGGGCTTTGCAATGCGGGCGTGATTTGCGCCCCGGCAGGTGATTTGTTCCGCTGGCTTGGCGCCATCGGCAACAACAATGCCAAGGGCGAATATTACCTGACCGATGTGATTCAACAGGCGCGGGCCGAGGGCAAGCGCGTGGTCGCCGTGGAAGCACCAGAGGCCGAGCTTCGCGGCATCAATAGCCGCGCGGAACTGGCGCAAGCCGAAGCCGAAGTGCAGCGCGGTTTGCGTGCTGCCGCCATGGCGGGTGGGGTCACGATGCTGGCGCCTGAGACAGTGCATCTGTCTCACGACACTAGGCTTGGCGCCGATGTGCTGCTGGAACCGAATATCTTTTTTGGCCCTGACGTCACGGTGGAAGATGGCGTGACCATTCGCGCCTTCAGCCATTTGGAAGGCTGCGTGGTAAAGCAGGGCGCGGTGATTGGCCCCTATGCGCGGCTCCGCCCTGGTAGCATCATCGAAACCCATGCCCATGTCGGCAATTTCGTGGAGCTGAAGGCCACCACGCTTGGCGCTGGGGCCAAGGCCAATCATCTTTCCTATCTTGGTGATGCCATGATTGGTGCGGGAGCGAATATCGGCGCCGGGACCATCACCTGCAATTATGATGGTGTCGCGAAACATCGCACCGAAATTGGCGAAGGCGCATTCATCGGCAGCGACACTGCGCTGGTGGCGCCGGTGAAGGTAGGCGCGCGCGCGCTGGTGGCGGCTGGCAGCGTGATTACAGATGATGTGCCGGATGATGCGCTCGCGATTGCGCGTGGGCGCCAGGCGGTGAAGCCGGGGCGCGGCTTCAAGGGCAAGGGGAAGCGCTGATGTGCGGCATTGTTGGCGTGGTTGGTCAGGCAGCGGCGGCACCTCGGCTTCTGGAGGCGCTGCGGCGGTTGGAATATCGCGGCTATGACAGTGCGGGCATCGCCACGCTGATTGACGGGAAGATTGATCGCAGGCGCGCCGAGGGTAAGCTCGGCAATCTTGCTGCCGTTTTGGAAGCAAGCCCGCTGCCCGGCACCACTGGCATTGGCCATACGCGTTGGGCGACACATGGCGCGCCGACTACACGCAATGCGCATCCGCATGGCACGGCGCGCGTTGTTGTCGTGCATAACGGCATTATCGAAAACCACGCTGAATTGCGTACGGAATTGGAAGCGCGCGGCCATGCCTTCCAGACTGAAACCGATACCGAAACCTTCGCGCTATTGGTGGATGATTTTCTGCAAGCGGGTCACGCACCGGAAGCCGCCGCTGGCGCTGCATTAAAGCGCGTGCATGGCGCTTTTGCGCTCGCGATGATTTTCGCGGGCCATCCGAATTTGCTGATCTGCGCCAGGCAAGGCGCGCCACTCGCCGTTGGTTTTGGTGAGGGGGAGATGTTTGTTGGTTCCGATGCGCTCGCCTTGGCCCCCCTCACGCGGCGGATCGCCTATCTGGAAGAAGGCGATTGGGCGGTGCTGGATCGTACCAGCGCGCGGTTTCATGATGCATCCGGCGCCGAAGTGGCGCGCGAGATCAAGCTGACCACCGTTTCAGGTGCGACGACCGGCAAGGGCAATTACCGCCATTTCATGGAAAAGGAATTGCATGAACATCCGGTAGTGCTGGGCGATACGCTGACGCAATATCTGGAACCGGCGCAGCGTCGCGTGGTTTTGCCTGAACTGCCCTTCGATCCCGTGACTGTGCCGCGGCTGATCATGACGGCTTGCGGCAGCGCCTATCTGGCGGGTCTGGTTGGGCGTTATTGGATCGAAGAATTGGCACGGCTTCCCGTGGATGCTGATGTCGCCAGCGAATTTCGCTATCGTGATCCGCCATTGCCGGAAGGCGGTGGTGCCTTGCTGATCAGCCAAAGTGGCGAAACCGCTGACACAATGGCAGCGCTGCGGTTGTTGAAGGAACGCGGCCAAAGCGTGCTTTCGATTGTGAATGTACCGGAAAGCACCATGGCGCGCGAAAGCGATGCGGCGGTATTGACCGTGGCGGGGCCGGAAATTGGCGTTGCCTCCACCAAGGCGTTCACGGCACAGCTTGCGGTGCTCGCTTGCCTCGCCATCGGGCTTGGGCGTGCGCGGGGGGCGATTAGCGCTGCGCAGGAAGCGGAACTCACAGCGGCGCTGCTGGAGGTGCCATCAAATGCCGCTGCCGTTTTGGAACGCGATGGCGAGATTCGTGCCATGGCGGCGGAAGTCGCCAAGGCGCGCGATGTGCTGTTCTTGGGCCGTGGATCGCTTTACCCGATCGCACTTGAAGGCGCGCTGAAGCTCAAGGAAATTTCCTATATCCATGCCGAGGGTTACGCAGCGGGCGAAATGAAGCATGGCCCGATTGCGCTGATTGATCCTGCCGTGCCGGTGATCGCGCTTTGCCCCTCAGGCCCTTTGTTCGAGAAAACCGCATCCAATCTTCAGGAATCAGCCGCACGCGGAGGTCGCGTGATGGCCTTCACGGATGATCTGGGCGCGGAAAAGCTGCGCGGCTTTGCTGAGCGTATTGTGGTGCTGCCGCGCGTATCCGCCTTTGCTGCGCCCATTCTGCATACGATCCCTGTGCAATTCCTTGCCTATCATGTCGCGGTGCTGAAGGGCACGGATGTGGATCAGCCGCGCAACCTCGCGAAAAGTGTGACGGTGGAATGAGCGCCTTCACGAAAGCTTCTGCTTCAGCACATCATTGACCAGCGCAGGATTGCCCTTGCCCTGCATGGCCTTCATGGTCTGGCCAACAAAGAAGCCAAACAGCTTATCCTTGCCGGAGCGATATTCCGCGACCTTATCGGCATTGGCGGCCAGCACCTGGTCAATCACCGCTTCAATCGCGCCGCTATCCGTCACCTGCTTCAGGCCGCGTTCTTCCACAATGGCGCCCGGCGCGCGGCCCGACTCGACCATGGCTTCGAACACTTCCTTGGCGAGCTTCCCGGAAAGCGTGCCATCCGCCATCAGATCCAATAGCGCGCCAAGATCAGGCGCAGTGACGGGCGGCTCCGCGATGGAGGTTTTGGTGCGGTTGATGGCCGCGAAAAGATCACCCATCACCCAATTCGCTGCCTGCTTCGCATCCCGCCCCTTGGCGACAGTTTCATAATAGGCTGCAGTTTCGCGTTCCAGCGTCAGCACATGCGCGTCATAAGGCGTAATGCCGTAATCCCGCACATAGCGCGCACGCCGCGCATCTGGCAGTTCCGGCAGCGCGGCCTTCAGGCTGTTGACGAAAGCCGCATCAATCACCAAAGGCGGCAAATCCGGGTCCGGGAAATAGCGATAATCATGCGCATCTTCCTTGGACCGCATGGAACGCGTAATGCCGCGCCCCGTGTCAAACAGCCGCGTTTCCTGATCCACCGTGCCGCCTGATTCCCAGACCTCAATCTGGCGGCGCGCTTCGGCTTCCACCGCCTGCATGACAAAGCGGATGGAATTGACATTTTTCACTTCGCAGCGCGTGCGGAAGCCTTCGCCCGCCTTGCGGACGGAAACATTCACATCGGCGCGGAGCGAGCCTTCATCCATATTGCCATCGCAGGTGCCAAGGTAGCGCATGATCTGGCGCAGTTTGGTGAGGTAAGCGCCGGCTTCCTCGGGGCTCCGCATATCGGGCTCCGAGACAATTTCCATCAGCGCCACGCCGGAACGGTTGAGGTCAATGAAGGATTTTGTCGGGTGCTGGTCGTGTTGTGACTTCCCGGCATCCTGTTCCAAATGGAGCCGCGTAATGCCGATGGTCTTCGTGCTGCCATCGGCCAATTCAATGTCAATCGCGCCTTCGCCAATGATCGGATGCGCGTATTGGCTGATCTGATAGCCCTGCGGCAGATCGGCATAGAAGTAGTTCTTGCGATCAAAGCGGGACCAGAGATTGACCTTGGCATTCAAGCCAAGCCCGGTGCGCACGGCCTGCGCCACGCATTCGCGGTTGATCACCGGCAACATGCCGGGGAAGCCCGCATCAATGAAGGAAACCTGCGCATTGGGTTCCGCACCGAAAGCCGTTGCCGCGCCGGAAAACAGCTTGGCGTTGGACATTATTTGGGCATGAACTTCCAGCCCGATCACCACTTCCCATGGGCCGCTTTCGCCCTCGATGATGTAGCTCATGCGCCTGCCCTCATTGCTGGCACTGCCTTGAAATCGGCGGCGCGTTCCAAAGCCGCCCCCACCGCGAAAACCGTTTCCTCATCAAAGGCGCGGCCAATCACCTGCAAGCCCAAGGGCAAGCCCTGATGATCAAGCCCGGTCGGCAGCGCCAGGCCCGGCAAGCCGGCCAGATTGGCGGTGACGGTGAAGACATCATTCAAATACATCTTCACCGGGTCATCGGTATTCTCACCCTCGGCAAAGGCCGCCGATGGTGTCGCCGGGGTCACAATGGCATCCACCTTGGCCCAGGCCGCGTCGAAATCGCCCGCGATCAGGGCACGGATTTTTTGTGCCTTCAGGTAATAGGCATCGTAATAACCGGCACTCAACACATAGGTGCCGATCATGATGCGCCGGCGTACTTCGGCGCCAAAACCCTCGGCCCGCGTGCGTTCGTATAAATCACGCAGATCGCTATCCTTCTCCGCCACGCGCAGACCAAAGCGCACACCATCATAACGCGCCAGATTGGAAGAAGCCTCAGCCGGTGCCACGATGTAATAAGTCGGCAGCGCATATTTCGTGTGCGGCAGAGAGATATCCACAATCTCCGCCCCCGCATCGCGCAGCCAATCCAGGCCCTGACGCCAGAGCTTTTCAATCTCCGCCGGCATGCCATCAAGGCGATATTCGCGCGGCACACCAATCCGCATGCCCTTCACGCTGCGGGCGCAGGCAGCAGCGAAATCCGGCACGGGCTGATTGGCGCTGGTGGAATCCTTGGGGTCATGCCCCGCCATGGACCGCAACAGAATGGCGCAATCTTCGACGCTGCGCGCAAAGGGGCCGGCCTGATCCAAGGAAGACGCAAAGGCCACAATGCCAAAGCGCGAACAGCGCCCATAGGTTGGCTTGATGCCGGTAATGCCGCAAAACGCCGCCGGCTGACGGATGGAACCGCCGGTATCCGTGCCTGTCGCGCCGAGAGCGATGCGCGTCGCAACAGCAGCGGCGGAACCACCCGAAGACCCGCCCGGCACCAGCCGCGCACCCGGATCATCCTTGCGCTGCCAAGGGTTCAGCACACCACCATAGGCCGAGGTCAAATTGGATGACCCCATGGCGAATTCATCCAGATTGGCCTTGCCCAGAAACACTGCGCCATCGCGCTTCAACTGCGCGGTCACGGTGCTTTCGTAAGGCGGGATGAAATTACCAAGGATTTTGGACCCCGCCGTGGTGCGCACGCCTTCCGTGCAGAACAAATCCTTGATGGCCAGCGGAATGCCCTCAAGCGGTCCCGCCTCACCACGCTTGCGGCGCGCATCGGATGCGCGCGCTGCCTCCAGCGCCTGTTCGCTGGTGGTGGTGATGAAGGCATTCAGCTTCGGGTTCAGCGCCTCAACCGCCGCCACATGGGCGCGCGTCAATTCCTCGGCGCTGATCGCGCCCTCATTCAGCGCGGCGAGGGCGCCGGCGAGGGTAAAGTCGGTCGGATGCATTATTCCACCACCTTCGGCACGCCGAAATATTCGCCCTCACGATCCGGCGCATTGGCCAGCACGGCTTCTGCCTTGCCGCCATCGGTCACCACGTCACCCCGCATCGGCATGGCCGCCGCACCGCCAGGCGTGCCGCCCGCCATGGGCTCCACACCTTCGGTATTGACGGCCTGGAGCTGTTCAATCCAGCCCAAAATGCCGTTCAGCTCGCCCTGCACGCGGGCGATATCCTGTTCTTCAAGGCGCAGCCGGGCCAAGGCCGCGACGCGCCGGACGGTGGCGGTGTCTAGGGACATGAAATCACTACTTCCCGGAAAAAGAGCGGCGGACC
>JBIKWX010000194.1:0-6891 GCA_044356095.1 Roseomonas sp.
TTCATGCGCCTGATCGCAGCGCAATTCGTAGCGGATCATGCCCTGATCACCTTGTCGTCACATGCACTTGTCATCACGCCGTAATTTGGCACTCCCGGACGCCGAGTGCCAGGGGGCAGCGCCCTCAATATTCATACTCAAACGCAATCCCAACCCGATCTCCGGCCAAGCTATTGCCACCGCTTTCCGCTTCCAGCCGTAGCCTCGGCATCAAATCTATCTGCACGCCGACACGCGGCGGCCCGCCATCGGCGCTTTGCTTCACGCCAACGAAAACCCCATCCGCCACATAACGCCCGGACTCCAAGGTCGCACCCGGTTCCTGGCCCGCGCGTTGTTCGCCTTCCTTCTCCTGGCCGATGGAAAGCCGATCCAGTGCCAAGGTACGGCGGATACGCTCCATCAGCCCGCCAGGGCCAGGCAGGGGGCGGCCTGTTGCGCCAGCCAAAGCTTCCGCCAATTGCAGCATTTGGAAGGGCGAAAGCTCCCCGCCGCGCCGGCCGAATAACAGGCGCGCCAGCACCTCATCTGCCGGCAATTCGGGGTTGGAGGTGAAGCTGATTTTCGGATCACGCGCCGGGCCTTCCACCGCGACATTCACCTCCACATCCGAAGCACGCGATGTCGCCAGCACATCAAGATTGGGCATGATCCCGCCGGCATCGAAGCTGATATTGGCGCGGTTCAGATCAAGCCGCCGATCCAGCACTGAAAGCGTGCCCCGGCGCAGCATGAAGCCACCCGCAAGCTGCGGCGCTGCCAGCGTGCCGCCCACCTTCACCTCGCCACCCAATTCGGCATCAAGGCCGCGCCCACGCAAGAAAATCGCACGCGGCGCTTCAATGGTCAGATCAAGCGCAATGGGCGGCAGAGAGGTTTCCACAGCCTCGCCGCGCGCCGGTGGCGCCAAGGGCGGCACGCCGGGCGGGCGTTGGCCCCTTTCGCGCACGCCGGGCAGGGTTCGGATTGAAGGCGGCAGCCGATCCGGAATGCGGAGCTCTGCCCGCTGCACCAAAAGCTTGCCGGAAAGCCTGCTGTCGCCAAGCACCTCACCAGCCAAGCTCAGCGCACCATCCAAGGTGGCATTGCCGAGATCGGAATTCACCGGTCGCGCGCCATTGGCATTCAGGCTGACATTGAAGGGCAGGCGCGGCTTGCCAAGATCAATCATGCCGGAACCGCCGAGGCTCCCCCCGCCCGGCGTGCGCGCGGCAAAACGCGTCAGGTTGAAGCGCCGATCATCCGCAGTGATGGCGGCGGTGATCTCATTCAAGGTCACGCCCTGCTGCAAATCACGAAAACTGCCATTGGCGATAGCGGCATCACCCGCCAGGCGCGGCGCGGCCAGGCTGCCTTCCAGGCGCAAATTGAGATTGGCAATGCCCGTAACGCGCTGCGCCCCGGCAGCGAGCAGGGGTTGCACAAGGGGCGCCAGATCAAGCCGCCCGGTGATACTGCCGGAAAGTGCGGCGTCAGGCGAAAGCCCCGCCAGCCGCGCTGTCGCTGCCAAGCGCACCGCATTCCCGCCCGTGACTGACGCACGCGCTTCCGCCCCCTCTGCCGTGCCATTGGCGGTCACCGAAACGCGCAAAGGCGGCAGGCCACGCGCGGCGGGCATGGCGCTGGTGATGCCAGGGCTTTCCAATTTGATGTCAAAGCGCGGTTCATCTGCCGTGCCATTCAGCCGCGCCTCACCGGTGAGCGTGCCGGCCAATTTTGCTTCTGGCACCAGCAAGGCGGCGAAGGGGGCGATGGGCAGGGCTGACAGTGTCGCCTTCAGCGATGTCTCCGCCGCACTCCAGAAACCTTCCAGCCGCAGCCGACCACCACGATTGCTGGTGATAATCGTCTCCGCGATATTGATGCGCCCATCGGGCAAGATTTCGATACGCGCCGGCGCGGTGAGCTTCACCTGTTCAGCGCCATAAGCGAGCATCAGGTTTGGTAGCGTGACCACGCGTGCCTCGCCGGCCATGTTGAGCGTCGCTTCGCCCGTAAGCGCTGCTTCGCCATGCCGCGCGCTGAAGCTGGCGCTGGCATCATCCAGGCTGCCGGCGAGTTCCGCGCGCAAGGCAAGCCTGCGTCCATCGAAGCTGGCTTCGGGGGCTTGCAACTTTGCTGTGACCTGCTGCACGCCAGCGGCATCGCGCCCTGCGGCTTCCAAAGACAGGCTGCCAGTCATTGTATGGCCGAAAATATCGCCAAAGGGCGCCAGATCGGGAATGGCAAGTGACATCGCGCCATCGAAAAGCGGCTTTTGCACATCAAGCAAGCCGCGCCCCGAAAGTCGCGCTTCACCGAAAGCCGCGTCGACCTGATTGATCCTAAGCGCACGCCCTTCCGGCACGCCGGAAAGTAACAGTGTCAGCGGCAAGCCGGCATAAATCGCCTCAAGCCGCGCTTCCGCACGTGGGCGCGACAAGGGCGTTTCCAGAAGCAGGTCGAGCTGTGGTGCAGCAAGCACCTCGGCACCGCGCGTGATGCTCTCGCCGCGCGCCTTCAGCGTAATGGAAGGATCATCCCGTGCGCCATGCACATGGCCTTCCGCGGTCAAGGCGCCGGCGAGTTCCGGCAGCAGGGATGCAAGATCGGCAAGGCGCAAGCCGAAACGCAGATCAAGGTTCTCGCCAATATCCCCCGCAGCGGTGAGTTCATTGCCGGCGCCGATCAGCCTCAGGCTTTCAATGCGCGTCGGCGCGCGCGCCTGCAGGCTCAAGCGCGGGGTGGTGCCAAGCGCCGCGCCCAATTCCGCAATGCTGCTAGAAAAGCCTTGCAAATCGGCATCCAGCGTCACATGCGGCGCCGTCAGCTTGCCATCCAGCCGAAACCGCGCGCGGGCTCCTTCCCAGGCGATTTCCTCTGGCACATAGGCGGCAAGAAGCCCACTGGCACCAAGCGAGATAGTGCCGTGCAGCGCCGCTTCCTCGCGCTTCGGATCAAGCCGGCCTGCAAGCATCACCTCGCCAAGCGGCGCCTTCGCTGCAACATCGCGAAGTGTGATGATGCCCGCGCGATCGCGCGCCGCATCCAAAGTGAATTCCAGGCGTGCGAGTGCTTCGGCCAATGGCGCCGGCAGCAAAGGCACTGCCGCGACATGGCCTGAAAGCCGCGCAAACCCCGCGCCGCGCGCATCGGCGCTGATGGTGCCGGAAAGCGCTGCCTCTGCCGCGCTGCCGAGCTGTGCCTGCACGCTCAACGTCGCGCCGCTGGCCGGGCCTTCCAGATACAGCGCCAGCTTTGCGGGTTCGGACGCCACACCAAGCGCGCTTGCCAGCACACCCCCCGGCGGTTCCGCCAGATCGAGCCGCGCGAAAAGCCGGTCCGCATCTGGGGCAAGGTCCAATTCAAGCCGCGCCTCACCTGGTGCATCGAGCCGTTTGAGCGCGACCTCACCCGAAAGCCGCGCGGCCTTCAGCGCTGCCTTGCCTTCAAGTGCCGCGCGAAAGCCCTGGCCGAAAACATCCTCAGCAACAGCGATGTCTGCAACCGCCAGGCGGTCAATGCGCAGAGCGATGGGCAAATGCGGCAGGGATGGCAGCAGCGGGCCATCGCGCGGCTCATGCTCCTCGGAAGCGGGCAGGCGGTGCAGAGTGATGCGCTCGGCGGTCACTTCCCGCAGATGCGCTTTGCGCTGCCATAGCGCTTGCAGATCGAAGGCAATGCGCGGCGCGGTGACCTCAAGCCAAATGCTGCCCTCATCCGCAAGCGTGATGCGCGTGGCGCGCACCTCGCGCGGCAGCGTCACCGCAAGCCCTTCAATCACCAGCCCCGGCACAAAACGCTGCGCAAGCCGTGCCATGGTCGCGGCACCATTCCCCCATTGCACCCAAGCGAGCACGCCGCCCAGAATCGCCGCAATGACAAGCGGTATCGCCAAAACCAGGATCAGCAGTCGGCGCAGATGGCGCATGTCAAAAAGCCTGCCCAAAGCCGATATAGATCGCGAAGGATGGATCATCCTTTTGCCGATCCAAAGGCACGCCAACATCAAAGCGCAGCGGCCCGATCGCGGTCAGATACCTGATCCCAAGCCCGGTGCCGGCGCGCAGCCGGCTGAAATCCGGCTTGGCCTCTTCCCCGACACTGCCCGCATCCAGAAACGCCGCCATGCCCCAGTTTTGCGAAAGCCTCTGGCGCCATTCGATGCTGCCTTCCACCAAACTGGCACCGCCGAGTGGCCGATTGGCGGCATCGCGCGGCCCGATGGATTGATAGGTATAGCCGCGCACCGAACCACCACCGCCGGCATAGAAGCGCTTATCCAAAGTGATCTCATCCCGGTCCGCACCGGGCGCGCTGCCAATCGCGGCGCGCAGCGCCAAGACACTGTCGCCATTGCCCAGAATGTCAAAATAGCTGGTGCCGATTGCCAGGGCGCGCGTGAAGCTATTGGCATCCATCGCTGAATAGAACGGGGTCGCGCTGAAGGTGAAGCGCTGGCCCTGGCGCGGGTCAAGCGGGTTCGTTGTATTATCGTAGCGAAAAATCCCCGTCAGCCCGAACAGCCGAAAGGCTTCCATATCCCCATCGCGGCCAATGCGCCCTTCCTCATAATTCGGCCCTGCCGCGACCGCCATGGTATCCGAAAGCCGATGTTCCAGCACGAAGGACGCCAGGGCAGCGTCACGATCATAGGCGCGCAGCCTTTCGCGCACCGCGCCGATTTGGGAGGTGCTTTGCAGATCGCGCCCCAGAAATTCCGGCGTGCGCAGCGTGGCAAAGGCGCGATAGGTGGCGTTTTCAATCCCGGTTTCGCCGATGCGCGCAATCTCAGCTTCCAGCCGAAGCCGCTCAGCGCCACCGAAGATATTGCGGTCTTCCCAATAGCCGCTGGCGGTCAGGCCGTAATTGGTCTCATAGCCGAAGCGCCCGCCCACCACATGGCGTGGGCGTTCCTGCACCTGGAAATGCACCGGCAGCCGCCCGGTTGGGTCCAAGGCCTGGCCTTCCTCAGCCCGCACAAAGCCGAAAACGCCAAGCCCCATCAGGGCACGGCGGGCGCGTTCCAGCCTTTCGGGCGAATAGGGCTGGCCTTCCAGCCGCCGCGCCGCCAGCCGTTCCAGCATCGCGGGGTTGGTGCGCGTTGTGCCCGCCACACTTGGCCGCGCGAAATCCGCGAGCGGCCCTGGCGCGATGCGCCAGATGATGTCCATGGTTTTGGTGTCGTGATCCACCACTGCCTCACGCGCCACAACACTCGCCAAGGGATGGCCCGCGCGGCGGAGTTCGCGCAGCAGCGCTTCCTCGGCAGCGAGGATATCGGCCGGGCGGGCTGGATCGCCTTCCGCGATGCGAAGCTCGGCGGCGGCCTGTTCCAGCAGCGCGTCCTGATCGGCGGGTTCGGCGCGCAGCAGGATTTGCCCGATGCGGTAGCGCGGGCCGGGGGTCAGGATCAGCGAGACCGGCAGGGGCTTGGCGGGATCGGCCTCGGGCGGGGCAGCGCCGCGCTGGTTCACATCCTCCCCGGCGATTTCAATCCGTGCCGCGCCGCCCCAAAAACCCTCGGCGCGAAGCGCTTCAGCCAGGCGCGGCAGATCGGCCCGCGCGCGGGCGAGCAGCCCATAGCCATCGGTGGGCGCGGTTTCGGCGAGCCTTATCAATTGCGAAACCGCTTCAATGGCAGACACCAGCGCCCGGTCATCATCCGGGGTGATTTCAACGCGGTAGGGGATGGCGGTTGGTTCTTGCGCCGGGAGCGGGTTGGACAAGATGAGGCAGGTGCATAAAAGCAACCAAGGCAACCACCTATGGTTGGTGGCGGCCTTGGCTGGGGAAGGGTAGGAAGGACGAATCATGACGGATGAATTTCACGCTACCCTAACTTCCTGGCGGCGGCACCTGCACGCCCATCCTGGCCTGACCCTGCATGAAGGCCCGACCGCGGCCTTTGTGGTGGAAAAGCTGCGCGAGATGGGCATTACCGACATTGCCGAGCATGTCGGCGGCCATGGCGTGGTGGCAACGATCCGCCGCGGCGGGGGCAATCGGTCCGTCGGGTTGCGCGGCGATATGGATGCGCTGCCCATTCAGGAACAGGCGGATGACCTGCCCTGGAAATCCACCGTGCCCGGCGTGATGCATGCCTGCGGGCATGATGGTCACACCACGGCGCTATTGGGTGCGGCGCGGCTGCTGCTGGAAGATAAAAGCTGGGCGGGCGCGGTGCATCTGGTGTTTCAGCCGGCAGAAGAAGGCGGTGGCGGCGCGCTCGCGATGATTGCCGATGGGCTATTCACACGCTTTCCGATGGACCGGATTTTTGGTTGGCATAATTGGCCGGGCCTGGCTGCCGGCACCATTGCCATTCATGACCGCGCGGTGATGGCGGCCGGCGCACGCATCGAATTGATCTTCGATGGTCATGCCGGCCATGCCGCATTGCCGCATCTGACGCGCGACCCCTTGCTCGCCGCAGGCCATGCCATTGTCGCGGCGCAATCCATCGTCGCGCGCAATCTGGACCCGCTGATGGGCGGCGTGGTCAGCCTGACAGTGATTGAAGGTGGCGAGGCACAAAACCAGGTGCCGCGCCGCGTTGCCATACGCGGCACCATTCGTTGGCTTTATGATGAAGCGGGCGATGCCATCAAGGAAGGCTTGCAGCGCATCACGGATGGCGTGGCGGCAACCTGCGGTGTGAAGGGCACGCTGATCATCAGCCCTGGCCTTGGTGTCACGGCGAATTCCCCGGCGGAACGCGATTTGGCGGCGGCGGCTGCCGCAAGCGTCACCGCAACGCGGCGCGATATGCGCCCCGCCATGACGGGCGAGGATTTTGCCTGGTTCCTCAAGGAAGTGCCAGGCGCCTTCGTTTGGATCGGCAATGGCCCCGCCGAGGAAGGGCGCGATCTGCACAATGCGCGCTATGATTTCAACGACGCGATTTTGCCT
>JBIKWX010000195.1:0-6888 GCA_044356095.1 Roseomonas sp.
AGCCGCGGCTGATCCGCGATACGGCACATGGGTTGCAGGCACGCCAAGCAGATGCAGCAGCAAGGCCGATGAAATATGGCCGGTCGAGCCATTGCCGGAAGACCCGTACAGCACATTGCCACCGCCCGCCGCCACAGCGGCACGAAACTCCGCCAGCGTGCGCACATTCATGGAAGGGTGGGTCGCCAGAACAATCGGCGAATGGCTGGAAATGGTCACGTGATCCACGCCCGTCAGCGGATGGATACGCAGCCGGTCGCCATAAAGCCCGACGTTCAAGGTATGCGACCCAAGCGCGCCAACCAGCAAGGTGTAACCATCCGGTGCCGTTTGCGCGATGGTTTCAAAGGCCACAGTGCCACCGCCGGAGGGCCGGTTTTCCACCACGAATTGCTGGCCCAATTGCTGCGACAGCGCGGTTGAAATGAGCCGCGCATTGATATCGGCATTTCCGCCGGCAGCGAAGGCCACAATCACACGCACCGGCTTATTCGGGTAATCCGTGCCCGGTGCCTTGGGCTGCGCCCAGGCCGGCAGCGCCAAAAACGCAGCCATGGCTGCCAGCAGAAAACGCTTTGTCATTCTTGCCTCCCCTTCATGTCAACCAATCGCATGTTCCAGAACGCCAACGCGTTCCACTTCCAAGCGCAACCTATCGCCCGGCTTCAAATAGCGCGGCGGGTCACGGAAATGCCCAACGCCGGCCGGTGTGCCGGTCGCAATCACATCGCCTGGTTCCAGTGTCATATAACGCGAGAGAAAGGCAATCAGCGCGGAGACGGAAAAGATCAGATCGCGTGTATTGCCGTGTTGCACTTCTTCGCCATTCAGCCAGCATTTCACGTCCAGCATCCAGGGCTCGCCCACTTCTTCTGGCGTCACGATCCAGGGGCCCATGGGGCAGAAGCCATCCATGCCTTTGGCGAAGGATGTCATGGCAAGCGGCACATCGAATTGAAATTCCCGCGCACTGACATCATTCAGCACCGTGTAGCCCGCGACATAATCCAAGGCGACGCCTTCCGGCACATCACGCGCTGTCTTGCCGATCACGACGCCAAGTTCCACTTCCCAATCGGCCTTCTTTACATCGCGCGGGATTTTCACTACCGCGCCGGGACCCACGACGGAGCTTGCCGGCTTCATGAAAATGCGCGGCATTTCCAACTTCGGTCCACCGACTTCCTTGGCGTGATCGCCGTAATTGCGCCCGACACCCAAAATCTTGCCGGGCTTCAACGGCGCCAGGAGTTTGGCCTCCGCAAGCGGTTGCCGCAGCGCGGCGTTTTCGGCCCGCGCGGCGAAGGCAAGCGCGCGCCCAGCGGCAGTCATCGCTGCGTCGTCGCCAAGCAGCGCTACCATATCGGCGGGGATCACCTCGGCACTGCGATCAGCCTCACCGGCGGCGCGCATCGCGGCGGATAGGGCAGGGCGCAGGGCGATCAGGCTTTCACCGACCACGCCGCCAAGTATTGGGCCATGCGCGCCCTGGAATGTGACCAGCTTCATGCCGCCAGCGCCGCGTAATCAAGTGTCGCCATAACCTGCACGCGCAGGATGTAGCGATCCTCACCGGGCAGGTAATCGGCCACCGCATTATGCATGGTGCCGATATTGTCCCAGATCAGCACATCACCTTCCGACCATTCATGCGTATAGAGGTATTTGTCCTGCGCCTGATGGCGAAACAAATAATCCAGCAGCGCATCGGATTCGGCGCGGTCCATATCCTTCACATGCATGGCATAGCCGCAATTGCAGTAAAGCACTGGCCGCCCGGTGATCGGGTGAATACGCATAATCGGTTGCTCAACCGGCGGCTTTTTCGCGCGCTGTTCGGGCGTGAGTGGCCCGCGAATACTGCCCGGGCGCTGGCGCATCATATCCCAGAATTTACTGAAATCATGAATGGCAACGCGGCCTTCAATGCGCGCCTTTACCTCAGCCGGCAAATCGGCATAGGCGGCATGCATATTGCGGAATTGCGTCGCCCCCAGCACCTTGCCATCGCGCCGCGGCACACGCTTGGCGTGCAGCATATTCGCCAGCGCAATTTCCTTCGAATAGGACATATCCGTATGCCAGCCCTGGCCGGCATCATTCAGCCCAATAGGCTTGCCCGCTTCATCCTTCATATTGGACAGGATCATCACTTCCGGATGGCCAGGCGCATGGAACAGATTGGCGACATTCACTTCCAAATCGCCAAAGCGCTTGCCGAAGGCCGCCACTTGCGGCGCTTCCAGATCCTGCTTCGGAAAACACAACACGCCATATTCGCCGAGCGCCCGCAAAAGCGTGCGGAAATCCTCGGGCGAGGCAGGCTCTCGCAGGTCAATGCCTTCAACCTGGGCGCCGAGCCCGGCATTATTGGGGGTGATTTTCATGCTGGCATCCTCCACAGGCGCCGAAATTGAGGCCCTGGCCCCGGTGCGTCAACCGGGCGCTTCCCTGGGGCTGAAGACTGCGTCAGGATGGCCTGATGGAAACGCAATCCCCCAAGCCCGCCCCGGTGATTATCGGGGGAGGCATTGTTGGCCTATGCATCGCCTGGCATTTGGCGCGGCGCGGGCTGAAGCCGCTGGTGCTGGAAGCCGGCAAGGAAGGTGCCGCCTATACCGGCAATGCGGGCGCCATCAGCCATGGGTCGGTGGCGCCGCTTGCCATGCCGGGCGTGCTGGCGCAGGTGCCAAAAATGCTGATGGACCCCGCCGGCGCTTTGCATATCCCCGCGCGCTATTGGCTGCGCGCCATGCCTTGGCTGCTACGCTTTGTCGCTTCCGCCCGGCGGGAGAAGGTCGAAGCCGCCGCCGTTGCGCTTTCCGCGCTGCTGTTTTCCGCGCCCGATCGGCATCGTGAAATCCTGGCGGCGGAAGGGGCGCGTGACCTGATCCGCGAAGAAGGCCAGATGTATCTCTATCGGAATGAGGAACAGCTCGCGAAGGACAATGCCTCCCTGACGCTGCGCCAGAAGCACGGGCTGAAGGTGCAGAAGCTGGTCGGGCCGGCCTTGCGCGAGTTGGAGCCAGAGGTTTCGGAAGATTACCAGATTGGCCTTTATCTGCCCGATCACGGTTCCTGCGTGAATCCAGCGCGGTTGGCGGCCGTGGTGGCGAATGGCGTGCGCCGGATGGGGGGCGAGATTCGCAGCCTTGAGGTGCAGGCGATCCTGACCGAAGGTCAGCGCGTGACCGGTGTGCGCTGCGTGGGTGAGGATATTGCCGCGGATCAGATTGTGCTCGCGGCTGGCGCCTGGTCCGCGCGTTTGCTCGCACCGCTTGGGCTGAAAGTGCCCTTGGAAACCCAGCGCGGTTATCACGTGATGCTGCCGGATGCGGGCGTTAAGGTGGGGCGTGTGCTATCGCCCGCTGATCGCAAGGTCTTTATTAGCCCTATGGAAGAAGGGCTGCGCGTGGCGGGTTCGGTTGAAATCGCCGGGCTTGATGCGCCGCCCACGGAAGCGCGCGCGATGTTGTTGTTGGGTGATCTGAAAAAGGTATTCCCGAAGGCGCGCACGGAAGGCGGCAAGATCTGGATGGGGCATCGCCCCTGCCTGCCCGATAGCGTGCCGGTGATGGGGCCGGTCAGCGCGTGGCAGGGGCTTTATTGCGCCTTTGGTCATGGGCATTTGGGCCTGACGGGCTCGGCGCCGACTGGCGCGTTGATGGGCGCGCTGGTGGCTGGCGAGAAACCCAATTTCGATTTCACGCCCTTCGCGGCGGAACGTTTTGCTTGAGGGGGATACAATGGGACAGGTGCAAGGCAAGGTCGCGCTGATCACGGGCGCTGCGGCAGGTATTGGCGCGGCTTGCGCGGAGGCTCTTGCCGCCGAAGGTGCCAAGGTGGTGCTGACCGATGTTGATGATCTGCGCGGTGAGGCTTTGGCTGAAAAGCTCCGCACCGCCGGACAGCAGGCACTCTATCTGCATCAGGATGTGACGGATGAAGCGCGTTGGGCCGAGGTGATCGCCGCCATTGAAGCGCAATTCGGACGGCTTGATGTGCTCGTATCCAATGCCGGCATCGCCATCATGAAGCCTTTGCTTGATATGTCGCTGGCCGATTGGCGGCGGCAGAATGCAGTCAATATTGATGGTGTGTTTCTATCGGTGAAATACGCCATTCCCGCCATGCGCCGCGCCGGGGGTGGTTCCATCATCATGATGTCATCCATCGCCGGCATTCGCGGTTCTGCGGGCTTGGCTGGTTATTCCGCGAGCAAGGGCGCGGTGCGGCTATTCTCAAAATCGGTCGCGCTGGAATGTGCTGGCGCCCGGGATGGGATTCGCTGCAATTCCGTCCATCCCGGCGTGATTGAAACCGATATTTGGCAGAAGATGCCGCAGGGCGCTGAAGGTGGCCGCAATGCGCCGATTGATCCGCGCCAATTGGCCGCGAATATCGTGCCTTTGGGGGAAGCCGGCACGGCGGCGGATATCGCGGCTGGTGTTGTGTTCCTGGCATCCGACGCTTCGCGGCATATGACGGGCAGTGAATTGGTGATTGATGGCGGGTCAACCGCTGGCCGCGCCGGCAGCATGCCGCGTTGAAGGATAGGATATCAGCATGAAGACCGCCCTTGTCACCGGCGCCGCGCGCGGCATCGGGCTTGCCGTCGCGAAGCGGTTTCTGGCCGAGGGCTGGAATGTCGCGCTGCTTGACATCAACGCCGAGCAACTCAGCGAAACCATGGCAGCGCTGGCGGAGCCCGCAAAAACGCTCGAGATCATCTGTGATGTTTCAGACCCGCCCGCCATTGCTGCGGCGGTCCAAAAAGCTGCCGCGCATTTCGGGCGATTGGATGCGCTGGTGAATAATGCCGGCATCGCGATTTTCAAACCCATTCTGGAAACCACGCCGGAAGATTGGGCGCGCGTGCTGGCGGTGAACCTGACCGGCCCATTCCTCGCGGCGCAGGCAGCAGCGCCGATCATGGCCGAGGCGGGCGGCGGGGCGATGGTGAATATCACTTCCATCTCCGGCTTGCGCGCTTCAACGCTGCGGGTTGCCTATGGCACCAGCAAGGCCGGGCTTGCGCATTTGACGAAGCAGCAGGCGGTGGAATTCGCGAGCCTTGGCATACGCGTGAATGCGGTCGCCCCCGGCCCGGTGGATACGGCGATGGCGAAGGCCGTGCATACGCCGGAAATCCGCGCCGATTATCACGACCATTTGCCGCTCAATCGCTATGGGCTGGAAGCAGAGCTGGCAGAGGCAGTGTTTTTCCTATGCAGCGACCGCGCGAGCTACCTGACCGGCCAGGTGATTGCCGTGGATGGCGGTTTTGACGCGACCGGGATTGGCCTGCCGACGCTGCGCGCGGAACGGCGGAACCTTTAACTCGCAAGCCGCAAGATTTCCTCCAAATCCGCCGCACCACGCACGGGGCGGGGATTGGTTGCAATCGGCGCATCGCCGGTCCAGCGCGCGGCAAGGCCCGCGATTTCCGCCTCTGTATTCCCAACACAAAAACGCTCTGCACCGTGTTCGGCACTGATGGGCCGCACGTCACGCTCGGGAGGCGCACTGATCTGATGCAAGGGGAAGGCGCCGCGACCGAAGCCGGCGATACGCCCTGCCTCGTCCTTGGGGCGCTTCAGGAACACGCGGTCGCACAATACGGAACCGCGCCTCAGCGGCGGATTAGGGTCATTCTCCAGGGTGGCGGCGCAATACGAAGCGTGACTAAGTCTCCTTGGTTCGCGTTTCGATAATGGACGACCTCCAAAGCGAAGGAAGGGCCTCGAACAGGCTTAAGGCGGAAACTCGGGAGTAATGTCAGCACTGCTATTACTGCCAGAGCTATCTTCAACCGTCTTTCGACGCCCACATGCGAAAACGCGAATAAGGCCAGTGCGACGAACGTCAACCTTGGAATTACGAAATAGCGATCGCCAGAAATCAGGAATAATGGCCATTGAGGCTCAGTCAGCGATATCATCGGCGATGCCAGCGCCGCGGCCATCTGGAGCGCACCGAGTAATGCGATACTGAGGGCGCGCCATCCTCCTGCGCGTAAGCCCAACACTACAATTACTGAGGCAATTAGCACGATAATGGAGTTCACGGTCAGGTCTCGTGAACCGCGTGGCAGGAATGCCTCCGTAATGACTCGAGATCCTAAAATTTTTACAAGGACTGCGGGCGTAGCGCCTAGCTGTGCCGCCGACCTTGTATCGCCGCTGTCCAAGAAAATAGCTATCAGTTGAATGCTTCCGAGAATGCCCGCGAAGAGCAAAAGGCGAATAGCTTGGTTGCGGTTCTCAGTATCCCCAAGAACCCGCAATGCAAGGCATGGAATCAGCAGCAAAATGAAGGGGCCGCTTAAGCCAGCTATGGCGAACACCGCATAGTCATGAAACTTGCCCGCGCGGCCATAGGCAGGGCTGGCGATCACCACCATTAAGGCATAGAGAGCCAGATACCAATGGGTATTGGTTACGTTCGCATGTACCTCGCCGATCTTAGGCATCAGGAGGTAGTAGATTATCAACGCCAACCTTGCTGACCACGGAATCCATTCAAAACGGGTTGACAGCAGAAACCCAACAAGGGCTGCGCGGATGATAAGCCCCACGCAGTTAGCAAAAAACGGTACATGCTCGAGCGGAATTGCTAGCGACATGCCAAACACAAGCCGCGAGATAGTTTGGAAATAGCCATTCTGAGGGCGCAGAAGCGCAGATAGCGCACCGTCGCGATATGCTTCAGTATACCAAACCGTACCGTCTTCAGCCCAAAGCTTAGCATCTAGAAGGATATCAGGCCGCCTAAGGAACATGACGATCAATGCCACCAAGATGCCGGCAACGGGAACAGACCAGCCCGCGGCTAGGCGGATTTCATAAGGTGGTTTCAAGACGGTACCTTTCGTCATATTCAAGGGTT
>JBIKWX010000196.1:0-6840 GCA_044356095.1 Roseomonas sp.
TCTTCCAATTCCAGATCAGCGATGCGCTGCCCGCCGCGCTTGATGGCGTTGGTGGAGGTTTCGATCTGCTCCACATCCTTCTGCACCTGGCCGAAATGCTTGCGCAGGCTATCGGTGCGGTCTTCCAACCGCCCGACATCCGCCAGCATCTTGTCCACTTCCTTCCGGATGCGTCCCGCTTCCGTGCGCAGCCGCACATCACGCAGCAGCGCGCGCATGGTGCCGAGCACCGCCCAAAGCGTGGTGGGGGAGACAATATAAACCCCGCGCCGCGTGGCATCCGAAACCAGCGAGACGAGCGAGGTATGTAGTTCAGCATAAATCGCCTCGGACGGTACAAAAATCAGTGCGCCTTCGGCGGTCTCGCCAGCGATGATATAGCGATCCGCCACATCCTTGATGTGCTTTTGTACATCGGTGGAAAATTGCCGCAGGCGCTGGGTGCGTGTTGCATCATCTGCGGCATCGCGCAGCATCAGCCAGGATTCCAGCGGGAATTTCGAATCAATCGCAATCGGGCCGGGTGGGTTTGGCAGATGGATCAGGCAATCGGCACGCCTGTTATTGGACAGTGTCGCTTGCAGCGTGAAGGCATCGGAAGGCAGCCGATCCGCGATGATCTGTTCCATCTGGCTTTCGCCAAAGGCGCCGCGTGCCTGCTTATTGCCCAGAATCCCTGCGAGCGTATTCACCTGATTGCCGAGCGCTTCGATATTGCCGCGCGCCGCATCAATCACCGCAAGCCTTTCCTTGATCTCGGCAGAGGTCGCGCCAAGGCTTGTTGTCATGCGTTCGGTCTGGCTGCTGAGTGCTACGCTAAGGCTTTCATTCTGACCCTTGATCGCTTCTGTCAGGCTGCGTTCCGCTTGCGTCAGCCGATCCGCCATGGCGGCTTCCTGGGCCGCGATGCGCGCGATTTGTTCCTGCACGGCGCCATTCAGCACGCGGGTTTGGTCCATCACCACGCTATTGACGCGATCAGCGATATTGCCTTCCAGCGTCGCCACGCGTTGCGCTTGCCGTTCCTGCGCATCCGCCAAAGCGGAAAGCTGGCCGAGCACCATGCCCGCCAACGGATCAGGTGCGGGGCGGCGCAGGATCAGCACCAGCGCAATGACCAGCGCCGCCAATAGGATGGCGAGCGGCAATACCGCATCAGGTGGCAACCAGCCTGGCAAGGTCCAATTCTGCATGCGGCCCCTATGCGCGCTTCAATGCCGGAAATGCCGCATGCCGGTGAAGACCATGGCAAGCCCGGCCTTATCGGCGGCCTCAATCACCTCATTATCGCGGATCGAACCGCCCGGCTGAATGATGGCGGTCGCACCGGCAGAAGCCGCGATTTCCAGCCCATCGGCAAAGGGAAAAAACGCATCCGATGCGACAACCGAACCCTTGGCCAAAGGTTCAGGCAAACCCGCTGCCTTGGCTGCGGCTTCGCTTTTCCAGGCAGCGATGCGGCTGCTCTCCGCCCTGTTCATCTGCCCCGCGCCAATGCCCACTGTGGCCAAGCCTTTGGCATAGACAATGGCATTGGATTTCACATGCTTGCAGACACGGAAGGCAAATAGCAGATCGGCCATTTCGCCAGCGCTCGGCGCGCGCTTCGTGACGCATTTCAGGGTCGCTTCCGTCACGCGCCCGGCATCGCGCGATTGCGCCAGAAAGCCACCCGCGACGG
Organism: Roseomonas sp.; assembly: GCA_044356095.1. Taxonomy (GTDB): domain Bacteria; phylum Pseudomonadota; class Alphaproteobacteria; order Acetobacterales; family Acetobacteraceae; genus Neoroseomonas. The sequence goes on from JBIKWX010000196.1 coordinate 1,682, forward strand.
AACGGAACACCATCCCCGGCGCGGCAGGGTCGGGCAGGCCACCGGTCAGCAGCAGGCGCAGATTCTTCTTTTTGGCAAAAACCGCGAGTGCGGCTTCATCCGCATCGGGCGCAATGACCACTTCGGTGAAGATTGCCGTGATGCGCTCTGCCGCCGCGGCATCCAGCTTGCGATTGGCCGCGACAATGCCGCCGAAAGCCGAAACCGGATCGCATAGCAGCGCGCGATCCCAGGCCTGCGCCAAATCGCCGGCGACTGCAATGCCGCAGGGATTGGCGTGTTTCACAATCACAATTGCTGGATCGACAAATTCGGCGAGTGCTTCAAAGGCCGCGTCGGTATCGTTCAGGTTGTTATAGGAAAGCTCCTTCCCCTGGATTTGCCGCGCGGTGGCAATGCCGGGGCGTGCGCTGCCATCCACATAAAACGCTGCCGATTGATGCGGGTTTTCGCCGTAGCGCAAAGTCTGACGCAGCGTGCCGGTGAAGCTGAGGCGTTCAGGAAATGCTTGCCCTTCCTGCCCCGCAAACCAGCCGGAAATCGCCGCATCATAGGCTGCGGTGCGCGCATAGGCCGCAGCCGCCAAACGCCGACGCGTAGCCAGGCGCGTGCCGCCCGCTTCGGCAATTTCCGCCTGCACCTCGGCAAAATGCGCGGGCTCCGTCAGCACTGCGACATGGGCGTGATTCTTCGCCGCGCTGCGGATCATCGCCGGGCCGCCGATATCAATATTTTCGATGCAATCGTCGAAATCCGCACCCTTCGCAACCGTTGCCTCGAACGGGTAGAGATTGACCGCGACCAGATCAATCGGCGCAATGCCATGCGCTTGCATTTGCGCCAGATGCTCGGCCAGATCGCGCCGGCCCAGAATGCCGCCATGCACTTGCGGCACAAGCGTCTTCACACGGCCATCCAGAATTTCCGGAAAGCCCGTATGGTCCGATACATCCTTCACGGGCACGCGCGCCTCGCGCAGCGCCTTGGCCGTGCCGCCGGTGGAAAGGATCTCCACCCCGCGCGCGGCGAGGAAACGGCCAAATTCAATCAGCCCTGTCTTGTCGGAAACGGAAAGCAGCGCGCGGCGCGGCGCGATCACATCAGTCATTGTAGGCATCCGTGCAAATAACGCCTTGCGCCATACGCCCGGCGGCAGGGGGGATCAACCCTGACACGGCTAATCAACGGGCAGGAAAATGAACACCACAGCGCCGAGCAGGCACAGCGCGGCGGCGGCGAAATTCCAGCGCAATGGCTCCCCCAGCCACATCACAGAAAACACGGCAAAGACCGCAAGCGTAATCACTTCCTGCATGATCTTGAGCTGCTGGCCGGTGAAAACCCCATAGCCGATCCGGTTTGCGGGCACTGCCAGGCAATATTCGAAAAACGCAATGCCCCAGGAAGCCAGCACCGCAAGCCAAATGGGCCAGGTGGGCTGCTTCAAATGCCCATACCAGGCGAAGGTCATCAGGATATTGCTGCCGAGCAGCAGTACAGGCGTCAGCAGGAAGGGGCTGGTCATGTCGCGGTTCTTTCCATTCCAGGCGGCAGGCGGCGCAGCAGCCAGACCATGATGGCCATGGCGGGCAGCGCTGCCACCGTGGTCAGCACAAAAAACCACGGCCAGCCCAGGCCCTCTGCCAGCATGCCCGATGTCGCGCCCAAGGTGCGTAAGGGCACTGCCGCCAGGGATGACAGCAGCGCATATTGCGTCGCGGTGAAGCTGCGGCTGGTCAGCATGCCCAGATAGGAAAGAAACGCTGCATCCGCCAAGCCATCGGTGAAATTCTCCACCCCCACCTGCGCAAACAGCATGCGGATATCATGCCCCGCAAAAGCCAAGGCGACATACATAAGGTTGGAGAGCATTTGCGTGATCCCGGTCAGGATCAAGGCGCGCCCGGTGCCAAGCTTCGCCACCAACCAACCGCCGGCCAGCGCGCCGGCCAGTGTCGCGACAAGGCCAAAGACCGAGGATACACCCGCCACTTCCAGGCGCGTGAAACCAAGCTGGCGATAGAAGGGCGCGGTCATGATGCCGGCCAGGGCCTCGCCCAGCTTGAACAAGGCCACAAAGGCCAGGATCGCGAACCAATAGCGCCTGCGCATGAAATCGGCGAAGGGTTCAATCACCGCATAACGCAGCCGCGCGGCCCAGCCTTCAGGTGCGGCGTTGGTCTGGCGTTCGGGCTCGGCCGCTAGAAGCACGGCAAGCACGCCAAGCCCAACCATCCCCGCGCAGCCGGCAAAGGCGAAGGCCCAGCCGGCGAATTCGGCCATGGCGAGCGCCCCCGCCGTCGCCGCCAGCAAGGCGCCGCGATAGCCCCAGACATAGCAGGCGAGGCCATAGCCCTGATCCGCCTCGTCCAGGCTTTCGATACGAAAGGCGTCAATCACAATATCCTGGCTGGCCGACAGAAAAGCGACCGCAACAGCCACCGCCACTGTCAGGCTGACATTCAGCGCGGGGTTGGTTTGGCCGAGTGCGATAATGGCGCCGATCAGCGGAATTTGGATGGAAAGCAGCCAGCCGCGCCGGCGCCCGAGCCTGCGGAACAAGGGCGGCGGGCTATGATCTATCAGCGGTGACCAGAGGAATTTCAGCGAATAGGAAAGCCCAATCAGCGCCGTGAAGCCGATGGCAGCCAGTGACAGGTTGGATTCCGCCAGCCACTGCCGGAGCGTGAAGGCCGAAAGCGGCAGCGGCACCCCCGCGGCAAAGCCGAGTGCGAGCAGCACAAGGAAGCGCTTGTCGCGCCAACGGGGAAGCGAATCGGCCATGGCCTGAAACTGACAGAAGCAGCGCCCGCCTGCCACCACCAATGACTTGCCCGCGCCCCAAGGCCTGGCGCAAGATCAGCGCAAGGATAGCGGGAGGCTACGGCATGAATACCATCGCCCGGGCGAAGGGCCTTTTGGTGGAACCTGGCAAGACCTGGGATGGCATTGCGGCCGAGCCCATGACGCTGGGCGGCGTCTTCGCCGGCTATGTGCTGCCCATGGCGGCGATTCCTTCCATCGGCAGTGCGATTGGCACTTTTCTGGGCGGAAATCTCCCGAATATCGCGGAATTGGTCATCAGCTACATCGTTGCGGTGGTGAGTGTGCTGATCATGGGCAAAATCATGTCGCCCTTGGCCGCGCGGTTTGGCGCCGCGCCGGATGCCAATGCCGGCATGAAGCTCGCGGCCTTTGCGCCCACCGGGGCCTGGGTTGGCGGGCTTGCGCTGATGGTGCCCTCCATTGGTGGGCTGCTGGCCTTGGTGGGCGCGCTTTACACGCTTTACCTGTTTTATGATGGCGCGCAGAGGTTGTTTCCGGTGGCCCCCATCAAGGCGCGCATGCTGGGCTTTGCTGCTGTTCTGGCGTCGATCCTGTTGAATATGCTGATCGGCCTTGGTGTCGGCATGCTGATCGCCTAAGCGCCCGCCCTTCCCGCCGCGCCTGCCCGCCCCATATCGAGCGAGAGGTTTTGGGGATTTGGGCAATGCTTGTGACAGTTTTTGGTGGTGGCGGCTTTATCGGGCGCCATATCGTGCAGCGCCTGGCAGCAGCCGGGCATAGCATCCGGATTGCCGGGCGCGATACCGAACGCGCCGCGCGGCTTTGCACCATGGGCGGTGTGGGGCAGATCACGCCGGTGGCGGCCTCCATCAATGATGAGGCTTCGTCGGCCCGCGCGGTGGCGGGGGCGGATATTGTCATCAATCTGGTCGGCATTCTGTTCGAAAGCCGGGCCGGGGATTATCAGCGCATCCAGGCGGAAGGTGCCGGGCGCGTTGCGCGTCTGGCGGCTGCTGCCGGGGCCAGGCAATTCCTGCATCTGTCCGCGATTGGCGCCGATGCCGGCAGCCCCAGCCTTTATGCGCAAACCAAGGCCGCTGGTGAGGCAGCCGTGCTGGCGGCCTTCCCCGGCGCCATCATCCTGCGGCCTTCGGTGGTCTTCGGGGCCGAGGATCAATTCTTCAACCGTTTCGCCGGGCTTGCTGCCCTGCTGCCCTTCATGCCGGTGGTGGCGGGCGAAACCCGCTTCCAGCCGGTTTATGTGGGGGATGTGGCGGATGCGGCCATGGCCGCGCTGGCGGACCCGGCGGCTTCGGGCAAGGTATTTGAACTCGGCGGCCCGCGCGTGATGAGCATGCGGCAAGTGCTGCGCTACATTTTGGACGTGACTGGCCGCCAGCGCCCCATGATCGCCCTGCCGGGGGGCTTTGTGCGGCTGCAAGCGCGCCTTGGGGAGCTCCTGCCAACGCCGCCTTTGACGCGCGATCAGCTGATCCTGCTCGGCAAGGATAATGTGGTTTCGCCGAATGCCCTGGGATTTCAGGCACTTGGCATTGAACCCAAGGCGGTGGAGGCGATTGTGCCCAGCTACCTCGCGCGGTTCCGCGTGGGTGGGCAGAGGGTGACTGCGCCAAGCTGAATTAGTCCGAAACGGTCTTTTATTTTGGGCAAGGGTAGCGGATTTCGGGTTAGAGAAGGATGATGCAGGTTAAATAGGTCACAAAACCTGTCCTTATCGCGCAAAAAAGACTCGCCTTGCCGCGCGGCTTTGGCTATGGGGAGGGCAAGGGCTGAGGCGAAAGCCTCGCCAGCCCAGGGCTCACCCGCGACCAAGGACACCCCCAATGGCCGAGAAAATGCTGCAATTCGTGCGCCTGGCGCAGCACCAGCCGGATAAGCGGGCAGCGACCGCCCGCCGCGCCGATTGGAATGAGGTCTATCGCCCCTTCGTCGCAGAGGCGGCGACCGAACAGGCTTCCCGCTGTTCCCAATGCGGGGTGCCCTTCTGCCAGGTGCATTGCCCGCTCAATAACAACATCCCCGATTGGCTGAAGCTGACCGCCGAAGGCCGGCTTGAGGAAGCCTATGAGGTCGCCTCGGCCACCAATAACTTCCCGGAAATTTGTGGCCGCGTTTGCCCGCAGGATCGGTTGTGCGAAGGCAATTGTGTGATCGAAAAGGGGTTCAATTCGGTCACCATTGGCGCGGTCGAAAAATACATCACCGATACGGCCTGGGAGAATGGGTGGGTGAAGCCGCCCAAGCCGGTGCGCGAAAGGGCTGAGAGCATTGGCATCATCGGTGCCGGCCCCGCCGGTATGGCGGCGGCGGAACGGCTGCGCGTCATGGGCTTTCAGGTCACGATTTATGAC
>JBIKWX010000197.1:0-6820 GCA_044356095.1 Roseomonas sp.
GGGCCCGATGAAAAGCCCAAGGAAGCCAAAGGCGATCAAGCCGCCAAAGACGCCAAGAATAATCAGCGATAACGGCATTTCGCTGCTGCGTTTGATGAGCAAGGGCCGCACGATATTGTCGCTGCCCGAGACCATGATCAGGCCCCACAGCCCCATGAAAATGGCCCAAACCATTTGGCCTTCGCTGTAGAGCCAGGCCGCCGCGCCAAGCCAGGCGACCACCACCAGCGGTCCCAAGATCTGGCTGATGGAAAAGATCAGCGTCAGGAAGGAAATGACGCCAACGCCAGGCACGCCCGCAATGGCAAGGCCAATGCCCATCAGCATGGCCTGAATGATGCCGGTGCCAACAATCCCCCAGGCCACACCGCGCACCGCACCTTCAGCCGCCGCAACCGCATTGCGCCCGGTGTCACCGCCAAGGCGTGCGGCGATGTCGTTCACCTCATCGGCCAGCTTGTCGCCACTGACCCAGAAGGCAGTGGCGACAATGAGCGCGAGCAGGATTTGCACCACACTGGCGGCCGCTGCCTGGCCGATATCCACCAAAAGGCTGGTGATGCGCCCGGCATAAGGCGCCAGCAATTCGGAAAAATCGCCCTGAAAATGGAGTAACTGTGGCCACCAATTGCTGATGGCCCCGCCCACCAAAGGAAGCCCCGCAAGTGACGCCGGTGGCGCTTCCGGCAGGCCGGCAAGCAGGTCGCGCGCGACCTTTGAAGCATGTGCGATCTGCCCGCCCAATTCCGGCGTCAAGGCGAGCGCGGGTATCGCCAAGGAAAGGATCAACACCAAGAGCATCAGCGTCGCAGCGATGCTGCGCGGGATGCCGCGCCTCACCATCGCATCCCTGAGCGGCCAAGTACCGATGGCGATAAAGGCACCGAAAGCAATGGCGAGGCCAAAGGGTTCCAAAACGCGAATGACGCCATAGAGCAGCAAGGCCAATAGCAACAAAACCGCCGCCCTTTCGGCGAGCATGGCGGTTTGCGTATGGCGCGTTGGCGACGGCCCGGGCGATTCGGCATTTGGCATGGTTGGCTCCTGCAACCACACCCAAGCACAGTCGAGCCCCTTGGGGAAAGCGGCCTGAGGGGTTCAGGCCTGCACGGCGCTCCGCTTGATGGCGGCGCCAGAGGCAAGACTGTGGCGCGCCCTTACCCTTTCTTCCTGGGAAGAAATTGCCAATTCGATTTCAATCAAGGCCTGTTCAACCCTTTCGATATCGGACCTTTCGTCGCGTGATTGCATCACCAAATCAGCCGCATAATGTAGGCCAAGTGTCAGGCAACCCGTGTGCAGGCCCTTCAATCGCCCAACGACGTCCTGCACATCCTGCAGGTTTTGGGACCGGCGCAAATCACGCGCGAAAACCGCGCATTGACCGCGTAGCGAGTAAAGATAGGCCATCAACTGATCCGGCGCGATATTCAGTCGGTTCAATGTCGCAGAGGGTGGTTCTGCGATTCTTTCCCAGGCGGCGTTGAGGATCTTTTGTAGCGAACCGCGTGCCTCTCGCGCATGAAAGGGCTTGACGATGTAATGGCTGATGCCAAGCGTCACGGCCTTCCTGACGGTATCAAGGTCTGATGCCGCGGTTACCAGAACAAAGGGAATATCCCTATGGCGCGCTGAGGCGCGCACGCGCTTCAACAGATCAATCCCGGAAAGGCGCGGCATTTGCACATCGCAGCAGCAGATCATGGGCGCCGGACCCATTTCCAGCTTTTCCCAGGCATCCAGCCCATCCACGGCTTCAACGACCTTCAGCTCAATGAAGCTGCGCATCAGGTCAGCAAGGGCCATGCGCGATACGATATCATCATCAACGACAAGTGCTCTCATGCGTCGGCCCCTTTTGCCACTTCCACCAGCATCGCGCGCAGGCGCGATATGTCCATTGAGACAGCGTCCCAATCATTTCTGTCGGCCAGTTTTTCCAGCTCTGCACTCAGTTTCACAAGATCGCTCTTTGGCCAGATGAAACCCGCACTGCCCTTCAGGCTGTGAAAAAGCTCTGCCAGTGCGCGTGGGTCCTGCTTGGCATAGGCCGTATCAAGAGTGCTGATCCGGGTGGGCAAATCCTCACGCAAGGCGCTTTTCAGGCGATCCTTCAAATTCACTGTCTGCATGATTTCGGATGTGGCCGAGGTTGCAAGCCTTATCCCCGGCGCAGCGCCCGCCGGTGCTGGGGCGATGCCGAAAATCTCCGCCAATGCATCATGATCGTCGCGCAGGAATGGCAGCAGAGTGGCGCCCTCCGCAAGCCGCTTTTCAATCACCCTGGACAGGCTTTGGTGCAGCTGCGCCTCATCAATCGGCTTGACCAGAAAGTCATCAGCGCCGCAGGACAGGTAGAATTGCCGGCTTTCATCGCCGGCATTGGCGGTGAGCATGATGATATGGATGTTCGAATTGGGGATGTGGAATTTCCCGTCACCCCCGGAACGGATCAGCCGGATCGCCGTGGCGCCATCCATTTCCGGCATGCGGCCATCCATCAGGATCAGATCGAAACCGCGCAGGGGTAGCGCTTCCAGCGCCTTGCGGCCATTTTCCACAAATTCAGCCCTATGGCCCATTTCTTCCAAAAGCCCCTGGATAATGAGCTGATTTGGCAGAAAATCCTCAGCGCACAGAATCTGCAACTGATGCGAATGCGGGCGTAATTGCTCATCCCGGCTTTGGCCTGGTTTGGTGCCGAGCTTGAAGGGGATGGTGAAGGTGAAGCAGCTTCCCTGCCAGAGCTGACTGGTCAGGTGAATATCGCCTTGCATCAGGTCAACAATCTGCCTGCAAATCGCAAGCCCAAGGCCGGTGCCGCCGAAACGCCTGGTGGTGGAGGTATCAGCCTGGGTAAATTTCTGAAACAGCCTTGCCTGCGCATCGGGCGAAATGCCAATGCCGGTATCCGCTACCACAAAGCCAATGCGGCAATCCTCCTCCTGCCTTTCCTGTAGCCTGACCCTCAGCGAAACGCTGCCATGGTCAGTGAATTTGATGCCATTGCCAATCAGGTTCAGCAGGAGTTGCTTGATGCGGGCAGGGTCGCCTTCCAGCGTATCGGGCACTTCATCATCAATGCCGACATCAAGGGCGATATTCTTGGTCTCCGCACGTTCGGCAAGCAGGGCAACACTATCGCCAACAAGATTGCGGAGCGAGAAATCCACCGCTTCAAGCACCAGCTTTCCAGCCTCAATCTTCGAGAAATCGAGGATATCATTCAACAATTCCAGCAGAAATTCGGCATTGGTCTTCGCCATATCCAGATGCTTGCGAGTCTTCTCGCGCAATTCCGGATCGCGCAGCGCCAGTCTTTGCATGCCGATCACGGCCGAAAGGGGGGTACGAATTTCATGGCTTACCATCGCCAGGAATTCATCCTTGGCGCGGGCCGCATTTTCTGTCGCTTCCTTGGCGGAGATCGTCTCGACCAGGCCGTCCCAGACATCCTGCTCAAGCTTCTTGCGGTTTGTGATATCCTCAACAATACAAAGGCACGAATTGCCATCGCCGGGTACGGCAATGCGCGAAATGCCCACCTTCAGCCAAAGCCGCGTACCATCTTCATTTTCAAATTCGGTTTCCACATGGTCATCGCCATGTTCACTGCCCTCGCCCCATACGGTTTCCATGTAGAAATCATAGGCCGGCTTGTCGGATAGGATGCGCGAAACAGGTTCGCCTATCAGGCTTGCCATTGGGGTCGCAAGAATTTCAGTAAGTTTCGGGTTTGCCTGGATGATGAAGCCATTGGTCACCATCATCAGCCCAAGCGGGACCGAATCGAAAAAGGCCGGGTTTTGTTGGAGAAGATTGACGAAACTTTGAAGGCGTTCCCTGGCCGCGAGATGTTGTTGACCATCGCTGCTATTCGTTATGTCTTCAAAAGTGGCGATCACAAGCCGCCCTGGGCGCGAAGGATCCAGACGCCCGCTGAACAGAAAAAGCTGCACACCCGCCGGGGTCCTGCGCAGCAATTCAACCGGGCGGCATTCCCCCTGCGTCAAAATATCTTCCAGCGCGATCGCCAATTTGCTCTGGCTCGGCTTTTTGAACAGGGCGACAAGTTCCGCCTCACGCTGCGGCGCTTCCGATGGCTGCAACCCCAAAAGGTCCAGCGCCGCCGCCGAAAACTGAAGCTCATCCGCCTCGGCATTCCATTCCAGCCAGGGGCGACCTTCCGATGCAGGCAGGGGTTCTGCTGACGGGTGTTGCGGCAAGGTTATCGTCATGGGGAAGCTGCCTAACCGAATGATATCAACAAAGGATTGAGAAGGGTGGGGCGCGCGCCTTCCTTCAATGACGGCCAGCACCTCAGCGCTTTCCGGGACAGGGCGCTGGACCAGATCAAAGGCGCGTTTTTCATGGCTAGGAATCGACGCTCCTGTTGAGGGTGAAGGCTATTCCGGCAATCGTGAAGCTTCCCTTAAAGTCAGGATCGGTAAGCGCACCGCAGTGCCGCAAAACATGCCAATCTTGCGGCTTGACGTAATGCCGGCCCGGCGCGACGCTATTCTTTCATAAACCTTTGGGGATAACGGGGATGGGAAGGTTCAAGGCGCTGCTTTTTGTGCTGGGCGTGCTGGGAACATGGGCGATGCCATCCCAGGCGCAGCGCAACCTGACCATCGGCGCGCAATCCGCGCCTTCGGGCATGGACCCGCATTACCATTCCTCCAACCCGAATAATGCTGTCCTGCGGCAGATTTTCGAAACCCTGGTGGATTTCGACAATTCCGGCCGGCTGATCCCTCGGCTGGCGGAATCCTGGCGCGCGATTGATGACCTCACCTGGGAATTCAAGCTGCGCGATGGCGTGAAATTCCACGACGGCACACCCTTCTCGGCCGAGGATATTGCCTTTTCCTATGCGCGTGTGCCGACCATCGCCAATAGCCCCGGCCCCTTCACACCCTTTGTGCGCAGCATTGCCGCCATTGAAATCCCGGAACCGCGCCGCGTTCTGATCAGGACCAAGGAACCCAATCCCTTTCTGGATTGGGACCTTTCCACCATCATGATCCTGTCCCGGACCCTGCACGCCAATGCGACGCTCGGGGATTTCAACGCGGGCCGCGCCATGATCGGCACCGGCGCCTATCGCCATGTCAGCTATACGCAGGGGGAGAGGCATGAAATCACCCGCAACCCCAATTACTGGGGTGAAGCGCAACCCTGGGAAAGGGTGGTGACGCGCTTCATCAGCAATGCCGGGGCGCGTGTGGCAACGCTGCTCTCCGGCGATGTGGATTTGATTGATTTCGTCCCCGTGCAGGATGTGCAACGCCTGTCCAATGATGCGCGGCTTGCGGTTTTTGGTGTCGCCAGCAATGGCACCGCCTATCTTTTCCCCGATGCGGCGCGTGACCCTTCGCCCTTCGTCACCGACAAGCAAGGCCGTGTGCTGGAAAGGAACCCCTTGCGCGATGCGCGGGTGCGGCGCGCGCTTTCGCTCGCGATCAATCGCCAAGGCATTGTGGATCGGCTGCTGATGGGCCAGGGCATGCCGGCGGAACAATTCGCCGCCCCCGCCGTTGCCGACCGCGCGCCCAATATGCCGCCGCCGCGTTATGATCTGGATCAGGCGCGCGCTTTGCTGCGTGAAGCGGGCTATCCGGATGGTTTCCGCATCACCATCCATAGCCCCAATGGCTGGTTCGCGTCTGATACGGATGTGGCGCAGGCCATTGCCCAGGGCTGGACGCGGCTTGGCATTGAAACCCGGGTGGAGGTCCTGCCGCCCGCCAATCTTTTCACCCGTGCGACAGCGCGGGAGTTTTCGATGTTCATGACCACCTATACCTCCTCCATCGCGGCCAATACGCTTCGCCAGGTGCTGATGACCCGCAATAGCGAAACCGGCGCCGGCCCCTTCAATCGCCAGCATTATTCAAACCCGGCAATGGATGCGCCCCTGGCCGAGGCTTTGCGCACCATGGATACCACGCGGCGCAATGCACTGACCGCTCAGGCGATGCGAATCGGCATCGAAGATGGCGGCGTTCTTCCGATCTTTTATCTGAAGGTTTCCTGGGCTGGGCTCAGGAATAAGGTGAAATATGATGCCTCGCCTTCCTGGTACACCAATGCGCTTTTGGCGAGCCCACCCTGAACGCAGCATGACAACCACTCATAGGAAAGACTGATCAGCATGGCCGATAAGGAAGCCATGGCGCGGATTGCCGCGGCCATTGATGCGAATTTTGACAAGCAGGTGCAGTTCCTGGCGGAGCTGGTGCGCTTTCCAAGCCTGCGTGGCCGCGAAGCGCCCTTGCAGGATTGGTTCGCCCGCCAAATGGCGGCGCGCGGTTATGCGGTGGACCGCTACACCCTGGCCGATGTGCCACCGCATCCGAAAATGGCGCCAATGGTGGAATGTGATCCCGCTGGCAGCGTGCAGGTGGTGGCGGCCTATCGCGCGAAGAACCCCACCGGGCGCAGCCTGATCCTGCAAGGCCATATTGATGTGGTGCCCGAAGGCCCCGCCGATATGTGGACCCATCCGCCCTATGCCGCCGTGATCCGCGATGGCTGGATGTATGGCCGCGGCGCGCATGACATGAAATCGGGCGTCGCCTGCATGGTCTATGCCATGGACGCCATTCGCGATGCCGGGTTTGAACCCGCCGCCGATGTCTATGTGGAGACCGTGACCGAGGAAGAAAGCACCGGCAATGGCGCGCTTTCCACGCTGCTGCGCGGTTATCGCGCCGAAGCGGCGCTGGTGCCGGAACCTACCGGGCACACCATCACCCGCAGCCAAACCGGCACCATCTGGTTTCGGCTCCGCGTGCGCGGCATTCCTGTGCATGTC
>JBIKWX010000198.1:0-6790 GCA_044356095.1 Roseomonas sp.
TTATCTGCTAGGATGCGCGCTGTTTTATGGCGCCTATGGCACGCTTGATATCGGCCTGCTTGCCGGCAATACGCGGGCGGATGCGCCAACACGGCTGGCGGGTGCCTTGATGACGGTTGGGCTGCTCGCGAAAATGGCAGTGTTTCCCTTGCATCTTTGGCTGCCGCCAGCGCATGCCGGGGCGCCGCCGGCGGGTTCTGCGCTTCTGTCGGGGCTTGTGGTCAAGGGCGCCTTTGTGCTGCTGGTGCGGCTGTGGTTTTGGGTGCTGCCTGGCCCGCCCGTGGCGGGGGCGGAATTGCTCGCAATCCTTGGTGCGGCAGCGATTCTGGTCGGCAGCGTGGTGGCGCTTCGGCAGGAAAAGCTGAAGGCGCTGATCGCTTATTCGACGGTTGCGCAAATCGGCTATCTGTTCCTGATGTTTCCCCTGCTGATGGCAGGCGATCCGGATGCCGCAACGCGCGCCTGGATGGGGGGCATGTTGCAGGCGGTCTCTCACGCCCTGGCCAAGGCTGCGATGTTTTTGGCCGCCGGTTTGATTGTACAATCCATTGGTGAGGATCGCGTCGCCGGGCTTTGCGGCGCCGCGCGCGCCACGCCTTTATCGGTGCTGGCGATTGGCACTGGCGGGCTTTCGCTGATGGGCGTGCCGCCGAGTGGCGGCTTCACCGCCAAATGGATGCTGCTGCGCGCTTCGGTGGATACCGGGCAATGGTGGTGGTCGCTGGTGATTTTGGCGGGCGGCTTGCTGACCGGCGGTTATGTCTATCGGCTTGTTGCTGCCGCCTTATCGCCAGCGCCAGAGGGAGCAACACCACGCCCCGTGCCGCGCGTGCAGGAAGGCGCAGTACTGGTGCTGGCGCTGCTTTCCATGGTGCTGGGGCTGCTGCCGCTTTCCATGCTGGGCATGGCGCAGATTGGCCAGCCGGTGATTGCGCCATGAACCTGCTGCCGCTTGTGCCGCTGCTGCCTGCGCTGATGCTGCTGGCACTTATTCTGCCGGGCGCGCGGGTGGCTGTGATGGGCGCGCTTTGGCTGGCGCCACTGCCCGCGCTGCTGATCGCACCCTTGGCGATGGGCACATCCTTGGTGCTTTATCCTGGCGGCATCAAGATCACCTTGCTGCTGGATGCGCCGGGCGCGCTGCTGCTGGGGGGTGCTGCTTTGCTTTGGAGCGCCGCTGGCGTTTTTGCCCGCGCGCAGCTTGGCGGCGGGCCGGCAGCGCAGCGCTTCGCCGCCTGGTGGCTGCTGACGCTTGCAGGCTGCCTTGGCGTTTTCATCGCTGGCGATCTTTTGAGCTTTTATCTGGCTTTTGCGGTGGTGAGCCTCTCGGCCTTTGGCCTCGTGGCGCATGATGGTACGGAAAAGGCGCGGCGCGCGGGTGCGCTTTATCTGCTGCTGGCGGTGGTGGGGGAAATCGCCCTGCTGCTCGCCTTCGCGCTGCTGCATGGCCGCGCCGGGATTGAAAGCGTGGCGATTGCCGATGTCGCGACCGTGCTCCGCACCACGCCGGGCGGGCCGGTGATTGCGCTGCTGCTGATCCTGGGCTTTGGGATCAAGATGGGGCTGATGCCCTTGCATGTCTGGCTGCCCATCGCGCATCCGGCGGCACCGGCACCTGGTTCCGCGGTGCTGAGTGGTGCCATCATCAAGGCGGGCGTGATCGGCTTGATCCGCTTCTTGCCCTTTGACGGCGTGCCGGCACCGGATGGTGTCTGGCTCGCTGCCCTTGGTTTTGCGACAGCCTATTGGGGTGTTGCCATGGGCCTCACGCAGCGCAACCCGAAAACCATCCTGGCCTATTCGAGTGTCAGCCAAATGGGCGTGGTGGCGGCGGTTTTTGGCATGGGGCTCGCGCTTGGGATCGCGGAGACGCCGTTGCATGCGGCGTTTTATGCGCTGCATCACATGCTGGCGAAGGGCGCGCTGTTTCTGGGGGTTGGTCTGGCACTCGCCACTGGTCCGGCAGGGCGGGCTTGGGTGCTGCCTTTGGCGCTGTTGCTGGCGCTTGGTTTTGGGGGCTTGCCGCCCACCGGCGGGGCGCTCGCCAAGGCCGCCACGAAGCCGGAACTCGGCGCGGAGCTGGCGGCAATGGCAGGGATGCTCTCCGCCTTCGGGTCAACCGCGCTGATGCTGCATTTTGTGCAAAGGCTGCGCGCGGCGATGGAGGAGGCACCGCAAGCAACGCTGCATTGGGGCCTTGCCGGTCCGTGGCTGGTCTTGGCCGTGGCGGCGCTGGCGCTGCCCTGGGCGCTTTATGGCGTGGTGACCGGCAAGACGCCGGAGGGGGTGTGGAGCATCTCAGCCATCGCGCCCGTTTTGGCCGGGGTCGCCTTCGCGCTGTTTTGGGCGCGCATTTTTCAGCGCGTGCCGGAAGTGCCTGCGGGTGATGTTTTGGTGTTTGCTGAGCGTGGATCGCCCATGCGCGATGCCATGGCGCGCGCGGTTGTCGGGCTGGAACACGCAACACGCCCCTGGCCGGTGGCGGGCATTGCGCTGATGCTGCTGATCCTGGCGTTTTTTGGATTGATCGGGATTGGGGGGTGAGGTTCTTTGCCCATGCCCGGAAGGGTTAGCGGTGATCGAAGCCCAAGACAGCGCAGAATAAACATGCTGGCGCGGTCAGGGCAGAGTTGTTTGACCAATAATGGCGCCGACCCTTCGCCTGGCGAAGCGCCCCGGCTAGGCTATTGGCTCCAACTTTGAAGTAGAATGGGCTCGATGGTTTACCCTGAGCGGTTCACTCTTGCCAGGCGCTGCGGTTCGTGGCACACGGAAATCATTATTGCGGGCGTAGCTCAGGGGTAGAGCACAACCTTGCCAAGGTTGGGGTCGAGGGTTCGAATCCCTTCGCCCGCTCCAGTCGCCAAATAGCCGAACCGGGTTAGCGCCCCAGGCGGCCACCTAAATCCCCTTGAAAACAAAGCTTTTTCTGGCGACCTTGAGGGTGATCAAGCGGAACATTTCGGCGTTTTTTCTCCGAATCTCCGGATTCTCTCCAAAGCTTGAGGGTAGGCTGATTTTTCCAACAAGATTTAACGCGTTGATCTGGAATGGTTTTGGCTATGCTGCAGTGCAGCGTGGTTGGGAAATGGACTGGTAGGGCAATCGGGACTGGGGAGGGAACATTGGGTGGGGACTACACGGTCGGGCTCCCACTGGCTCAGATGCGGCCGTCAGACCGTCGGTCCAGGCTCAACCCTTTAAGACTAGCGCACCCGACCGGGTCTCCTCCCGTGCATCCTCCGGGAAAAAGTTGTCGGCATTGTCAAAGGTCAGCGCACCGCTCAAATCTGGCGACCTCGCGCCGTGCGGCGGTTTGCAGATGCGTCATGGTAATCGGTTCGCCGGTAACCATCGCAAGCGAGACACATTTCAGCACCACATTCCGGATGGCACTGCCCGGCAGACCCAGCAGCGACAGCGTATCGAAATTGACATCTGCCGCAAGCGGCACCTGCTTCGGCAGGTGGCGTTCCCAGAGGGCCCGGCGCGCCGCCTCATCGGGGAAGGGCAGGTCGATCACAAAGCCCATCCGGCGCAGGAAGGCTTGGTCCAGGTTGGCGCGCAGTTTGGTCGCCAGGATAGATAGGCCGCTATGCCCCTCCATCTTTTGCAGAAGATAGGCTAACTCGACATTAGCGTACCGTTCACGGCTACCGCTTGCCTCGATGCATTCGCGCAATAGCGTATCCAATTCGTCAAAGAACAGCACGGCTCCGCTGGAGGCGGCGGCATCGAAAACGCGCGCCAAGTTCTTCTCCGTTTCGCCAATCCATTTGCTGACTACGCTTGTGAGGTCGACGCGGAATAAATCAAGGCTAAGCGCGCCTGCCAGCACCTCGGCGACAAGAGTCTTGCAGGTGCCACAGGGGCCAGCCAGAAGCACCATCAAGCTTGGACCGCACGCACTGGGCAAGGCCACGCGCAATTGAGATGCCATGGTCTCGTGCGTAGTTGCCGTCTCAGCCACCTCACGCAGCGCGGCGAGCGTTTCAATAGGCAATACCAGATCATCCCATGTCGCGCGCGGCGTAACGCGAGCGCCGATCTCCGCCAGCGGCACTTTCATGACAATTTCACCGCACCTACGCTCTCTGCGCCATTGATTGCTTCAGAAGGTGCCACACCCATTTCCCCCGACCTTGATGGTTTTGGAGAAAGGCTATCGGCGGCTGCCTATCGGATCAAGCGATATTCGGCTCATCAGGCGTGGCCCTTGACCTCAGCTGTCGCCAAGTTGCCCCATTGGGTGGAAGAGCCGCCAACCCCCAAAATCCAGCCCTCCACCTGCGCGATGACCCTTTCATGCGGCGCGAGCTCGGGTTGCAGGAAGCCAGCGAGGCTGCCGTCTCGATTGGCTTGGGAAAGCCAGGCGGCGACGGTGAAGGCATCGTGCTGATCGCCGGTGCGGTCGGCGCGGGGGTAGGCGTGGCTCCAGAGCGCGGGATAGACCTCGGCGATGGCGGATTTGCCCGGCGGAATTTCCCACCCGTCAAAGGGCCAGAAATGCACGCGCGGGCCGAGTTGTTGGCGGATGAAGCGTAGCCAGGGAATACCTGCATGGGTGGATTTGGCGACGGTGCCCTGCACATCGAAATGAAGGACTGATTTCGCGTGGCCAGCGCGTTCTTCCGTCAGCCTCCGCCAACGGGCATTGCCCATGCGTTTGGCACCATTGCCCGCCGAGCCATCGCGCACGAAATCCACATAGGTGTGATCATTATCCGTTGGCCAATGGCGCTGAAAATCATCAAGAAACCGAGGCCATTCAGGCAGCAGCCCATGCACTTCAAAATAGCGCAGCGGGAAGGAAAAGCCGTGATCTATGCCGACCAGCGTGGGTGGCCCATCGCGGAGCGTTTCCACCAACCAGGCGGCTATGCCCTTGCGGGTCCAGTATTTGCGCGGGCTGGGCGGCGGGGGCACTTCGACCGGCGGCGCATTGCCTTCGGCTAGATAGACGCGCAGACCCTTCAGGCTCGCGGTGGGGGTTTCCGCGCCTGAGTAGTCGATGCCGATCGTTCGCCTGAATACCCGCATATATCGCGCTGCGTCCTTCGTCAGTTTCGATTCAAGCCGAATTCGTCTCGCGTGAGCCGGACGCGCGTCCCCGGGTCATCCTTTTAATCTGGCCTATCCATTGGGGACAATTGGGGCCAAGGACAGCCAGAGAGCACGTTGGGATGCCGTCGGTCGTCTCCAGCAAATCCATGATCGTCGCGCTGCCGATCTGTCTCGGCGAGGCAGGCCGCCGCGAGCCTTGACTTCGATGGGCAAGAGCCGCCGACAAGCTCAAAAAGCGTTCGTCGCATCGAGGCAACGGGCGCTGGGTCGATATAGATGATTCCAGATCCACCAGCCGCAGGCTGTCGGACCGTAGAAAGTGCCTCTACCACGCGTCGCATTCGACCGTCGTAGCACTTACCTCGGCGCGCGTACGATTCGATCATCGCGAGGAGGCACTCTTCGTCGCACACCTCGCCAAATAGGCATTCCAACATCTCAGTGCCGCGACCCGGAAGCGCAACGGAATATCTTGCACGCAGTGCCGCTAGGAACTCAGGTGATCCACTCGCCAGAGGCGCGAGGCTTCGTGCGGTGTACCAAGGATCAGCGCCTTCACGCTTCATGGGAACGTCGCCCCCAAGATACAGGTCAACAAAGCCCAAAGCCGACGATACTGTAGATCGCCGCATGAAATAGCGGACCCAATCATCGGCTCGCACGGCATCGGGATATGCACGCGCGAACCTGAGCATTAGCTTTTCGCCAGCTTCGCCTGGCATGTAGGCAATTGCCGACACAACACGTTCAAACCGGTGATAGTGCCCCGCGCCATAGAACGCCGCCACTCGGGAAAATGCATCGATCAGTTGATCCGGCTCATCGCTGTATGGCAGGAGCTCAAGCCATGGCTCGATCTCCCATGTGTGCTGCCTCTTGTGCCAGGTAGCTTCGGGCGAATCCTCTAGCCAAAATCGGATTGCTTCCAACAAAATCGCTGACTTCAGCACAACGCCATCCAACGCCATGGCTGTGAGCAGACCGAGCTTCGCAGCCGGCGTACGCGGTAACGCCATGACCCGTTCGACAAGCGCGTCGTGATTCGAGTGAGGCATTCTCATTGCAACCGCGGTGAGTTGAATGGCTCGAAGCTGTCGCTTTTCATCGGCATCTGCCGCCAAGAGGCGCTCTACTTCTGTGAAGATCCGCTCTGCCAATTCGGTCTTCGGTTGAGGGAGAACAATTGTGGTCCTTCGCTTCCTGGCTTCTGCCACACTGTCAAATCGCGGCCATTCGCTACGAAACGGCAAAATGACTGGTGATTCTCGACCGTCTGAGAGGCGTTTGAGGACCCAGGACGCTTCTTCGGCAAAGCCCGGGTGAGCGAGGAAGCGCGAAGCCACATCGATTGCGGCATCACTACCGATAGAAATCAGTGCGCCTCGGAAGATGTTGCCATAATTCATTGCCGCGTCCGAGCTTGCAGCAAGGTCACCGCCCAAGATGGCAGCCTGACGTCCCTCCCGCGCGATTTGATGTCGCGACAGATCCTCAGCCAGCAGCCTCTCCAAATCTGGCACGAGCTCCGGCATTGCCAAGCGGCCGACAACGCCCGCGACGTCGGCCAGTCGATGCCTTGACGTGTTCCTGGGTGAGAGGACCTCGTTAGCCCAGTGTCGAACAGTTGAAATGATCTGCGCCCTGCGCGCGCAGTCCACGACGAGCGGAGCACGGCATTCATCAATGTCCCCGTGTAAGGTGACCAGACGCGAGAGATCGGAGATTG
>JBIKWX010000199.1:0-6783 GCA_044356095.1 Roseomonas sp.
AGGTGATTGGGGCGCTGCCCCCAGACCCCCGCCGGGGTGACCGTGTCTCCCCGGACCCCGCCGCAACGCAGTTTGGCGTTGACTAGGGGCGGGCTGGCGTGACCATAAGACGGGTGGAGAATCAGTGCGAGTCGGTGGGAGTCCCGCATGCAGGAAGACGCTGGTAAGGACTTGCGGGCAGTAGTGGCAGGGCGGCAATTCGGAACGATCCTTGCCGACCCTCCTTGGCAATTTCAAAACCGTACCGGCAAAATCGCCCCCGAACATCGCCGTCTGTCACGCTACGACACGATGACGCTTGACGATATCAAGGCGCTACCGGTGGCCGAGGCGGCGGCGCCTGTGGCGCATCTCTATCTTTGGGTCCCGAATGCACTATTGCCGGAGGGCTTGCAGGTCATGGCGGCCTGGGGCTTCAACTATAAATCGAACATCGTCTGGCACAAAATCCGCAAGGATGGTGGTTCAGACGGCCGTGGCGTCGGCTTTTATTTTCGTAACGTGACGGAATTGCTCCTGTTCGGTGTGCGCGGCAAGAACGCACGTACCCTGCCACCCGGACGCAGGCAGGTGAACTTGCTCAGCACCCGCAAACGCGAGCATTCGCGCAAACCTGATGAGATTTACCCCATCATCGAAGCCTGTTCATCTGGCCCGAGGATTGAACTTTTTGCCCGTGGCCAGCGCAAGGGCTGGAGCGTTTGGGGCGATCAGGCGGGGGAAGGTTACGCACCCTCCTGGCCGACGTATCGGCATAATTCGGCAAATGATCTGCTGAGCCTGATCAATATTCCGGCGGAATGACGCGCAACGGCGAATGATGCAAAGCCGCGAAAGCACATCCCATGCTTGATCGCCTTCGGGAGCAGGGTTTTGACATCGCCTTTGAAGCCCATGCCGAGGCTATTCTTTCGGTTGATTTTCCGGAAGTGGCCGCAGAAATCGAACAGGCCCTGCTGGATTTCCGTATCCCTGTTCGCGAATTGGTGGCGGGCGGCGGTGGTGAAGCACAAGGCACCCAAAGGCTACGCAGAGCGCTCGCGGCCAGAGGATGGTCCAAGCAAACTTTTGTTGTTGAACGCAGCATCAATGGCCTTAAGCGTGAGAGCCAATCGCATGAGGTGGATCATGTTCGCACCTATGCTGACGGAAAATGCATTGCGCTTGAGATTGAATGGAACAACAAGGATCCTTTCTTTGATCGGGATCTTGAGAATTTTAAGCGGCTTCATGCGGATGGTGCCATTTCTGTCGGTATCATCATCACCCGCGGGGCACAGTTGCATAACGGTTTGCGGGCATTGATTGGCGATTTTCTATTGCGTGAGCGCGTTGCGGACTTCGCGGCCTTAGCCAACTATGGCTATCGCCCGACCCCCCGCCAGCGGGAGATGATTGAAAGGCGGTTAGGGCCTTCAGCAAAGTCCGAGGATTTCGCCACTTCGGTGGCGCAAGTGCTTGTTTCTGACAAGTTCGGAGAAGCAACGACGCATTGGCGCAAGTTGGAGGACCGCCGACAGCGCGGTGTCGGTAATCCTTGCCCATTGTTGTTGGTTGGTCTTCCTTTGGGAATCGTTGACCCTGCCTGAGACTTGACAGTCCCCCTTGTTGCTCCCACTCCAAAAACACCAAAAGGGGGCCAAAGCCCCCTTCCGCAACGCCCAGCGCTATGCCGCAGGCCGAAGCCCGCGCTGCCTCAGCCCTGGCGGGCCTTCAGGCGCGGATTCTTCTTATTGATCACGTAAACGCGACCGCGGCGGCGTACCACAACGCAGTTCTTGTCACGGGTCTTGGCGGTCTTCAGCGAGTTACGAATTTTCATTGGTCTAACCTTTCGAAGGCGCGGCTTCTAAGCGGGGCAGGGGGCCAAGTCAACCCATCGCCCCCCCTATTCGGCGGCGCGGCGTTCCTCATCCATGATGCGCAGAAACCCATCGCGGGTTTGGGGCAGTTTGCGGCCCATGATCTGTTCGGCCACCTGGGTGCGGAGCACCTGTGCCGTCCCGCCGGCAATGGCGAACATGCGGGCATCGCGCAAATAGCGCTCCATCGGGTTGTCGCGCGAATAGCCAGCCGCACCCCAGACCTGCAAAGCCTGGTTGGTCACCCTGATCGCCATCTCGCCGGCCAATACCTTGGCCTGGGCGGCGGCCAGCCGATCCGGAAAGCCGTTTGGCCCCGCGCTTTTTGCCGCCCGCCACACCATGGCCCGGGCAGCTTCCACCTCAATGGACATATCCGCCAGCATCCAGGCAAGGCCCTGAAATTCGCCAATCGGTCGGCCGAATTGGCGGCGGGTCTGCGCACGCTCCAGCGCATGTTCGTAAGCCCCGGCGGCCAGCCCAAGCGCCACTGTCGCCGCCCCCACGCGCTGGCCATTATAGGCATCAATCAGCCGGCCAAAGCCCCGCGCCCAGCCGCCAGGTGGCCTCAGCACCATGCTATCGGCCACTTCCAGCCCGTCGATTTCCGTCTCGGCTTCCGGCATCCCACAAAGCCCGAGGGAGGGGATGCGCTTGAAGCTGATCCCAGGCGGCGGGCCGTCGCCATGCCGCACCACCAGAAAGCCGCCAATCCCCTGATCGCGCCCATCTTCAATCACACGCGCGAAGATCAGATGCAGCCGGGAAACCCCGCCGCCCGTGATCCAGGTCTTGCGGCCATTGATCACCCAGGTATCGCCATGGCGCACCGCGCGCGTGGTCATCTCAGTCGCGGCCGAACCGGCTTCCGGTTCCGTGATCAGAATGGCGGGCTTGTCACCGGCCAGCACCAGATCGGCTGCCATGCGCTTTTGCGCGTCTGTGCCATAGGCCATGATGGCGCCAATCGCGCCCATATTGGCTTCCACGGCGATGCGGCCACAAACGGCGCAGGCTTTGGAAAATTCCTCGATCACCAAGGCAGCGTCGAAGTAATCGCCCCCTGGCCCGCCCCAGGCGCGCGGCACGGTCAGGCCCGTGAAGCCGGCCTCCGCCATGCGCTTGACCATCGGCCAGGGATAGGCGCCGGAGCGATCAGTCTCGGCAGCCTGGGCGGCGGCCTCGCGCGCCAATTCCCGCGCCCGGTCGCGCAGCCTTGCCTGTTCGGGGGTCAAGCCATCCATGATGAGAACCTTATGAAAGACGCGCTTCGATGGCCGCAGTGGCCGCGCGATCCAGTTTGAGCGCCTTGGCGAAATCATCAAGCCAGGCGCGTTCGGCGGTGGCGATGTCTCCCGCGCCAACCACGGCGGCGGCATATAGCTGTGCGGCCAGCATGGGGTCACTCGCCAATTTCGCGAGTGCGCCGGGCGTCAACGGCTTGTCGAAATCGGCCAGCACCTTGTCGCGCGCGGCGGGGCTGAGGCCCGCGCCATCCAATTGCGCGGCGATGCGCCCGCGTTCTTCGGCATCAATCGCGCCATCGGCCTTGGCGGCGGCGATCATGGCGCGCAGCATCAACAATGCCTCGGCGGTCTCCGCGCTGGGTTCTCCCTCGGGTGCGGCGGCGACAGGCGCCCAAGCATCGGCGGTGGGTTTGGTGGCCCCAGGCGCATTCCCCCAAGGGCTGGCACCGGCGGGCGCATCCTTCAACCCGCCCTGGCCGGGGGCTTTCTTCACCGATGCTGTACCGGTGGGGGCTTGGCGCGACGGCCCGCTCCAATCGAAACCGCCACCACCCTTGCTTGGGGAGGATGTTGGCCGCGGCGCTGGAGTGGCCGGCGCTGGCGCGCTCTGGCTGCGGCGCAGCGCTTCAATGGCAACACCAGCAAGCCCTGCCAGCACGCGCCCTAGCTGCGCATTGCCGGCTGGTGCACGCCTGGTGCCAAAGCCAGTAGGGCTGCGCCGCCGAGGCGCCGCACCACCGCCCAGCACCGCCCCTATCACCTGCCCAAGATCGAACCCCGCCATGTTCATCTCTCCTTTGAGGGCAGCATTACAAATCCTGCATCACCGCGGCAATCGCGGGTGCAAGGGCGCGGAATTCTTCGGCCCTTGGGCTGCGCGCACGCCAGGCGAGGCCGATGCGCCGGCTGGTCCCGTTTTCCAGCGGTCGCGTGACCAGCCCAGTCCCCGCCAGCACGCCGCCCGCCACCGCCAGGCGCGGCAGCAGCGTAATCCCAAGCCCGCTCGCGGCCATTTGCACAAGTGTGTGGAGCGAGGTTGCGGAAAATTCCTCCGCCGCCAAGGCGCCTGAAAGCCCGCAGGCGGAAAGCGCATGATCGCGCAGGCAATGGCCATCCTGCAGCAGTAATAGTTTTTCATCCATCAGCACTTTTGGCGCAATGCTGGCGCGTGCGGCCAAGGGGTGATCTTCCGGGCAGGCCAGCAGAAACGGGTCTTCGGCGATGCTGAGTGTCTCCGCAGCCCCGCAATCGCAGGGGAGTGCCAATAGCAGCAGATCAAGCCGGCCGGATTCCAAAGCCTCCACCAGCCTTTCGGTCAAATCCTCACGCAACCAGGGACGCAGGCGCGGGAAATCGGCGCGCAGTCGGGGCATCAGGCGGGGCAGCAGAAAGGGGCTGATGGTCGGGATCACACCGAGGCGGATCGGTCCCGAAAGTGGTTCCCGCGCGGCGGTCGCGGTTTCCACGCAGCTATTGAGCGCTGCCAATGCAACGCGTGCGCGCTGGATCAGTTCCGCCCCCAGCGGCGTGAAAACGGGTTTCTTGGCGCCGGTTCGTTCCAGGATCGCGGCATCCAATTGGCGTTCGAGCGCGATCATGCCCGCCGAGAGCGTGGATTGCGTAACGCCACAGGCCGAAGCCGCGCGGCCAAAATGCTCATATTCGGCGAGTGCCACCAGATAGCGAAGTTGTTGCGGCGTGGGCAGCGCGATCATCGAATATTCCGATTTATCATCAAAACTTGTTTGGCGGTACTAGCCATGCGCATGTGACTGACGAAAGCCCCCTGTCCCAAAATGCCTTGGACAGTCTGATGAGGGCGCTGTCGTCGCACGCGTGGTCAACGACGTACCCAGCGTTCCTGGCCAAGCCTGGTCCCGCCGGCATAGGTCCAGATACCGGACCAGACACCATTTTCATTGACAAGCAGAACGAGCCCGGTGTCGTTGCCTGACCGATAGCTGACCGTGATAAAAGCATCATCGCCAATGCCGGTGCCAAGATAACGCTGCCCGTCAATCACCCAGGTAACGCGCAGCGTATCGCCTGTCGGCACGACCTCGACCGTGCCGCTATAGGCCCCTCCGTCTGGGGTGCGGCCTTCCACATTGTAGCGGCCAACAATGCTTTTCTGCGCCGCGGCGCCGCCCCCGAGCGCCATAAGAATGGGCAACGCCAGCAGCAAGCGTTTCTTGATCATCGGGTCGCTCCTGTTTTCCTGCCATCAAAGATAAGCGTCCCAAGATGTCGGGCAAGCCGCGATCGGCTGCGTTTCAATACCGCCCCGGATCATAGGGCTTGGGGTCAATGAAGGGCGCTTCGCCCATCATCATCTCCGCGACCAGCCGCCCGGTCGTCGGACCCAGCGTAAAGCCCTGATGCGCATGGCCAAAGGCGCACCAGGCGCCGGCCTGGCCGGGCAGGCGGCCAATGATCGGCAGCATATCGGGCGTGCAGGGCCTGACCCCCATCCAGGGATCATCTTCCACCGCCTCCGCCAGGGGCAGTAGCTTCCGCGCGAGTGGTTCCGCGCGGGCCAATTGCACCGGGGTTTTAGGTGCATCATCGGGTGCGAATTCAGCGCCCGTTGTCAGCCTGACGCCTGCGCGCATCGGCACCAGCACAAAGCCGCTATCGGCATCCAGAAAACCGTGATTGAGCACGGCATTGCCCTGCATGCGGTAATGGCGGTGATAGCCGCGCTTGCCGAAAAGCGGCGGCGCATAACCGAAGCGCCGCGTGAGTTTCGCCGAAGCGGAGCCTAGCGCCACGACAATCTGTTCTGCTTCCCGCGCGCCATCCGCGCTTTGCACGCGCCAGCCCGCGCCATGGCGTTCCAGGCTCATGGCATCACCGCGCAGGATTTGCCCGCCCGCTTCCGTAAAGCGCTTGGCATAGAATAGCGTGAGCGCCTGCGGGTCACTTACCGAAAGCGGATCGGTCCAATGAATGGCGCCAAGGCGCTTCACCAGCAAATGGGGTTCCGCCGCCGCAAGCCCAGCTTGATCGAGCAGCGCGTAATTCACGCCCTGTTCGCGCTTCAGCATTTCGGCTTCGGCAATGGCAGCGTTCAGGGCTGTTTGGTTGTTGTAAAGCCGCATCCAGCCAATCGGGCGGAGCAGCGCTTCGGCCTCGGTCCCGCGTGTGAGGGCTACATGTTCATCAATGCAGGTCACGATCAGCCGCGCATAGGCTTCCGCAATGGGCCGATAGCGTGATGGCGCTGAATGCCACCAATATTTGAACAGGGGCGCGGCAAGATTAAGCAGCGCGGAGGGATGATAGGAAGCATCCACCGATCGGTTCTGCGCCATGCGCCAAAGTGTTGCGATATCGCGCGGGAAGGGATGGGGATACACCGCTTCGCGCTGGATCAGGCCCGCATTGCCGAAGGAAGCACCTTCGCCGGGCGGCGCGCGGTCCAGCACCACCACCTGCGCGCCGCGGCGTTGCAAATGCAGAGCGATGGAAACGCCGACCATGCCAGCGCCAAGCACGATCACAGATCGCGACATTATTCTTCTTCCCGTCTCACGCGCCCCGGCGCTTCATGATCACACGTCTTTAGTCTCAAATTCCGCCGGACCTGTGATTTCGATCAATTCCAAATCTTCCGAATGCGCGACTTCCCGATGCTTCACCAAGGGCGGCTGATAGCAGCTATCGCCGGCGCG
>JBIKWX010000018.1:0-21867 GCA_044356095.1 Roseomonas sp.
CAAGCCCGCCGCCGGTGCAAGCACCGGTAATGGCCGCGATCACGGGCTTGGTGCAGCGTTCAAGCGCGCCCAGCACCTTATCAATGCGGGCTTCGTAATTCAGCGCATCCTCGGCGGTGCGGAATTCGCGGAATTGGGAAATATCAGTGCCGGACGCAAACGCCTTGCCGCCCGCACCCATGATCACCCAAACGCGAATGGCGGGGTCGGCGCTGATCTCATCGGCCAATTCTGCCAAGCGCGCATACATGGCAAAGGTCATGGCATTGCGCGCCTGAGGGCGATTGAAAGTGGTCCAGGCAATGCCGCCTTCGCGGGTTTCGTGCAGCAGGTCTTCGGTCATGGTCAGGTTCCTCGGAATTGGGATCAGCATGGGTAGCGTGCGGCGCTGGCGCGTCAACCCGGTCTCTTGCCCGGGCGCGGCGGCAATGCCAACAAGGCGGCGAATTCCGATGGAGATACCGCCATGATGCCGCTTTCCCGCTTTACCGTGCTTGACCTCACGCGCGTCCGTTCCGGCCCTACCTGTGTGCGCCAATTGGCCGATTGGGGTGCGAATGTGATCAAGGTGGAAGCCACTGATGAGGTGGATACGGGGAAGGGCATGGGCGGCGAGCGTCACGGGCCGGATTTCCAGAATACGCATCGCAACAAGCGCGGCATTACGCTCAATTTGAAGGCGCCTGAGGGGCTGGCCGCCTTCCGCCGCCTGGTCGCCAAGGCCGATGTTGTCGTGGAAAACTATCGCCCGGATGTGAAGGAGCGTTTGGGCATTGATTTCGCCGCGCTCTCGGCGGTCAATCCGCGCATTGTGCTGGGCTCGATTTCCGGCTTCGGCCAGGATGGGCCCTATGCCAAGCGGCCGGGCTTTGACCAGATTGCGCAGGGCATGGGCGGGATCATGAGTGTCACCGGCATGCCCGGCCAGGGGCCAGTGCGCGCGGGCATTCCGGTGGCGGATCTGACCGCGGGGCTTTACACTGCGATTGGCATTCTGGTGGCGCTGCTGGAGCGCGAGGCCACGGGCAAGGGCCGCTGGGTGCATACCAGCCTGCTGGAAGCCATGATCGCCATGATGGATTTCCAGGCAACGCGCTGGACCATGGCCGGCGATATCCCAGGCCAGGCCGGCAATGACCATCCAACCACGACGCCGACTGGCCTGTTCCGCACCAAGGATGGGCTGATGAATTTGGCCGGCGGCGGGCAGCAAATGTGGGATCGGATTGTGGCGACCTTGGGCATTACCGAAGAAGCCAAGGACCCTGCCTTCGCCACCGACAAGTCACGCCATGCCAATCGCGACAAGACCAATGCGCTGCTGCAATCGCGCCTGATCGAAAAAACCACCGCCGAATGGGTGGAAGGTCTGAACAAGGCGGGCGTGCCGAGCGGGCCGGTCTATTCCATGGATCAGGTTTTCGCCGATACGCAGGTGAAGCACCTTGGCATGGCGATGCCGGTGGCGCATCCCGCGCTTGGGGAAATCGCGCTGGTGCGCGCGCCAATGCAGATTGCCGGTGTTGCTTGCGCGCGCAATCCGACGCCGGAACGCGGTGAGCATACCGATCAGGTTCTGGGCGAGTTCGGTTTCACTGCCGATGAAATCGCTGCCCTGCGCGCAGCCAAGGCGATCTGAGCCTATACGCGCCAGGTGGTATCATTTGGTGGCTTGGAAAATGCCATGCGGAAGGGCGCTGGTGCGCGCTGGGTGCAAGAACATGATCCGGACGCGCGCCAAACGCCCGATTTGATTGTCCTTTTGGTTGAGACTGGCGGTTTGGCCGTCGGTTCAAAACACGCAAATGCTTGACGTCATGGGGTAATGCAGGAAGCCCAGGCGCATCATGCTTTCAAGACCAAGGCCGTTCTGGTATTCTGATTCAATGCATTTTCTGGTGCCATGTCCGGACTACCATGGGGGTAAAGCCTTGGGGCTGGCGATCCCTCATGACTGGCGCGCAAACGCGGGATGGGCCGCGATCAATTGGCCTTGGCGATCCCCGCCTCGCCGTGCAGCGACAGACGGGGCAGTCCTTGTCTGAGGGTACGGCCATAGAGCAACCCGTCGCCCCGCGCGGCGATGTTGCGTCCTATGCCCTTCTTGGTGCGGGGGTGCCCTTCACCAGTCCGCGCTTGCTTGGTGCGCGCATTCGACAATCGCCTGATCAACGTGGCTTTGAACTTGTCTTGCTCAACCCTGCCCAGGCAAAGGGAAGCTATATTCTTTCCTGGAAAGACCTGCCGGAAATCGGGGCGCCGACGCTCTACGATCTGCGACTTTGGGAAATGCTGTCCAAGGCGACTGAAATCCACCCAACAGCCATCAGGCGCGAAGCGATGCTGGTGGCTGCTGAAGGCCTGGCCGGTCGCTTGGTTGCCAAGGCCGTGCAGGACGCCTTGCGGGAAGAAACCGAAAATGAGGCAAAGCTATTGGCCGAGTGCCTTGGGCAATGTTCCCAGGGAATACCGGCCAGCCTTGCCCATGCGGCAACACGCAAGCTTGCCTCGGCAGAACAGGCGCAAATCGAAGAAGATCTCGGCAGACTTGATCCGGCCTTTGCACATTCCCTGCGCGCCCTTGGAGCGACACTTGCCTTCCTGGGTCCCGATATCGCCGCAGCGCCAGCGCGGCGCCTGATGGATGAAATCGCGGTCATGGCGGGAGAATACCGGGCACTGCTTAATGAGGGGGATGGCGATGGTGAGGGCAATGCCGTCAGTTTTTTGATCGAATCTGCCGGAACAAGCTTGCATTACGCCGAGCTTGCGCTGGCAGAGTTGGAAACAAGGCTAGGTGATATTGTTGATCTGCTGATGCGCCCGCGGATCAATGCGGCAAAGGTTCTGGAACGGGTTCGCCGGGCGGAATGGTTGCTGGATGGCTGGGGTGTGGTGGTCGCCTTATGGCGGCGAACAGACCGTCGGATGCGTCGGAGCATCGCCTGGGATTTGGCGGCCTTGGTGCCCGCGCTGCCAAGGGAAGTATATGACTGGTTTGCGTTGGACCAGACCCGCCAGGCGCCACTACGCCTTTCGCGCATTGTATCGCAAGGTGCCGATTGGCGGAGCGGTCAAAACCTTGGCATTACCGAACGTAATGAGGGTCTGATCAGCTTCAGCCTGAATTATGAAAACCGCATGACCCCAAACGGAATGGTCGCGTCCGCCGGCTCTGAGCGAGTGCATGTGGCGCGCTTTCGTGGGCGAATCAAGGAAAGGTTACCGGTCGCCAAGGATGTGGAGCCAGCCGCCCCGCCGGCCTCGAAAGAAGCGGCATCGCTGGCCGAAAGCCTGACCGCTGCCAGTGACGAAAATATCCTGCGCATTGTTGCTATGATTGACCGATTGCCTGATCGGACCAAGCTTGATGGCCTACTGGTAGAAATACGTCCGCGCCTTTCGATCCTTCGCCCGCCACGCCCCATAACGCTGACCAGGTTGCTTTTCCTGCCCTTATCAGGGGCGCTGGTTGATCCAAATGCATGGCGGCGCGATCCGGGGAGGATTCCACGCACCGCTCTTCATCTGATTTCCTCCCTCGTGGGAGACCAGCTTGGAGAGACTGTGGAAAACATGACCAAGGCCCTGCGCCATGCGGTATTTTCCGATACCGCCATGGTTGAAAAATTCGGTCAGCCCTTATGGGAAGGCGCCGCCAGGATTACCGAGCGCATCACACCAGGAACGCGATGGACCGATGCGGGATTTGCGCCGGAAGACTTCCGCACGATGATTCGGCTGGCTTCGGGTGTTTGGTCCCATGCGGATGCGCTGTGGCGCATTCTGCGCTTGGGCGATGCTGAAGTTTCAACCGGCGCGCTCAAGGAAGCTTTGCAGGGCCCTGCAGCCGAAGGTCCCGAGGTTTTTGCCGCGGCGTTCCGAACCTTATTAGGTCAGGTGCGGAACTCCTCCGCTTTTGCCGGGCTTGCGGGAGGCGGCATGCCTCCTGGCACTTCAGAAATCATTATCGAGAGCTTGGAAGCTTGGATCGATACCGCCTTGCCCAAATTGCCTGATTACGAGCCTTATGGCGCTGCAGAACGGGCGGAAGAGATTGGCAAGACGATGGAGGCGTTAGGGTTGACGCCATTCTTTCAAATTCCGCGACGCCGACGGCAACTTTCTGCCCTGTTCTGGCGGCTTGAGGAGTATTGCCGCGTGATGATGCTGGAAATCATGGATGAGCAGATCTTGCCGGCCCTAGCCCCCTCGGCGGAGCCGTTTTCTGATCTGGCCTTTGTCCAGTTAGAACGTGATGCGCGTGCTGCTCGGCGCTTGGAAATCCTTGGGCGGCATTTCGGGAATGACCCGAGCTATGATGAAATTCAACAACGCCTGGTCAGGGCGTTCACCGCAGCACGCAAGGATCTGGATAGTGTTTCGCTGACACAAATGGATCTTTTGCGATTGGCAGAAATACTGCTGGGGCGCGACAAGGCGCGGACATTGCTTTCTTCTGAACGGTAATCTGCGGGTGAATCCATGATTGCGCTTTGGGTTGAAGCAGCGAAATCTTTTGACTAATCCGCCAATAACCACATCAACCAGAGCGACAGGCTCGGGAAGACCACCACCAGCCCAAGACGCAGCACATCCGCCAGCACAAAGGGCGCAACCGCGCGATAGGTGGCGAACATCGGCACATCCCGCGCAATGGCATTCACGACAAAAACATTGAGGCCAATGGGCGGTGCCGTCAGGCCAATGCCGCAAACAATCAGCACCAGAATGCCGAACCACACCGCCACATCATCCGGCGCCATGCCAAAATCAAGCGCGGTGATGATGGGGAAGAATACTGGCAGGGTCAGCAGAATCATCGCCAATTCATCCATCACCGCGCCCAGCAGTATGTAAAATGCAAGCAGCATTATAAGTACCGCATGCGGCGGCAGGCCAAGCCCGGCAATGGCTTGTGCGGCTTCCATCGGCAATTGCGAAAAGGCGAGGAAGGCGTTGAATACCTCGGCGCCCAGCAGAATGACGAAAATCATCGCCGTGGTTTCTGCAGTGCGGATCAGGGCCGTGCCGAATTCCTTGAAGCCGATGCTGCGCCGCGCCAGCCCAACCAAAAGCATGGCGGTGGCGCCTGCAGCCGCGCCCTCGGTTGGCGTGAAAATGCCACCATAAATGCCGCCCAACATGACAATGGTAACCAGGGCCGCTGGCCATGCCCCGGCCAGCGCACGCCAGCGTTCCGTCATGGGGAGTTTTTCACTCGGCGGTGCAAGGCTTGGGTTGCGCCGCACCATGTAGGCGATGACGCAAAGATAGAAGGCAGTGGCAAGCACCCCCGGAATCAGCGCGGCCTGAAACAGCTTCACGATATTCTGTTCGGTGGAAATCGCATACACCACCAGGATCACCGAAGGCGGTATCAGAATGCCAAGTGTGCCGCCCACAGCGATGGTGCCGGTCGCAAAGCCAAGATCATAGCCATAGCGACGGAATTCCGGCAGCGCCGTGCGCCCAAAAGTTGCTGTTGTGGCAACGGAAGAACCGCAAATGGCGCCGAACGCCGTGCAGGCGCCGATGGTACTGGAAGCAAGCCCGCCGCGCCGATGCCCGATCCAGGCGCGTGCGGCACGAAACAAATCCGTGGAAAGCCCGGAAACTTCAGCCAGCGCACCCATCAGAATGAATAGAGGAATAACTGACAGCGTATAATTGGCGAAATTGTGATAGGGCGTGGTTTTGATGTAGGACAGAAACGCTTGCAGGCTGGTCAGATGAATATAGCCAAGTGCTCCCACCACCAACATCGCAAGCCCAACCGGCATGCGGAGCGCAATCAGCCCCAGCATGGCGGCAAAGCCCAGCATGGCGACTTCCAATCCGCTCATGCACGGCCCCGTAAACGCATAACGGCCATGGCAAGTGCGATAAGCGCAGTAAAGCCGGCCAACACCGCACAAGCGCCAATGGCTGGCGCAATGGGCAGCAGCAAGACCATGGTTGTGGTGCTGCTGCGCCCCGCTTCCAAAGCACCAGTGCCAAGCCGCCAGGCGATCAGTGCCATCATCGCGGCAAAAACCACTTCCCAGAGCGCATCCAGCGCGGCTTGAAGGCGTGGTGGCAGCCGTGTCGTGAAGCTATCCACCATCACATTGCCGCGCCGCGCCTGGCACCACGGCATGAAGGCAAAGACAATCAGCGCCACACCCATTTGCACGAATTCAAAATCCCCACGCACGCCGCCCAACCCAAGCGCGCGCAAGGTAATGGACGTACTGACCAGCAGCGCGAGGCAAACCGCCAAAGCACCACCGAATAGCGCCAGCAGGCGCGCCAGCCGATCAAGCAGGCGCAGCCCGGTTTCCGAACCAACCGCCGCCGGGTTATCGCTCACGCGTGTTTTTGCAGCGCCGCACGCGCATCCGCCATCAGGCGTTCCGCCGGCAGGCCGCGTTCTGTTGCCTGCCTCAGCCAAGTGTCGGTGACACCTTGGGTGGCGGCGCGGAAGCGCGTCACTTCCTCCTCCGGCAGGGTGGTGATGGTATTGCCCTGACGCGCCCGCACAATGGCAAGCGTTGCTTCCGCCGCGGCATCCCAAGCCTCACCGGCCATGGTGGCGGCGACCATGCCGGAATGGGCATCCAGGATCTGGCGAAGATCAGCCGGCAGACCATCATAACGCGCGCGGTTCATCGCCAGCACAAAAGTCGCGGTATAGAGCGTGGGCGAGCCCGGAATTTCCGTGTGATATCGCACCAATTCATGCACGCGGATTGCGGGTACCACTTCCCAGGGCACCACCGTGCCATCCAATACGCGCTGTGCGAGGGATTCCGGCACTTGTGGAATCGGCATGCCGATGGCCTGCGCGCCAAGTGCCCGCAAGGCTTCACCACAAAGCCGTGTTGGAAAGCGCAATCGCAACCCGGCCATATCTTCAAGCCGTGCGACGCGCTTATTGGCATGGATCACACCATGATCATGCGCCCACCAGCAGAGCGGCTTCACCTCCCGGAATTCCTCAGCCAGATGCTGTTCGCCGAATTCCTGAAGCGCGCGGGAATTGGTGACGGCGCGGCGCGAGGCGAAGAAGGGAAGTTCAAAGGTTTCAATGCGCGGGAAGCGGCCGGGCGTATTGCCTGGTAGCGTCCAGACAATATCCGCAACGCCATCACGCGCCTGATCAAAAAGCTGCGGCGGCGCGCCGCCAAGCTGCATGGCGGGGAAAATCTGGATGCGCAGCCGCCCGCCCGAGGCTTGTTCAATGCGCTGCGCCCAAGGGGCAAGAAAGCGCTGCTGCCCATTGGATGCAGGCGGCAGGAAGTGATGCAGGCGAAGCGTGACTTGCGCCTGCGCCTTCAGATCACGAACAACAAGCGGGCTGGCAAGCACGCCAGCGCCAAAAGCCATTAGATGGCGGCGGGACAGGGTCATGGGCGCTCCTTGTTTGTGTGGCGATCTGGCCCATTGGCGAGATGCAGGCGCACCAAGCCCGATGTGCTGATCATTTTCTTATACTTATTCGGTAGCATCCCGGCCCAGTACCAGCAAGCGAAAACCGGGCCTTTTTCTTGCCTGTTCTAAAATGCAAGCCCAACATAGTTTTCCGCCAGAGCCGCCTGCGCCGCTTCGGATTGCATCAGATAGGCAAGCTCTGCCCGGCGCAGCCGCTCATCAAAGGCGCTTTCGGCGCCATCAAAGCGGTGCAAAAGGCTGGTGAACCACCAGCTGAAACGCTCGGCCTTCCAGATGCGCGCGAGCGCACGGGGCGAGTAATGCGTCAGCGCCGCATCCTGCCCGGTGCGGAAAAATTCTGTCAGCGCTTCCAGCAAATAATACACATCAGACGCTGCCAGATTGAGCCCCTTGGCCCCGGTGGGCGGCACGATATGCGCGGCATCACCCGCCAGGAATAACCGCCCAAAGCGTAGCGGCTCCGCCACAAAACTGCGCAGCGGCGCAATGCTTTTTTCAAGCGAGGGTCCGGTGGTGAGCGCCGCCGCCGCTGCCGGGTCTAGCCGCCGGCGCAGTTCGGCCCAGAAGGCATCATCGGACCAATTGGCAGCGCTGTCATTCAAATCGCATTGCAGATAGTAGCGGCTGCGGGTTTTGCTGCGCATGCTGCAAAGCGCAAAACCGCGCGGATGGCGGACATAGATCAATTCATGATCCACCGGCGGCACATCTGCCAAAAGCCCAAGCCAACCGAAGGGATAGAGTTTCTCATAGAGTGTGATGGCTGATGGCGGCACGCTCGCGCGGCAAATGCCGTGAAAGCCATCGCAGCCGGCGATGATGTCACAGGCCAATTCATGCGTGGTGCCATTGGCTTCAAAGCGTAGTTTCGGTTTGGCTGTATCGAAATCCAGCGGCGTGACGTTCTCGGCCTCATAGATCGTGACAAGGCCAGCTTCGGCCCTTGCCTGCATCAAATCGCGCGTGATTTCTGTCTGGCCATAGACCGTAACGATCTTGCCGCCCGTATGACGGCTGAGATCAATGCGTTGACGTTCGCCATCCACGCAGAGCGAAAACCCGTGATGCACCAAGCCTTCCGACCGCATGCGCGCACCAACCCCGGCTTGATCCAAAAGGGCGGCGGTGGTTTGTTCAATAACGCCGGCGCGAATGCGACCTAGCACATAATCCGCGCTGCGCTGTTCCAGAATAACCGCGTCAATGCCGGCCTTATGCAGCAATTGCCCAAGCAACAGCCCAGCCGGGCCGGCGCCGATAATCGCAACCTGGGTACGCGTTGGAAAACGCATGGGCTGCCCCCTAAGCCGGCCCTCGGCCATATGGTGATTCCGCTTGACGCGCCTTGCGGCTGGTCCTCTCATAATCGCCCAGGCGCAAGGAAGCCATAGCAGGCAAGCGCCGGACAGGAAACTTCCAGGGAAGATACCGCCCATGCCTTGTTTTGACCTTGGCAGCCTTGCCGCCATGCCGCGCCCGCTGGAATGCTGGGGGTGCATCTGATGACCGGGGATGATTTCATCCAGCGCGATCTGGCCGCGCACCCGCTGCCGATTTCACCGGGCTACAAGACCAGCATGTTCC
The DNA here is from genome assembly GCA_044356095.1 of Roseomonas sp. Taxonomy (GTDB): domain Bacteria; phylum Pseudomonadota; class Alphaproteobacteria; order Acetobacterales; family Acetobacteraceae; genus Neoroseomonas. The sequence continues at coordinate 9,019 of JBIKWX010000018.1, forward strand.
GCGGCCCGACACGCCCGCCACTTTCCTTGAAGACAAGCATGGCTGACCTCACCGGCCCGGTTTTCGGCGCGGAGGAGCTCGGCGCGCGCGACAATGATCTGATCCTTAACTACGCCAAGGAAGGCTTGCCGATAGGCGAGCGTATCATCATTCATGGCCGTGTGCTGGATGGCAATGCGCGCCCCTTGCGCGGCGTTTTGGTGGAGATTTGGCAGGCGAATGCCTCGGGAAAATATCGCCACCGCAATGATGGCTATATCGGCACGGTTGATCCAAATTTCGGCGGTTGCGGTCGCTGCCTGACGGATGGCGATGGGCGCTATGTTTTTCGCACCATCAAGCCTGGCCCCTATCCTTTCCGCAACAAGGTGAATGATTGGCGCCCAGCGCATATGCATTTTTCGGTCTTTGGCCATGGCTTCGCGCAAAGGCTGATTACGCAAATGTATTTTGAGGGCGATCCGCTGATCCGCCATGACAGTATCCTGAACACCATCCCCGATGAAGCAGCGCGTGATCGGCTGGTCGCGCGGCTTGATCTCGCGGCATCGGTGCCGCTGGACACACTCGCCTATCGCTGGGATATCGTGCTGCGCGGCACACGCGCGACCGTGTTTGAAAACAAGCTGCAAGGGAATTGACCCGCCATGATAACGCCCGATGCGCTTGGCTATTTGCCGGAAACGCCATCCCAAACCGCCGGACCCTTTGTTCATATCGGCCTTATTCCGCGTCAGGCCGGGTTTGATATTTTTGAAAATAATCTCGGCACCATTACACTTTCGCCTGAGATGAAAGGGGAGCGCATTCGCATCGAAGGACGGATTTTCGATGGCACTGGCGCGGTTATTCGCGATGCCTTGGTGGAAATCTGGCAGGCTGATTCCTTTGGCCGCTTCAACCATCCCGCCGATGATGCACCTGGCCCGCGCGATGCGCCGTTTCGTGGCTGGGGGCGCACGGGCACGGATTTTGAGACCGGCACATGGTCCTTCGCCACCATCAAGCCAGGCCGTGTAGCGCGTCGGCATGGTGAGGGGAGCCTCGCGCCGCATATCCTGATCTGGATCGTTGCGCGCGGCATCAATCTTGGCCTGCTCACGCGGCTTTATTTCGAGGATGAAGCGGCGGCCAATGCCGAAGACCCGGTGCTGCGCCTGATCGAACAGCCGGAACGGCGCAAGACGCTTGTTGCACGCCGCGACCCCGGCGATGAAAACACCTATGTCTTCGATATCCATTTGCAGGGCGCGGAGGAGACGGTTTTCTTCGACGTCTGAGACAAAAAAGCGGGGAGAGAAAATCATGATTAATCGTCGGGATCTGATAACCGGGATGGCGGTTGCACCGCTGATGATCCGTGGCGCTGCCGCACAAGGCGCCGATTGGGTACCAAGCCGGCCTATTCGCCTGGTGGTGGGTTTCGCCGCCGGAGGATCAACCGATACAACCGGGCGGCTGATGGCGCAGGCGCTGACAGCGGCCCTGCCACAACCCGCTGTGGTGGAAAATCGCGTGGGTGCGGCTGGCAATATCGCGACCGAACATGTGGCGCGCAGCGCACCGGATGGGCATACGCTGGTCGTTGCCTCCATGGGCTCTCAGGCGGTGAATGCAGCGCTGTATCGCAACCTGCCCTTTGATCCGGTGAAGGATTTCACCGCCGTGTCGCTGTTTGTCAAAAGCTCGAACATGCTGGTTGCGCATCCGGGCTTTCCAGCGCGCACGCTGGCCGATCTGGTGGCGCTGGCGCGCGCCAATCCTGGGCGAGTCAATGTCGGCACGGCGGGGGCGGGGTCGTCGCAACATTTCGCCGCTGCGCTGTTCGAGCATTTGGCGCAGGTGCAGCTCACGCATATCAATTATCGCGGCGGTGCGCCGGCCATGACGGATCTCGTGGCCGGGCGCGTGGATATTGTGTTCTCACCCATTGTGGAGACGGTGCAGCAAATTCGCGCCGATCAGGTGCGCGCCCTTGCCATCACGCGGCCTCAGCGCGCGCCCGAATTTCCTGATGTGCCGGCAGTGGCGGAAGTGGTGCCGGGCTATGAATTTTCTTCCTGGCTTGGCGCTTTTGCGCCGGCGGGAACGCCGCCCGCCGCCGTGCAGCGCATGTCACAAGCCCTCGCCGCCGGCTTGCGAGACCCGCAGATACGCGAACGCGTGCTCTCCCTTGGCTATGAACCGGTTGGAAGCACGCCAGAGGAATTCACTGCCTTCTTCGCCGCGGAAATGCCGCGTGTGTCGGAGCTGGTACGGATTTCCGGCGCCAAGGTTGAATGAGACGCGCCGGAGCCGACCCATGCCAAAGCCCAAACCGCCCATGACTGCGCTGGCTTACATGTCCGGCTTCGGCAATTCCTTTGAGACTGAGGCGCTGCCCGATGCGCTGCCGATCGGGCGCAATTCACCGCAAAAATGCAATTATGGTCTTTACGCCGAACAGCTTTCCGGTTCGGCCTTTACCGCGCCGCATGGTAAGAATGAACGATCCTGGCTTTATCGTATCCGCCCATCGGTGAAGCATTCCGGCTTTTATCGCGCGATTGATCCGGGCCTGATCCGCACCGCCCCCAATGCCGCCGAACGCCAACCCATGTTGGGGCAGATGCGCTGGGATCCTGTGCCCATGCCGCGCAAACGGCTCAGTTTTGTCGAAGGTCTCACCACCATCACCACGGCGGGCGATTCCGATACGCAAACCGGCATGGCCACGCATATTGCCTGCATCACCCGGTCCATGCAGCGCGAGTATTTCTGCAACGCAGATGGCGAATTGCTGATTGTGGCGCAGCAGGGGCGGCTTCGCTTTTGTACTGAATTTGGCGTGATTGAAATTGAGCCAGGTGAGATTTGCGTCATACCGCGCGGCATCATCTTTCGCTGTGAAATCCCCGATGGGCCCGCACGCGCCTATGTCTGTGAAAATTACGGCGGGCCTTTGACCCTGCCAAATCGCGGACCAATCGGCGCAAACTGCCTTGCCAATCCGCGCGATTTTCTGACACCCGTTGCGGCCTATGAGGATGAAGACGCGCCCGCAAAACTATTCGTCAAATGGGGTAGCGATGTTTTTGTGACCGAGATCGGCCAATCGCCTTTGGATGTGGTTGCCTGGCATGGCAATTACTATCCCTATAAATATGATCTCAGGCGCTATGCCGCGGTCGGTTCCATTTCCTTTGATCATCCGGACCCTTCGATTTTCACAGTGCTGACATCCCCGTCTGGGGAGGAAGGCACCGCCAATATTGATTTCGTGATTTTTCCGGAACGCTGGATGGTGGCAGAAAATACCTTCCGCCCGCCCTGGTATCATCGCAATGTCATGAGTGAATTCATGGGCCTGATCTACGGCGTTTATGATGCAAAGCCCGAAGGTTTTATCCCCGGTGGGTTTTCGCTGCATAATCAGATGCTGCCCCATGGGCCGGATGCGGCGGCGTTTGAGCATGCCTCCAACACTGAATTAAAGCCGGTCAAGCTGACTGGCACCATGGCCTTCATGTTCGAAACACGCTTTCCGCAACGTGTCACTGCCCATGCCGCGAAGCTGCCCGGCTTGCAGAAAAACTACATTGCTTGCTGGGATGGTTTGCAGAAGCGCTTCAACCCGAAGAAGAAGCAGGCCTGGTGAGATGAATGTGATGCCACCCAATCAGGATCGGCTCGTGCTGCTCGGCACCAAGGGCGGGCCTGCCATTCGCAAGGGCGGGCCTTCGCCGACAGCGCATTTGCTCGAAATTGGCGGTCATCCCTATGTGATTGATTGCGGGCTTGGCGTGACGCGCGCCCTGGTGGAAGCGGGCATGCCCTTGCCTGCTTTGCGTAACATCATCATCACGCATCTGCATTCGGATCACGTGCTGGAAATGGGGCCGTTGATCCATACTGCCTGGACCGCCGGCTTGAAGGAAAAAATTGTGGTGCATGGGCCGGTCGGCACACGCGCTGTCTGGCAGGGTTTTCTCGCCTCACTTTCCTATGACATTGCGATCCGCATCGAAGATGAAGGCCGGCCCGATCTGGCTGCGATGGTAGAGGTGCTCGAATATGCCGAAGGCCATGTCTTTACCGATGCACGCTCAAAAGTTTCCGCCCTGCGGGTGAAACACCCCCCGGTGACGGAATGTTTCGCGCTGCGCTTTGATCATGGCACGGGCTCGGTGGTTTTCTCTGCCGATACCACCTATTTCCCACCGCTGGCAGGCTTTGCGCGTGGCGCGGATATTCTGGTGCATGAGGCGATTTATGAACCAGGTGTGGATCGGCTGGTGGCCCGTGTCGGCAATGGCGCGCGGTTGAAGCAGCATTTGTTGGATAGCCATACGCTGGCGGAGGATGTCGGGCGCATTGCGGCAGAGGCCGGCATCGGGCTACTGGCGCTTAATCATCTGGTGCCGGCAGATGATCCGCTTGTGACGGAACAGCATTGGGTGGAAGCGGTGCGTAGCCAATACGCCGGGCCATTGGTTATTGGGCGCGATGGTCTGGTACTGCCACTTTCAAGCCCGAGCGCATGAAGCCTGCCGAGCCCTTCGCGCGTTTCGCCTATCAACGCCACGCCGATCAGGCGCGCGCCAAGCCTGCATGCCATCCTGTAGTGATTACTGGCGCGGGGCCGGTTGGTCTGACGCTTGCCATTGATCTCAAGCTCCGCGGCATTGACTGCGTGCTGCTGGATGATCAGGACCGCATCGGCGAGGGGTCGCGCGCCATCTGTTTCGCCAAACGCACGCTGGAGATTTGGGATCGGCTTGGCTGTGCTGCGCCGATGCTGGACAAGGGCGTGCGCTGGAATGTCGGTAAAGTCTTTCAGGGTGAAGACCTGCTCTATCAGTTTGATCTACTGGCCGAACCTGGCCACAAAATGCCGGCCTTCATCAATTTGCAGCAATATTACGCGGAGAAATTGCTGGTGGATCGCGCCCAGGCTTTGGGCGTTGATCTGCGCTGGCTCAACCGTGTGATCGGCCTGCAATCAGGCGCGCAAGGCGCGCGGATCACGGTTGAAACGCCCGATGGCAGCTATTCGCTAGATGCACGTTTTGTGATTGCCTGCGATGGTGCACGTTCGCCCCTGCGCAGCACGCTTGGCCTTGAATTCATGGGTGAGCAGTTTGAGGATCAATTCCTGATCGCTGATGTGCGCATGACAGCGGATTTTCCGGTGGAACGCTGGTTCTGGTTCGATCCGCCCTTTCATGGCGGCCAATCCTGCCTTTTGCACAAGCAGCCCGATGATGTCTGGCGCATTGATCTGCAGCTCTCACCGGATGCGGATACGGAACACGAAAAGCGGCCCGAAGTGGTGCGCCCGCGCATTGCACGCATGTTGGGCCATGGCGCATTCGATTTGGAATGGATTTCTGTCTATCGCTTTCAGTGCCGCCGGCTTGAACATTTTGTGCATGGCGCAGTGATTTTCGCGGGTGATGCCGCGCATCAGGTCTCACCCTTTGGGGCGCGCGGTGCCAATTCCGGCGTGCAGGATGCCGATAATCTCGGCTGGAAACTCGCTGCTGCGTTGCGGGGCAGCGCAGGGCTGATCGAAAGCTATGATCAGGAACGTTCGCAAGCCGCAGATGAGAATATCCTGAATTCCACTCGCGCCACTGATTTCATCGCGCCCCGCCACAAGGCAGAGGCGCGTTTTCGCAATGCGGCGCTGGCGCTGGCGCGGCAGACGGAATTTGGCAAGCGTTTCGTCAATTCCGGCAGGCTTTCAACACCAACCACCTACGCCGATAGCCCATTATCAACAAAGGACGCTGCGCCGTGGTCTGCCGGGCCACCACCCGGCGCGCCGATCCCGGATGCGCCCTTGGGCAATGGTTATCTGAGTGAAAGGCTTGGGGATGGTTTCGCCCTGCTGCATTGGCGTGCCTGTGTTGTTGCTGCCGAGGCGCTTACAGTTGTTGATGTATCAGACAAGGACGAAGCCTTGATCGCGCGTTTTGGCCTCACGCCAGGGGCTGGTTATCTCATTCGCCCAGACCGCCATGTGGCGGCGCGGTTTCACCAGATGGGGCAGGGGGCGCTGAGCGCGGCGCTCAGCCGGGCAGGTGCTGCATGACGGGGCTTGATACCAAGGCGCGTTTCGCTGACCCCGATGCGGCCTATCGCGCGATTATTGAGGCACATCGTGGACTGACGGAAAACCAAAGCGCTGATTTGAATGCGGCTTTGGTACTGATTCTGGCAAATCAACTTGGGGACATAGCGGTGCTGCGCGAAGCCTTGGCGCTTGCAAGGGCAACGATTGGGCAACAAAGTGACGCATGAAATGAGCGCGTCAGACCCCGGTCTGGACTCACTTCCCCTTCAATAAAAGCCTGTTCAATCGCCGGCGCGCAAGCCAGCGGCGAATGCCGCCGCCGCCAAGAATTAGTTTAGTACAGGTTGTACGTATGTTCCAGGGTGTTTTCAAAAAATTATCATAATGCAATTCAAGATTTTGTTGAGCTTGATAAAAGCCGATATCCAAGCGACCTGCACTCAAATGGCGCAAATGAAAATCAATGACCCAGGCGGTTCGCCCGGCGCAGCGCGCCTGCAGACATATATCTGTCCCGTAAAGGTGAAAACCGTTGAGGCCAGCAGAAAGGCTTGCCATTGCATTCCGACGAATGATGATGAAATTCTCATCCAAACTTTCAACTCGCACAGGAAAACTACCGCGCCGCTGGTCTTCGCCATGCGGGTCTGAAATACGGATAGCCAGGAAGCCATCCTGAGTCGCCCCGGCATTGCCTGCCAGAGCCCAATTGGGGTCGTTTGCTTCAAGTGCCGCCAATTTTTCGACCAGAAGCGAGTAATCATCTGAAAGAAGACGGATATCTTGATGGCACACAACAATATACTTGCCAGTAGCAACCTCGAGAAAGCGCCGAATGCCATTGAAAGCGTCCCAGACATTATTGACTGTATTGTCCAGGTACAGGAACTGGCTATTTTCTGGCGTAAACCCATGGGAGACAAAGCTCTCAACCATGCCAGAATAATCAGCGTGGTTGGTCACAAGCGTGCAAATGCTGAAAAGGGGTCCGCCTGCCGGTTCTCCGGCGTCCACAGCTTGCTCGGGAAAGTTCATATAGGCAAAATCTCAGGCGCCATGGCATTTAGCAAGCTTATCCCGTATCGGAGCGAGAATGAGCCTCCCAGCCTTTGCTGAGCTATTGGAAAGGCTGGTCTTTTCCCCTGGCCGCAACGCCAAGCTGGCGTTGCTTTGCCAGTGGTTCGCGGTTCAACCAGACCCGGAACGCGGCCTTGGCCTCGCCGTCATTACCGAAAGCCTGAAGCTCAGCACCGCCAAGCCCGCCATGCTGCGGGAGATCACCATGGCGCGGGTGGACCCCGAGCTGTTCCGGCTTTCCTATGATTATGTCGGGGACCTCGCGGAAACCATCGCGCTGATCTGGCCGAAGCGCGCTGGCGTGAATGCGCCGCCGCCCGCGCTTTCCGATATCATCGGCGCGCTGGAAATCACCCCGAAATCTGAAGTTCCCGCACTGGTTGCGGGCTGGCTCGACACACTTGATGCCAGCGGGCGGCTCGCCTTGATCAAATTGCTGACGGGCGGGTTGCGCGTGGGGGTATCGGCCCGCTTGGCGCGCGTCGCACTCGCGGAATGGTCCGGCACATCAGTGGAAGCCATTGAGGAAGCCTGGCACGCCATCCCCGCACCCTATCAGCCGCTTTTCGCCTGGCTGGAAGGCCGCGCGCCGCAGCCTGACCCGCGCAGCGCCCCCGTCTTCCGCCCCCTGATGCTGGCGCATCCCTTGGAAGAAGCTGATCTCGCCACGCTTGATCCCGCTGCCTATTGCGCGGAATGGAAATGGGATGGCATTCGCGTGCAGGTTACGGCGGGGCTGGGTGGTGCGCGGCTCTGGAGCCGGGGGGCCGAAGATATCTCGGCAAGCTTTCCTGAAATCATCGCGGGGTTGGATTTCCACGCTGTGTTGGATGGCGAATTGCTCGTGCTACGCAATGGTGAAGTCGCTCCCTTCGCCGATCTGCAGCAAAGGCTGAACCGCAAAAGCGTCACCGCCAAAATGCAGCGCGACTACCCGGTGGCGATCAGGCTTTATGACATGTTGTTCGACGGTACCGAGGATTTGCGCCGCTTGCCCTTTGCTGCGCGGCGCGCGCGGCTGGAAGCCTGGCATCAACGCCAGCAGCCGCCGCGCATGGATCTATCTGCGCTGATCCCCTTCAACCAGACCAGTGATTTGCAAAACCTGCGCGATGGCGCGCGGGATGCGGCGATTGAAGGCTTGATGCTCAAGCGCGCTGATGGTCCCTATCTGCCGGGGCGCGTGAAGGGGCAATGGTGGAAATGGAAGCGCGCGCCGCTCACGCTTGATACGGTGCTGATGTATGCGCAGCGCGGCCATGGCAAGCGCAGCAGCTTCTATTCGGATTACACCTTCGGCGTCTGGCGCGAAGACGGCGAATTGGTACCGATCGGCAAGGCCTATTCCGGCTATACAGATGAGGAATTGGCCTGGCTTGATCGGTGGATCCGCAACCATACCATTGATCGCTTCGGCCCGGTGCGGGAAGTGGAAAAGGAATTGGTGCTGGAAGTCGCCTTTGACGCGGCACAGCGCAGCAGCCGGCATAAATCCGGCGTGGCGCTACGCTTTCCGCGCATCGCGCGCATTAGGCGGGACAAGCCGGCCGCGGAAGCGGACCGTCTTGAAGCTGCACTAGCCCTGATAGGGCAGGATTGACCCGCGGCACCCCGCATGCTGCGCTTGGCAACCAATCTCAAAGGGGAAACACCATGCCTATTGCTCCGAATTTCGCGCGCCGCCGCCTGGAAAAGGGTGAACTCGCCCTTGGCTTTGGCGTGCATCATCTGCGCACACCCGCTGTCGGCATGATTGCCGCGGCATCGGGCTTTGATTGGCTGTTCATTGACATGGAACATGGCGCAATGAGCGTGGATGACGCCACGCGCATGGCCATGGCGGCACTTTCGCAGGGCATCACGCCGATGGTGCGCTGCTGCAAGGATGCGCTGTTTGAAGGCACGCGCTGCCTGGATAATGGCGCCATGGGCGTGGTGGTGCCGCATATTGATACTGCTGATGAAGCCCGTGATGTGGTGCGCGCCTTCCGCTATCCTCCACTTGGCGAGCGTTCCTGGGGCGGCCCGCCGGCGCAATATGCCTTCCAGGTTTCCGACACCGCCGCGGCGCAGAAGGAATTGAATGAACAGATCATGGTGACCGTCATGATCGAAACGCCCGAAGCGGTGGCGAATGCCGATTCAATCGCTGCCGTGCCGGGGGTGGATTGCCTGATGATCGGGACTTCGGACCTGACCGCTTCCATGGGTATTGCCGGGCAGATCGGGCATCCGGATGTGCGCGCGGCCTATGCCAAGGTGGCGGCGGCCTGCAAGGCGCATGGCAAGGTTATGGGCATGGGCGGTGTTTATGATGAAAAGGTCGCGCCAGACTACATCGCCCTTGGTGCGCGCTTCCTGTTGTCCGGTTCGGACCACGCCTTCCTGATGGCGGGCGGCGGTGCGCGGGCGCAATTCCTGCGCGGCTTGCAAGGCTGACGTCAGCCGCCTCACCGAAGCCCCGCCGGCGCTGCCGCGCGGGGCTGGGCCAAACTAGGGGCTTTCTTCGCCGCAGCCGCAATCCGGCTGTACCAGCTTCGCATCCTTGCGGATGATGTGAAAATCAATCCATTCCGCCACTAGGCGCCGCGCCTCACTAAGTGGAGCTTCGGGATGGTGGATGCGGTAAAGCGTCGTGCAGGCATAGAAGGCCTGCGGGTCATCGGCGCCAATGTCGCGCAATTCCCGATAGGCGGTGATGACCGCGGCTTCGCAGCGGCGAATGGAGGGGGAGGTTTGTCGTACCATTCAACTCTCCTGAGTTTATCTGGTGCTTTGCTTCACGAAGGGCGTCTGGCTAGCTGCTGCGCCGTTTGGCTTTGCGGCGGGCGCGCGCCTTCGGCCGAATAATTCAAGCTTATGTCCCACAAGATCATAGCCAAGGCGTTCTGCGATGGCTTGCGCCAAGGCTTCATGCGCCTCATCGCTGAATTCAATGACATGGCCGGTTTCAACATCAATCAGATGATGATGATGGCCGCGATCCGCCAGATCATACCGCGCCCGCCCACCACCAAAATCGCGCCGTTCCAGAATGCCGCGTTCTTCAAGCAGGCGCACCGTGCGATAGACCGTGGCGATTGAAATCCGTCGGTCGCGCTGCAAGGCACGGCGATGCAATTCCTCAACATCCGGATGATCTTCGGCTTCGCTCAAGATCTGCGCGATCAGGCGGCGCTGGCCGGTCATCTTCAGCCCCTGCGCCACGCACAGGGTTTCAATGCGCGAACCCGTCACGGATTCGGCGGCTTTGGATTGAGGGGCTGCCAAGGGCGTTTTGGGCAAAGGGCAAACTCACTCTGGGCTTTGAAGATCAGCGCTATTCCCTGCCTTATGCGACGCGGTCCGCGGCTTCTCAAGCCCTGGCATGGCCTTGGGCGCTGCGCCTGATCTTGGCGTGTTACATTTTTTGATATTGCGACTAATTCGCAATTGCAGTATATCCCACCCAGGAGGTCACCATGCGCCGTCGTTCCCTGCTTGCCCTGCCCTTTGCCGCGCCGCTCGCCGCGCCTGCCCTGGTGGCGGCGCAGGAACGCGCGCTCAATCTCTATTCATCGCGCCATTATGATACGGATCGCGCGCTGTATGATGGCTTCACGGCCGAGACCGGCATTCGCATTCGCCTGATTGAAGGTGATGCGGATCAATTGATCGCGCGCATTCAATCCGAAGGGGCGAATAGCCCTGCCGATGTGCTGATTACGGTGGATGCGGCGCGGCTCGCGCGCGCGGTGGATGCCGGCGTTTTGGCTGAAACCGAAAGCGACATCCTGAAATCGCGCATTCCGGAAAACATGCGCGCCCCGGATGGCAAATGGTATGGGCTTTCTAGCCGCGCGCGCGTGATCATGTATGACCGTCAGCGCGGCGTGCCGGAAGGTGTTGCGCGGTATGAAGATCTGGCCCTGCCAGCGCAGCGCGGGCAAATCCTGATCCGGGCGGCGGCGCATCCCTACAATACCTCCTTGATGGCGAGCATTCTCCTGGCCAATGGGGCGGAAGCGGCAGAGGCCTGGGCGCGCGGTGTGGTGGCGAATATGGCGCGCCCGCCGCAGGGCGGTGACACGCCGCAATTCCAGGCGGTGGCGGCGGGGGTTGGGCGGCTTGCGGTTGCCAATACCTATTACCTCGCGCGGTTTGGCGCTTCATCCAATCCGCAGGAAAAGGCGCTGTTTGATCGGATTGGCGTGATCTTCCCCAATCAGGCGCCGGGCGATCGGGGGACGCATGTGAATGTCTCGGGCGCTGGCGTGGTGCGGAGTTCTGCCAACAAGGCCGTGGCGCTCCGCTTCATTGAATACCTCAGCAGCCAGCGCGCGCAGGAACTATTTGCCAATGGCAATTTCGAATATCCTGTGGTGGCCGGGGTGGCGCCGCATCCCGCGCTGCTGGCGCTAGGCAGCTTCCGTGCCGATGAATTGAACGCGCAACGCTATGGCGCGCTGGCACCAGAGGCACTGCGGATCATGCAAAGGGCGGGGTGGCGCTGAGGGCCATGGCCCCGAAAACCAACGATGATTCATGCAACATCGGCCATGCAGATTTGTCGGTTCTGCTGCGCGATCCAGGCAGGGTCGGCTGTCAGCGCGGCCCTGCGGCATTGCGGGTCTCAGCATAAAGCCAGTTCGGCCCGAGTTGTTATGTCTGCGCTGATCATCTTATACTGCCGCAATGATTGACATCATCAGCGCGACGCGGCTTTCTCATGATGATTTTCTGGCACAGGCGCCGCTTGGCGCCTCGCTCAAGCGACTTGCTTTTGATAAGCGCATTCGTGCGCGGATGGCTTTCGAAAACCGCGCCGGGCTGCCCGTAATCTATAATTCAGCTATAGATGCGCCTCAGGCGGCGGAAATCCTTGTCTTCATCCATGATGATGTCTGGATAGATGATTATTTCTTTGCTGATCGTATCATTTCTGCGCTGGAGAACTTCGATGTCATCGGCCCTGCGGGCAATCGTAGGCGCTTGCCGGGACAGCCGTCATGGGCTTTCACAAAAGTGATGGGGAATCAGGTTCTTCGGGATTCGGCGGAAAATCTTGCTGGTGCGGTTGCGCATGGCCGGGCGCCCTTCGGACCGGTAACCTTTTACGGGCAAACACCAGCAGCGTGTGAGTTACTGGATGGTGTGCTGTTGGCGGCCCGACGAGACTGCCTGCGCACCCATTCAGTGCGTTTCGATCCGCGTTTCGATTTTCATTATTATGACCTGGACTTCTGCCGAAGCGCTCGGGCGGCGGGTCTTCATCTTGGATGTGCGGCCCTGGCGCTGACGCACCGTAGCGGTGGGGATTTTGGTTCCACACGATGGCGAGAAAGTTATCACACCTATATTGAAAAATGGGGGGAATAGGCATAGGGAAGGCTTTTATTGATGCCGGCCGCCCGTTTCCCGCGCGACTTCACAAATCATGCAAAGTCGGAAATCATGGACTTCACCGAGCGCTGGGTCGCGCCGTTATGGGGGTACGCCGTGAATGCTTCAGAAAAACTCCGCCAACGCCTCAAGGCCGGCGGCATCATTGCCGCCCCAGGCGCGCCCGATAGCCTGACCGCACGGCTGATTGAACAGGCGGGGTTTGAGGCGATTTACATGACCGGCTTTGGTGCGACGGCGTCTCGGCTCGGCCGGCCCGATATTGGCTTGCTGACGCAGACGGAAATGACCACCCATGCGCGGGACATGGCCCGCGCGGTAAGCATTCCGAT
>JBIKWX010000019.1:0-21853 GCA_044356095.1 Roseomonas sp.
GTCACCACCTGCGCCGGGTTCGGAAATCGCCATGGCGGAACGCGCCTTGCCCTCAGCGTAAGGCGCCAAATAACGCTCCCGCTGCATGGAATTGGCGACCGAGAGCATCATGTGCAGATTGGGGCTATCGGGCGGGATGACGAAGGGCACGCAGGCACGGCCCAATTCTTCCTCAGCCGCCGCGAGAGAGCTGAGGGACAGGTTGGCGCCGCCGAATTCCTCCGGCACATCAAGCCCCCAAAGGCCGAGTTCCTTGCAGCGCGCGAGCAAGCGCGTTTCTTCTTCTTCCGAAAGCTTGAAGCCCTTGCCTTCGGCTTCACGCTTCAGGATCGTGGGCTCGAGCGGAATCAGTTCCTTATCCACGAAGCGCGCGACAAGGTCCTGCAGCATGCGCGTTTCTTCGGTGGGGGCGAATGGCAAGGGGTTATGGTCCATGGCGGCTGTTCCTTCCTTATGGGTGCAAAGCATCACTTGCCGGGCGGGGCGTCAAGGCAGGCCCCCCAATCCTGGCTTCAGAACGAAACCGCAAGCCCAACCGAAGCGCCGGAGACATTCTGGCCGAACAGATACCGCGCCACAATCCGGATGCTTTGCATGTTGAAATCCCATACACCCAATTCATAGCGCCCGACATTCATCTCAATCCCACCGCCCACCTTGGTGAGGTGATCGAAGCCAAGCGCTACCTGGTCGCCAAAAAAGCGCGAATGGGCGAAATCAACTACCCAGCGCATCGGGCGGCCGAACATCTCGGCCTCCATCGGCCAACGCACGCGCCCCCAGAGGTTAAGGGTCTTCGCCTCGGCCTCACCACGCACAAGGCGGGAGGTATCGCCGAAGGTCGATAGCCGGATATCCGTGTAGCGCAATTCAAGATCAATTTCGTAGCCGGGGCGCGGGATATTCAGATCAAGCATCAGCGATCCGCCCAGCCCATAGGCATTCATGCGCCCGCGATCGAGGAAGGCCAATTCGCGATCATATTTGATCTCCAACAGGCGCCCGATCAGGGAGACATCGCTTTCAACATGCCCCAACGCGGCATTCAGGATGGGGCGGAACACAAGCCCTTCAATGATCGGGAAATCCCAACCGACACCAACGGTGCCGGAGAAATTGTTCCAGCGCGTCGGCACATAGGATTTCTTTTCGCCTTCTGAGAAAATGAAGCGCGGATCATAGCGCGAATAGCCCAAAAACCCCTCAAGATAGAGCGGAAAATCCGGGTCCACCGTGAAGCCCAGACCAAATTGCGTGGTTTGCAGCCCGGTATCATCCTGCGATCCCCTGCTGATGCTGAGCGAGGATGCAGTGACATCCGGCACAACATTATAGCCAAGCAGGCCAAGCACCCCATTTGCGGTTTGTTGTAGATTATAGCCTGGAATGCCGGTGATGACGCGGCCCGTGCCCTGCGCTTCGGCCCGCAGCGCAAACAGCGGGCAGCAAAGCAGCGTCAGCAAAAGAAGGCGCAGGGTTCGCATGGGGTGAATGCTACGGCCTCATGCGCGCGGCGCCAATGGCGCGCCAGGCAGCCAAATGCCGCGCCCGGCGAAAAACCGCGCAAAATCCACAATCGGCACGCGCGCATCCGCCTGGGACGCCGCATCATGGCCGGAAGGATTGTGCAAGCGCAGCGCATCGCCTTCCGCACCAAAGACTAGCACAAGATGCCCGCCCTTGCCCGGCGCGGGTTCCGCCGGGCGGCGAATGGCGGGATGGACAGAAGCGATGAACAAGCCACCATCCACCAGCAAGGGCGGGATATCCTCGGCCGCGCGGTCCAGGATGATTTCGGCAGGCATGGCGTGGGCCTCCGCGAGCCAAATGATGGCCGGCGCGTAGATCAGGCCGCGGATGAAACCATCGGCTTCCTCCACATAGGCGCCGTAAAGGGTCAGCATCTTCGCGAGGTCTCTCGCCCGCGGCGGGGTAATGCCGCGCGCGGCAAGCGCCATGCGCAAACACGCCACACCACAAAGATGATCCGCCCAAAGCGCGTATTCAGCAGGGTTTTCGGCGCCGGAGGCCGCCCAGGCGGGATCATCTTCGGCCCGACACGCACCCGTGATGATGGCGCCGATCAGGCCGGGCGTTTCCCATTGGCCGAAATAGGGCGGGATTTCAGCGCCGCACATGACCATGTCGTTACCGAAGCGCCTGGGGGTTCGGCGCATCTGGCGCCCCATCCAAGCGGCGCAGCAGCATTTCAAACCGGTTATCGGTTTCAACCGGCTCCACCGTGCCGGAAATCGGCGCAGCGCTCGCGGGATCAGGCCCGGCAGCCAGCGGGATATGCCCTGCCCCGGCCAATAGCCCAGAGGTCGGGTCAAGCCCAACCCAACCAGCGCCCGGTAGATAAACCTCAGCCCAGGCGTGCAATTCCGCATCATCACGCCCAAGCATGGCGGGTTCGATCAAATAGCCAGAAACAAAGCGCGCGCCGAAGCCAAGCCGCCGCAGGATTTGCACCAAAAGCCAGGAGGAATCGCGACAGGAACCGCGCCCGGCGCGCAGCACCTGTTCGCCATCCCAGACGCCGGCTTCGGCACGCTGCACATAGGCGATGCGCTGATGCACCAGCGCGGTCAGCTGGACCAGAAATTCAACCGTACCACGCGGTGTGCGTGGTATTTCCTGCATGAATGCATCAAGCAAGGGGCCAAGCGGATCAAGCCGACGATAGGGCAAAAGCTGTTCGGCAAGCCAGGGTTCCGGCGTGAAGGGCCAGGTCGCGGCTTCCGGTTCAACGAAAAAATCAAAGGGGTTGATGGTCGCGATTTCGGCAATGAGGTCCACCGTGACGCTGAAGACCCTGACCGGTTCGGTCATCAGCACGCGCGCCATGAAATTTCCAAGCGGGTCCTGCTGCCAATGCAGCCAATGCGTGGCCGGTTCGATAGTGAGCGCATAGGACAGGATTGGCGCACGGCAATGCGGTGCCGGGCGCAGGCGAATGAGCTGCGGGCCAAGCGCCGCCGCGCGCGCATAGCGATAGGTGCTGCGATGGGTCAGGGCGAATCGAAGCGGCATGGATGGCTATTCTAGCCCGGCTTCGGCGGATCAGGCGATTGACCGCGCAGCCAAGACAGCCTGATGCTGCGCTAACCAACGGAAGGAAACGCCATGGCCGATCTCACGATACGCGAGGTAAAAACCACGCTGCTGCAAATGCCCTGGGCGGATGACCCGTGGCTGGCTGGCCATGCGCTTGGGCCGATGCGTGATCTGGTGGTGGTGGAAATCACCACGCAATCAGGCATCACGGGCATGGGCTATTTGCATCTGCTGAACCTGCCCTTGCAGCGCACCATCGGCGCCTGCATCGCGGAAGCGATGGCGCCGCGCATCATCGGGCGCGATGCCTCGGCCATTGAGGCGATCTGGTATGATCTGTGGCGCGCGACGCTGACCGGCGGGCGCGGCGGGGTTGCGATGATGGCACAATCGGCGATTGACATCGCGCTGTGGGATATTCTGGGCAAGGCGGCGGGCATGCCCTTGCATCGGCTTTGGGGGCATTTCCGGTCCGAAATCCCGATCTATGGCAGCGGCTGTTTTCGCGGTGCGCGCGGCGATGGCATGATCGCGAAAGCCAAGCATTACATCGAACAAGGCTACCGTGCCATCAAGATGCAGGTCGCGCATATTGGTGACCTCAACACCGATCTTGATAATGTGCGGCGCATGCGTGAAGCCGTCGGCCCGGATATTGATATCATGATCGATGTGAATATGGGCTGGAGTGCGGATATCGCCATCACCATGGGCCGCAAGTTCGAGGAATATGATATCTATTGGCTGGAAGAACCGGTACTCGCGGATGATTACGCCGGCTATCTGCGCTGTGCCGAGGCGCTTGATATGCGCGTGGTGGGTGGGGAGACGCATTTCGGCCGCGCCGATCTGAAGCCGTTCCTGGAAAATCCA
The DNA here is from genome assembly GCA_044356095.1 of Roseomonas sp. Lineage (GTDB taxonomy): Bacteria > Pseudomonadota > Alphaproteobacteria > Acetobacterales > Acetobacteraceae > Neoroseomonas. The sequence goes on from JBIKWX010000019.1 coordinate 3,931, forward strand.
CGCCTGCCCATTCTGCAACCTGACCCGATGCGCGGGGGGCTGACGGAGTTGCGCAAGATCGCGACGGTTGCCGATACCTGGGGCATCACCATCGCGCCGCATCTTTTCCCGGAATTGAATGTGCATCTGCTGGCGAGCATCCCGAATGGCATTTGGGCGGAACAGATGGGGCTTTTGGATGATGCCTTCATCAGCCTGCCGAAAATCGCCAAGGGCATGATTATCGCGCCGGAAACACCGGGGCACGGATTGGCTTTCAAGCCGGAAGTGCTGAAGGATTTTGTGGTGCGTTGAGGGCCGTCATGTCTTCTTGATCGTCGCTGAACGCGCTTTATGGTCCGGGTCTTGACGCATTGACAGGGAAATCCCTGCTCCATAAGGGGTGCCGCAGCAGGGGTGATGCCGCTTGCCAAGCCCCGCCCAGCAATAAGGACAGGCTGATGCGTTTGGTCACTTTTTCGGATATCGCAGGCACGCGCATTGGCGCGCTGGATGCAGCGGGCGCGGTGCGAGACATTGCTGCCGCCGCGCCATCGCTGCCACGCGATATGCTTGGGCTGATTGCGGCGGGCGCAGCAGCGCTGGCGGCAGCGCACGATGCGCTGGGTAAGGCGCCGGTGGTGGCGGGTGCCAAAATTCTCGCCCCCATTCCGCGCCCGCCCAAGAATGTGTTTTGTGTTGGCAAGAACTATCATGAACACGCCAAGGAATTTGCGGGATCGGGTTTTGATGGCGGGGCCAAGGATGTGGTGCCGCCCTTCCCTGTTGTTTTCTCCAAGCCACATACCGCCATCATTGCCACCGGCGAACCCATCCTGAGTCATTTGGACCCGACCGGCGGGCTTGATTACGAAGGCGAATTGGCGATTGTGATCGGCCAGGGGGGGCGCGGTATTGGAAAGGCCGCCGCGCTTTCGCATGTGTTCGGCTATACCATCATCAATGATGTGACCGCGCGGCATTTGCAAAAGCGCCATAGCCAATGGGTGCTCGGCAAGGGTTTGGATAGTTTCTGCCCCATGGGCCCCGCCATCCTGACCGCGGATGAAGCGCCTGACCCCGCAAAACTTCGCCTGATCACGCATGTGAATGGTGAAAAGCGGCAGGATGCGTTGGTCGCGGATTTGATCTTTGATGTGCCGACGCTCATTGAAGCGATCAGCGCCGCGATTACGCTGGAACCCGGCGATGTGATTGCAACCGGCACGCCGGTTGGCGTTGGCATTGGCTTCACCCCGCCGAAATTCTTGCAAAAGGGCGATAGCGTGCGGATTGAAATCAGCGGGATAGGTATGCTCGAAAACCCTGTCGCCTGAAACAACAAAACCGGGAGGATACAACATGCAAAGACGCGTTTTTCTGGCCGGGGCCTCTGCGCTCCCCTTCGCCGCACCTGCGCTGGCGCAGGAGAATTTCCCATCGCGCGCGGTTTCCATGGTGGTTGCCTTCCCGCCCGGCGGGCAGGCGGATGTGGTGGGCAGGCCAGTTGCGGCGGTGCTGGAGCGGCTTTGGCGTGTGCCGGTGCCGATCACCAATCGCGGTGGCGCGGCAGGCGAAATCGGCAATGGTTTTGTCGCGCGCAGCGCTCCCGATGGCTATACGCTGCTGATGGGTCTTTCTTCCATGACCTTCCTTCCGGAGGCAGCCCGCATCAATGGCCGCACGCCGGCCTATACGCCCGATATGCTGACGCCGATTGCGTTGTTTTCCGCCGATCCGACAGTATTGGTGGTGCCGGCAGCAAGCCCCATTCGCACCATTGAAGAATTCATCGCCGAAGTGCGCGCGAAGCCAGGGCAGATCACCTATTCCTCGGCGGGGAATTACTCGGCCCTGCATGTGCCGATGGCGATGCTGTCTCAGGCGGCAGGCTTGCAGATGCTGCATGTGCCCTTCCAGGGTGGCGGGCCGGCGCTGACCGCGATTTTGAGCGGGCAGGTGCAGGCGCTTTCCTCAGGCCCCGGGCCGGTCGCGCAGCATGTGCGTGATGGGCGGTTGCGCGCACTCGCCACCTGGGGCCGTCAGCGGCTCAAGGGGTTTGAGGATGTGCCGACGCTGGTGGAGAAAGGCTTTGCGGATGTGGAATTCTACATCTGGGTCGGGCTTTTCGCGCCTGCTGGCACGCCGCCCGCGATCATTGATCGCATTCGCGACGCATCGCGCCAGGTGGCGCAGGATCCGGATTTCATTCGCATCATGGCAGGCAGTGGCAATACGCTCGATTTCCGCGAGGGCGATGCCTTCCGGCGCTTTTATGATGAGGATGCGGGGCGGTTGCTGCGCGTGATCCGTGCGCTCGGCAAGATTGAATAGCGCCCTTGCGAAGGCGCCCTTGCTGACGCAGGCTTGGGCCTTATTCCAGTAATCACGAGGAAGTCATGACCACCGAAGCGCAAATCACCGCCTGGCTCGCCACGCAACAGGACGCCATGCTCGCTGAGCTCAAGGAAATGGTGAATACCGATGGCGGTTCCTATGACAAGCCGGGCGTGGATCGCACCGGCACCCAGGTGAAGCGCTTCCTGGAAGGCCAGGGCATTGCGGTGGAGGTGGTGCCGCGCGAAAAACATGGCGATTGCCTGCGCGGCATTGTGCCCGGCGCGCATGAAATCGCATCCGGCAATCAGCAGAAGAATATCGTGCTGATGGGGCATCGGGATACGGTGTTCCCGAAGGGCGAGCCAGAACGCCGGCCCTTCACCATTCAGGGCAATATCGCCTATGGGCCGGGTGTGGCCGATATGAAAGCCGGCATTGTCATGAATATGTTTGTCCTTGCCGCCTTTCATAAATTCGGCGGCGCGCCTGGGCCGCTCGTTGGGCTTTTTACCGGGGATGAAGAAATCGGCAGCCCTGAAGGCCGCCCCGTGATCGAAAATGAAGCCCGCAGCGCGCGCGTGGTCTTCAATAGCGAACCGGGCCGGCCTTCCGGCAATGTGGTGACGGGCCGCAAGGGCGGCGTGTTTTCCGTAGTGGATATTGAAGGCAAGGCCGCGCATTCCGGCGGCAATTTTGAAGCCGGCATCAGCGCCATTGGCGAAGCCGCGCAGAAGATTGTCGCCATTCATGCGCTGACGGATTTGAAGCGCGGCATTACGCTGAATGTTGGCCTGGTGAGCGGCGGGCAGAGCGTGAATACCGTCGCCCCCGCCTGCCAATTCCAGATTGATCTGCGTTATGTGGAATTGGCGGATCGCGATGAGGTTGTCGGCAAGCTGCATGACATTGTCGCGAAATCCTTCGTGCCCGGCACCAAGGCGAAGCTGGTGATCAAGGGCGAATTCCTGCCCTTGAATGCAACGCCGGCAAGTGAGCGTGTGTTTGCGCTTTACCAAGGTGCCGCAGCAGATAGTGGCCTTAAAGTGGCTGGTGAGTTTTCCGGCGGCTGCGCCGATAGCGGCTTCACCGCGGCGATTGGCGCGCCCACCATTTGCGCCGTTGGTCCCGTGGGCGGCAAGGCGCATAGCCCTGAAGAGTATCTGGAGATTGACAGCATTGTGCCGCGCGCCCAGGCCATGGCGCGCGCGATTATGCGGTTGGAAAAGGCAGGGCTGTAAGGCCCCTTCCCTTACCCGCCACGCCAAGGGCGCACCTGCCACAGGCGCTTCAGCCGATCATCCACGGCTTGCGCAAAGGCGCGGTACTCAGCGCCGACCATGGTATTGAGCGGCATGAAATTGCGCACTGCTTCGCGCTTGAAATTCTCATCCGCCAAGGCCGTGCGGAACGCTGCTTCCAGCCGCGCGACGATAGCGGGGGGCATATTGGGCGGGCCGACAATGCCGCGGCTCGCGCCATGCACCAGGTCAAAGCCCAATTCGCGGAAGGTCGGCACGTCGGCTGCCTCCGGCTGGCGCGCTACCGCCGCCTGCGCCAGCATCCGCACCTTGCCTTCGCGCGCCAATTGAAGCGCGTCATTCACATTGATCGCGGCGACATCCATATTGCCGCCGAGCAATTGCGGAATAAGCGGCGCAGCGCCAGCAAAGGGCACCTGGATCATGGGCCTCAGGCCGGCCAATTCCTCAAAATGCAGCACGAAAAGATGGTCATCACTGCCAATACCCGTGGTGGCATAGGTGATCTGTTCTGGTCGCGCCTTGGCCGCCGCCACCAGATCCTGCAAGGTCTTCAGCGGACTGTCGGCGCGCACATAAAAGCAATTGGCGTCTTCAACGATATTGCAGAGGAAGGTGAAATCCATCGCGCGGTAACGCACTTGGCGTTCCAGCGGGATGGCGTTATGCGCGGGGATGGTGGTGGCGCCGATAGTGTAGCCATCCGGAGCGGCATTGAAGGTGGCTTCAAGGCCGATCTGCCCGGCAGCGCCGGTGCGGTTGATGATGACGGGCCTGAGCCCTGGTATTTGCGCCGCCACCAGCGGCATGACCAGACGCGTCATGATATCCACGCCCCCGCCGGCGGGGAAAGGCACAATCACTTCCATGGGCTTGTCACCCGGCCAGGCGGCTTGCGCCCGGACAATGCCCGGCGTGGCGAGCAGGCTTGCGGATGCCAAAAGGCTGCGGCGATGGATCATGGTTTTTCCTCCCTTGATGTTATCCAATGCCTAGGCGCGACAGGCCAGGGCTTGCAATTTTGCAGCATGAAACAGGTTCACCGACGCCAGGGCCGGCGGGCGAAAAGGGCGCGCACAGCCTCCCCTTCCGCCAGTACCATGGCGCGATATTCCGCGCCCACCAAAGGGCGCAGCGGCAGTGAGACCTTCTCCGCTTCCTGTGCGAAGCGGGGATCGGCCAAGGTTTCACGAAAGGCGGCTTCCAGCGTCCGCACCGTCTCCGCCGGCAGGCCAGGTGGGCCGACAATGCCGCGGGCGCTGCCGATCACCACATCAAAACCCAATTCACGGAAGGTCGGCACTTGCGCGGCGGCCGACCAACGCGTGGGTGACGCCTGCGCCAGGCAACGGATACGTCCTTCCCGCATCAGAACGATCCCCTCGCTCATGTTGAAGGAAGCAACATCAACGGCGCCAGAAAGCATATCCCGCTGCACCTGCGCCGTGCCATTGAAGGGCGCATGCAGGGCGCGAATATTGGCGGCTTCCTCCAGGCCCAACAGCACCAGGTGGTCATCGGAACCAACGCCAGCGGCGCTGCCAACCGAAAGCGCTTCGGGCTTTTCACGGAGCCTTGTCACCAGATCGCCCAGCGTGCGCAAAGGCGAATTCGCCAGCACCCACAGGCCGCAGGCATCATCAACAATATTGGCGATATAGGTGAATTCCTCGGCCTTCCAGCGCACGGGCCGTTCCAGCGGCAAGGTGGAGACATTCAAGCTGCCAATGGTGCCGAGCGTATAGCCATCAGGGGCAGCGTTGAAGATCGCCTCCATGCCAAGCTGACCAGATGCGCCGGGACGATTGCTGATGACAAAGCGCACGCCGGGCAGGCGCGGCGTGACCTGATGCGTCGCAAAGCGCGCCGTTGCATCCACACCACCGCCTGGTGGGAAGGGCACAATGACTTCAATGGCGCGATCCTGCGGCCAGGCGGCACGAGCCGGCCTGATCCAAGGCGTGGCGAGCCCCCCGCCTGCCAGAAACAATGCTTGACGCCGCGTGACCATGTTTCCCCCCGGGTGGTTTTCTTGATACCGATGTTAGCGCCCCCTGCCCCGGCGGCAAGAAAATTCAGCACTTGCCCGCCCCCGTGATGCCAGCGGCACCTGATCAGGCTAGAACAGGGCTTGCAAGCATGGGGGAACGGAATGCTGGACGCAGCAACACGCGCGGAATTTCAGGTCGAAGGCCATTGGGCCATGGCGCGACGGCACCGCATTCGTTGGATCCAATGCGACATCTACGCCCATATCAACCATGCTGCCTATTTCACGATGTTTGAGGATATGCGGATTGATTGGTGGCTGGCCTCGGGCGGGCGCTTTGGTGCCGATACGGATGGGCCGGTGGTGGCTTCCATCGAAGCCAAGTACCTCCGCCCCGGACATTTCAATGAGGATGTGCTGCTGACCGTGCGCGCGGTGAGTTTTCGGCGCAGTTCCTTCATCCATGAATATGGGCTGTGGCGCGATGGGCTGTTGTGTTCCGGGCGCGCGGTGTGCGTGATTGTGAACAATGCAACCGGCGCCAAGGCGCCGATTTCAGACGCTTTGCGGGAATTGATGCTGACGCGTGATCAGGCGATTGCTGAAGGCTGAAAACAAGGGAAAGGAAACGCCATGCCCTACCAATTCTGCGAGGTGCGCGATGAAGGCCGCCTGCGTATCGTGACCTTGAACAGGCCAGAGGTGATGAATGCCCTGCATGCTGATGCGCATGAGGAATTGGAGGCGATTTGGGATGAATTTGCCGCGAGCCCTGATCTTTGGGTCGGCATTGTCACCGGCGCGGGGGATCGCGCCTTTTCTGCTGGCAATGATTTGAAAATCCAGGCCGCAGGCAAACGCCGCCCCATGCCGCCGAGCGGCTTTGCCGGCCTCACCAATCGCTTTGACCTCGAAAAGCCAGTGATTGCCGCGGTGAATGGCATTGCCATGGGCGGCGGGTTTGAAATCGCGCTTGCGTGTGATCTGATCATCGCATCCGAAAACGCTCTATTCGCCCTGCCGGAACCGCGTGTTGGGCTTGTCGCTGGCGCAGGCGGGCTGCATCGCCTGCCGCGCATGATCGGGCAGAAACAGGCGCTGGGTATGATCCTGACCGGGCGGCGCGTGCCGGCGGCTGAAGGGTTGCGGCTTGGCTTCGTGAATGAGGTCGTGCCGCAAGGCCAAGCCCTGGAAGCGGCCAAGCGTTGGGCAGCGCTGATTTTGGAGTGCTCGCCACTTGCCATCCGCGCCTCCAAACAGGCGGTCTATGCGGGGCTTGATGAGGAAAGCCTCGCGCAGGCCATCGGCACCATGTATCCGGCGCAGGCGCGCAATCGCGATAGCCAGGATTACATCGAAGGCCCCAAGGCCTTCGCCGAAAAGCGTAAGCCGAATTGGCGGAATATGTAAGGCGCCAGACGACAAGTCTTTTTGGTCGTTAAATACAGCAAAGTGGAGAATGTGCATGAAGGAACGGATTGCGGTTTTTGGCATGGGGCAGATGGGGGCGAATATGGCGTCCCGCCTGACCGAACAGGGTTTTGATGTACTTGGTTACGACGTGAACCCAGCGCGCCGGCAGGAATTGGCCGAACGCCAAATCGCCGTTGCCGACACAGTCGAAGCCGCGCTTGTCGGCCGCCCCGTGGTGCTGACCAGCCTGCCCGATCCTGCTGCCGCGAAATCCGCCTGGCTCTCGCCTGGTGGCCTGGTTGATCAAGCCGCGCCCGGCACCTTGATCATTGAGCTTTCAACCCTTGATCCCGATACGATGCGCGAAATCGCCGCCGCCGCTGCCGCCAAGGGCATTGCCGTACTGGATTGCCCCGTGAGTGGCGGGCCAATGGAATCACTCCGCGGTGAATTGGTGCTGATTGTGGGCGGTGATGCTGCGGATATCCGCCGCGCGGAACCCGTGCTGCAAACCCTTGGGCAATCCTGGTCCCATACCGGGCCGATTGGCACCGCCAAGGCGGTGAAGCTTGTGAATAACATGATGTCCATGGGCAATGTACTGATTGCCTGCGAAGCCTTTGCGCTGGGCGAAGCAGCAGGCGTGGCGCCGGAGACGCTCTATCAGGTGCTCTCGACAAGTGGCGGGCGTTCGTTTCATTTCACCAAGCGATTCCCCAAGGCGCTCAAGAATGATTTCGATCCCGGCTTCAAGATGGAGCTTGGTGAGAAGGATTTGGCACTCGCGATTGAATTCGGCCGGGTACTGCGCCAGCCAACGCCAGCCACCTCAGCGGTGCGCGAATTGATGGCGCAGGCGCTGGCAAGCGGCTATCGCGGACGCGATGTGGTGGCGCTGCTCGAGATGTTTCGCGGTTTTGCGGCGAAGAAATAAGGGGCGCGTTACAGCCCCCTCTCCGCTTTTGTTGCGGCCAGATCATCCTCGATAAAACCTTGGATGATCTCCTCCATCGCCTCCTGTTCCTTGAAGCCCAGGCGGCGCGCGCGGGTTGCGGCGAAGGCGCCGGGCCAGCCCTTCACAATGTCAAACACTTCCTTGTCGAAGACGAAGCCCACCTTTTCCCGCGCGGCTTTGCCGGCGACCTGTTCCAAAGCGCTCAGGATTTTCGCAACCGTCAGGCTGCGGCCCGGCGGGTTGATGCCGCGGTCCAAACCAAGTGGCGCGGTATCCATCGCCGACGCATGCAAAAACCATTCAATCGTGGCGCGCGGCGAACAAATCCACACCGCGAAATCATCCGGCACCGGACAATGCGTCTCAAGTCCCAATAGGGGTTCACGCACAATGGCGGAGACGAAGGATGATGCCGCCTTATTCGGCCGGCCGGGGCGCACCATCACCGTTGGCAGGCGGAGATTCACCGCATCCAGGAAACCGCGACGCGATGCATCATGCAGCAGCAATTCGCCAATCGCCTTTTGCGCGCCATAGGAATTGGTCGGGATTTGCCGCCCATCATCCGGCACCACCGCATCCTGCCCGCCACCGAAAGACGCAACGGAAGACGTGAAAATCACGCGCGGCCTGGTGCCGAGCGCGCGACAGGCGGCGAGCACCGCCAGCGTGCCATGCAGATTGACCTTCATGCCGAGATCGAAATCCGCTTCCGCCGCCGCACTCACCACCGCCGCCAGATGAAACACCACTTCCGTCCCTGCCGGGATGGCGGCAGCGACCGCGGCCGGGTCCGCCACATCACCGCCGAGGCAGGTCACCGGAAAGGGTGCGGGCAGGCTCGCAGGCGCGTTGAGGTCGAATAGCGTGAGCCCCGTGATGGCCCTCCCGCCAAGCGCCCCATCCTTGGCAAGCCGCGCCGCCAATTTCCGCCCCAAAAAGCCCGCCCCGCCCAGAATGGTGATGCGCATCGGTTTGATCCTCCCGTTACAATGCAAGGTTTGGCGCGGGGCGCGGATGGGCGCAATATGGGGGCATGATCGAAAAGCGCCCTTTCCGTTATTTCCTGAACCGCAACCATGGCGTGCCCGGCATCGCCGTGCTGCCTGACTCCGGCTATGCCCGCGCCAAGGCAGAAATCACCACCTGGCCTGGCTACGCGCCAACCCCGCTGGTCGCACTCGATGCCATCGCCAAAGCCACCGGCGTCGCGCGGCTGCATTACAAGGATGAGGCCGCGCGCTTCGGCCTGGCGTCCTTCAAGGCACTCGGCGGCGCCTATGCGGTCATGCGCGTGCTGCAAGCGGAAATCGCCAAGCGCGATGTGGCGCGGGCGGCGACAAGCGCTGATCTGATCGAAGGCCGCTACAAGGATGCAACCAGCAAGATCACCGTCTGTTGCGCGACCGATGGCAATCATGGCCGGTCTGTCGCCTGGGGCGCTGAGCGTTTTGGTGCGGCTTGCGTGATTTTCGTGCATGAAACCGTGAGCCAGGGCCGGCGCGATGCCATCGCCAAATATGGCGCGGCGATCCGCGTGGTGCCGGGCAATTATGATGACGCAGTGCGCGAGGCACAGAAGCAGGCCGAGGCAAATGCCTGGTTCGTTGTCTCCGACACTTCCTATCCTGGCTATACGGAAGTACCGCGCGATGTGATGCAGGGCTATCGCGTCATGGCGGATGAGGCGGCGGATCAGATCGGCGAAGCACCGACCCATGTTTTCATCCAAGGCGGTGTTGGTGGTGTCGCTGCCGCTGTTTCCGTGCAAATGCGCGCGCGGTTTGGCGCGGGCGTGAAGCTGATTGTCGCCGAACCGGACAAGGCCGATTGCCTATTGGCAAGTGCGGAAGCTGGCGAGCCCGTCACCGTGCCCGGTGATTTGGATACGCTGATGGCCGGGCTCGCCTGTGGTGAGCCTTCCTTGCTGGCGTGGCAGGAATTGGAACGCGGCGCCTTCGCCTTCATGTCGGTATCCGATGAAAGCGCGGTGGAGTGCATGAAGCTGCTGGCGCAGCAGACGCCGCCGATTGTGGCGGGTGAAAGCGCGGTGGCGGGCTTGGCCGCGCTATTGCTTGCGATGGAGGAACCTTATGCGCGCGCGGCTTTGGGGCTTGATGAGGATAGCCGCGTGCTGTTGTTCGGCACGGAAGGGGCTACCGATCCTGAGGTTTACGACCGGCTGGTGAAGGGCTGAAAACGCGTCTCAACCCGCCAGCATCGCATCCAGCTTCCCGGCGCGGTCCAAGGCAACCAGATCATCCGAACCGCCGATCGAATTTCCGTTGATGAAAATCTGCGGCACGGTGGTGCGCCCGCCGGAATTCTCAATCGCGCGGCGCCGCGCGTCAGACCCGTGCGGCGCGTCATATTCCTGAAAGGCAACGCCCTTTTTCTCGAGCAGCGCCTTGGCGCGGTCGCAATAGGGGCAGAAATAGGTGGTGTAGATTTCGATCTTGGCCATGCGCGGAAGATTGGCGTTTAAGCGCTGATGGTCAAGCGGCGCGCAGCCGCGGGTCCGGCACCCGCGCCGCCGCCAATACCTCCACCCGCGTGGCCCCTGCGGCCAGCAGGGCCCGCGCGCAGGCTTCCGCCGTGGCGCCGGATGTCATCACATCATCCACCAGCAAAACGCGCTTGCCGGCCACGCGTGCCGGGCGGGCCACGCTGAAGGCATCTGCGACCAGCGCCGCACGCTCTGCCGCGCCCTTGTCACCCAAAGGCAACGTCGCGCGCGTACGGCGCAGCAAATCCGGCACCACCCGCCGCCCTGAAAGCCTGCCCAGCCGTTGCGCGAGCAAAGCCGCCTGGTCATAGCGCCGCGCAATCAGGCGCCGCCAATGCGCCGGCACCGGCGCCAGCATATCCGCCGCCGCCAACATCTCCGCCCCCGCCCGCGCCATGAAGCGTGCGAGCGGCACCGCCATCTCTGTCCGATCCGCGTGTTTGAAGGGCAGGATCAGGCGCTTGGCACCCTCATCATACCGCAGCGCCGCGCGTGCCATGGCGAAACCCGGCGCGCGGGCAAGGCAGGGCGCGCAAAGCAGCGCGCCATCTACGGCACGCTCGGCTTCTCCTTCATGCGCGAAGGGCACGCCGCAGCGCGCGCAAAACGGCGCGGAAATCAGGTTCAGGCTGCTGAAACAGGCAGCACAAAAACTGCCTTGGCGCTCAACCTCCGCATCGCAAGTCAGGCAATGCGGGGGGAGCAAAACATCCAAAAACCTCTCCGGCGCCCGGCCAAGCGTGGCTTTGAAACGTCCAAGCAAGGCGCCGGCAGCGCGCATTCAATGCCAATGGCCGAAGGGGGCATCGCCGTCCTTCGCCACTTCATTGACCAGATCAATCTCCCAAGACAGGTATTCGCGCATCGCTGCCTCCACCCCGTCATTCCGGTCATAGGGGCGGAGGTAGAAATCAGCGCAATCCGCATCAGCAGGAATGCGACGATCCGCTTCCATCGGCAGCCCGGCTGCGCGCCAGGCCTTGGTGCCGCCTTCCAACACATAAACCGGCAAGCCCGTGACGGCAGCCGCTTCCGGTGCCGCCAGCCGCGCCAGCGCCGCATCAGGTGCGGCAATCGCCACCAACCGCGCACCGCCCAAAGCACCGCGCAGCCTATCCAGCCGCGTGCGAATGCCCCAAAGCGCGCCGGGGATATGCCCATCGCGGAAATCAATGGACCGCGCGAGGTCAATCACCCGCACGCCCCCCTTCACGCTTTCGGCCGCGAGTTCTTCCGGCGTCAGGCTTGGCGGCTTCACCGCGTCTGCTTCCGGGCTTTCCGGCTGCCAAGGCCCGGTGGCGAGCGGACCACTCAGCCCATCGGTCAGCACCATCACCTCCCAGCCGCCCAATTGGCGGAGCCACCCGCCGGTCATGCGTGCGCGTGTGCCCGTATCATCCACCAGCACAATGCGCGCATGGCGCACCGCAACCCATTGATCGGTTGCCTGCACCAATTGCCCGCCGGGCGCGGAACGGCTGCCTGGCAAATGCCCCGCCGCATATTCGGCTGGGTCACGCACATCCAGCACATAGGTGCTGCGCCCCGCATCCGCCTGCCAGCGCGCCAGATCAGCGCGTGTCCCAAACACAACACCATGCCGCTTGGCGAAAGCATCCGCACGGGCGAAGGCTTCCGCTGCCCCTTTCGGCGTGCCTTGCGGGAAGCTCGCGGTCTTGCCGCGATCACATTTAAAGCCGGCCAATTCCCAGCCCATGGTGCCATTGCGCAGCGCCACCACCTTGTTCGGAATCCCCGCACTGCGGAGCGATTCCGCCCCCATGATGGACCGTGTGCGCCCCGCGCAATTCACCACCACCGTGGTTTCAGGCCGGCTCACGAATTCGCCGATGCGATAGACCAGTTCACCGCCCGGCACATCCACGGCACCTGGGATGGACATGCGGTTGAATTCATCCATCGGGCGGCTATCCAGAATCACCATATCGGTGCCGGCATCCATCATCGCCTTCAACTCCTCGGGATCAACCGAGGGGGTTTCATAATGATGTTCCACCCATTCACCGAAAGCCTTGGACGGAACATTCACGCCGGAAAACGCGACATACCCCGCCGCGACCCAAGCCGGCGTGCCACCTTTCAGCACCGACACATCCGAACACCCCATCCCTTCCAGATAGGAAGCGAGGCGCGGCGCCAGCCCCTCCCCGCCATCCACGCAGACAATGCGCGTGGCAAGCCGCGGCAGGATGGCGCGGGCGCGGAGTTCCATGCGCGACAAGCCACACGGATTGGCCCAGAACAGATGCGACCGGCCAAATTCGCCATCCTCCCGCGCATCCAGAATGGCCAATTCCTGCCCATCGCGGATCCAGCCCTTCAGGCTGGCCGCATCAATCATCCGAGCCATGGCGGGTTCAGCCTTTTGGCGTTGCCGTCGGCGCCATGAAATTCGTGTTATAGGGCTTCACTTCGCCGGTTTCCGCATCAAACGCCTTGCGGTCATCGAGCTTTTCGAGGGCCAGGCCATACATGTGCAAATGGCGGGTCGGCACGCTGCCCGTTGTGTGGATGGAATGGATATCTTCCGGCATCAGCGCAATGCCACGGCCCGGTTCCACCATGATTTCCTCCCGCAGGCGCAATTCGCAGCGCGAGGGGTCGGACCCATCATCCAGCCGGTCATAAACCTTGTTCAATTCCTGCCCATCCACGGCCACCACACAGGCCCAGGTGGTGTGGTCATGCGGCTTGGTTTCATTGCCGGGATTGAGCGCATTCAGATAAAGCGCGAACAGGTTATTCTCATCTTCCTGCAACATATAGCGCCGGCTGCCTTTCTCCCCATTCGGCGGCGGCGGGAATTCGCTAGATGGGAAAAGATGTTCCTGCGCGGCGAGCTTCATCAATTCGCCCTTGATCGCTTCAAGCGACGAACGGCTGACACCTTGGCTCCGTTCAATCACGCGAATGCGGTCAATGGTTGCAGCAACGGCGGCAGCACGGGCGGCCTTTACATCGGTGGCGTTCATGATTTTTTCCTCCAGAGGCAAATTCGGAGAAAACCCTAACCCGTCTTGCGCCCTTGGGAAACAGGGTGCATCCCAAGGCCCCATGACCGACCAGATGCGCGTCTTTGACCGGGCCCTTGTCGCGCGCCGCCGCGCGCGGGCCGCTGCGCGCGTGGATCAGGTGGCGCCAATCCTGGAGGAAGCCGCCGATAGGCTGCTCGATCGGCTGGATGACACCACGCGCCGCTTCACCCGCGCGCTTGATCTCGGCGGGCGCGGCTTTTTGGCGCCGAAGCTTGCCGCGCGGGGCATTCCCTTCATTGTCTCGGCCGATCTGGCACCGGCCATGGCGGCACGCGCCGGGGGCTTGGCGGTGGCGGCGGATGAGGAGTTTCTCCCCTTTGCCGAGGGCGCTTTTGACCTGGTGGTGGCCTCCCTCTCGCTCCATTGGGTGAATGACCTGCCGGGCGCGCTGATCCAAATCCGCCGCGCCTTGGCCCCGGATGGTCTATTCCTGGCCAGCCTGCCCGGCCTGCCGAGCTTTGGCGCGCTGCGTTCGGCGCTGGCCGAGGCGGAGGCGGAATTGCGTGGCGGTATCTCGCCGCGCATCTCCCCCTTCCCGGAATTGCGCGATGGCGCGGCGCTATTGCAGCGCGCGGGCTTTGCCCTGCCGGTCGCGGATGCCGAGGATATGGCGCTGCGCTACAAATCCGCCTTCGGGATTTTCGCCGATCTGCGCGCGGCGGGGGAGGCGAATGCCGTGCTGGCGCGCGATGGCCGCACCCCGCCCCGCGCCCTGTTTCCCATGGTGGCGGCGCGGCTTGGTGGTGCCGAGGTTGATCTGCCGCTCAGGCTTTTGGTGCTGACCGGCTGGGCGCCCTCACCCACGCAGCAAAAGCCGGCGCGGCCTGGCAGTGCGACCGCACGGCTTGCGGATGCCCTGGGCGCAGCCGAAATCAGCACCGGTGAGAAAGCCGGCAAACCTCAGTGAAGCCTTGCATCCTGCCGCGTCGCAGCGCATTTTGGGCGCTTAACCAGCACGAGCCTTGAGACCCCATGGAGCAGCAAGGCGGCGAATCGCGCCGCATCACCATCCACAAGCCTGAGGATTTCGCGGCCATGCGCCGCGCGGGGCAGCTTGCGGCTGAAACGCTTGATATGATCACCGCCCATGTGCGCCCTGGGATTTCGACCGGGGAGATTGATCGGCTTTGCCATGACTACATGGTGGCACGCGGCGCCATTCCGGCGACGCTTGGCTATCGGGGCTACACCAAATCTTCCTGCACATCGGTCAATCACGTGGTCTGCCATGGCATTCCGGGGGATCGTGTGCTGGCGGATGGCGATATCATCAATATTGATGTCACCGTCATTCTGGATGGCTGGCATGGCGACACAAGCCGCATGTATGTGGCCGGGGAAGCCTCCACCAAGGCCAAGCTTCTCATGGATGTGACTTATGACGCCATGATGAAGGGCATCGCCGCCATTCGTCCCGGCGCGACTTTGGGCGATATCGGCCACGCCATTCAGGTGCATGTTGAAAAGCATCGCTTCAGCGTGGTGCGGGATTTTTGCGGCCATGGCATTGGCCGCCACTTCCATGAACCGCCCAATGTGCTGCATTTCGGCC
Organism: Roseomonas sp.; assembly: GCA_044356095.1. GTDB lineage: Bacteria > Pseudomonadota > Alphaproteobacteria > Acetobacterales > Acetobacteraceae > Neoroseomonas. The sequence continues at coordinate 18,981 of JBIKWX010000019.1, forward strand.
GCCCGGGCGAAGGGCCAAAGCTGAAGCCCGGCATGTTCTTCACCGTGGAACCCATGGTGAATGCCGGCCGGCCAGAGGTGAAAATCCTGGATGATGGCTGGACCGCGGTAACCCGCGACCGGTCCCTCTCCGCGCAATTCGAACATATGGTTGGCGTGACCGAGAATGGGGTGGAGATTTTCACGCTTTCCCCCAAGGGCATGCATAAGCCGCCCTATAGCGGATGAACCTGGCGCCGTTGCTTGCGGCACCTTGGCTGGTGCAAGTTCATGTGGCAGCGGCGTTGATCGCTTTTGTTTTGGGGATTGTGCAATTCCTCCGCCCCAAGGGCGATGCCCGGCACCGCTTGCTTGGGTGGATCTGGGTTCTGGTGCTGGCCGCAGTCGCGCTTTCATCCTTCGGCATCATGGAAGTCGCCGGCCCCGGTAGGCTTAGCTGGTTGCATGGGCTTTCGGCCTATACGCTTTTCGGGCTCATCGGCGGCGTGATCCAGGCACGCAAGGGCTGGGTAAAAGCTCATCGCAACTCCATGATTGGGCTGTTCCTTGGCGCCATGGTCATCACGGGCGTTTTTGCCTTCACGCCCGGTCGCCTGATGGGTCACGTTGTTTTTGGCTGGTAAATTTCTACCATAGGTTTTATTGATCCAACTGATTTCGCGCGCCATCACGCGCCATCGGATTGGAACATGGCTATCCGCAAGACCAAGGGCCTCGCTGAGGCCAGCGCCCTGCCGGGGCTGGAGCTTGGCTCTGATATCGCCGAGGCACCCCCCGGCCATTTGGGGCATCGTGCCCGCATGCGCGAAAAACTGCTGCGCGCCGGGCCGGATGCGCTGCTGGATCACGAATTGCTGGAAATGGTGCTGTTCCTGGCGCTGCCGCGGCGCGACACCAAGCCGATCGCCCGCGCCTTGCTGGGGCGCTTTGGGTCCTTTGCGGGGGCCATCAGCGCCCCGGTGCAGGAACTCGGCCAAATTGAGGGCTTGGGGGAGGCCGGCATTGCCGCTCTCCGCTGCATCCAAGCCGCTGCCTTGCGCTTGGCACGGGAAGAAGTGCGCGAGAACCCCGTGTTGAATAATTGGGAAAAGCTGCTCGCCTATTTGAACGCGGCCTTGTCGCGCGAGAGGATCGAGCAATTCCGTATCCTGTTTCTGGATGCCAAGAACCGGCTGATCGCCGATGAGGCGCAGGCCAAGGGCACGGTCAATCACACGCCCGTCTATCCGCGCGAAGTGGTGCGCCGCGCGCTCGAACTGCAGGCGACAGCGCTGATCCTGGTGCATAATCACCCCTCTGGTGATCCCTCGCCTTCTCGTGCGGATGTGGAAATGACGCGGGAGATCGGCCAGGCCGCGACCATGCTTGGCATTGTGCTGCATGACCATCTGATCATCGGCAATGGCAGGCATTATTCCTTCCGACGCGAAGGGCATCTGTAAGGATAGCATTGACCGGCATGCCCTTGGCGCGGCACAAACCCTTCATGATCCAGCGCGCATTTCTGTTTGGGTTGTTCGGGCTTGGCTTCGCGGCGGCTGCCATGGCACAATCGCCACGCGCCGCGCTGCCGAGCGAAAAACCCCCGCCCTTGCCCCGCCAAGGCGCTGGGGCGGAACTGCCGCGCGACAAGCCCCCACCGCTTGCCCCTGGTGAGCGTGTTGCGCGCCGCGCGGTTTCTTCCGGTACGGGCTTTGTGGTGGCAGCACGGCGGATCATGACCAATCATCACGTGATTGAGGGCTGCGCGGAAGTGGCCGCACGCCTGCCCGATGGGCAGGAAGTGCCCACGCGCGTCTTGGCAAGCGATGCCACACGCGACCTCGCCTTGCTCAGCACCGAAGCCGAGGCCGGGCCCATCCTGCCCTTCCGCAGCGCTGGCACTTATCGCCGTGGTGAAGGCGTGGTGACCTATGGTTTCCCCTTGGCGGGTTTGCTTTCATCCGGTCCTACGCTGACGACGGGGGAAGTCTCGGCGCTCGCCGGGCTTGCCGATAATCAGCGCCATCTGCAAATCAGCGCGCCGGTGCAGCCGGGCAATTCCGGCGGGCCGCTTTTGGATATGCGCGGGCAGGTGATTGGTGTTGTGGTGTCAAAACTCAATGCTGGCCAGATTGCGCGGCAGACTGGCGATATTCCGCAGAATGTGAATTTCGCCGTGAAGCACACGGAAGCCTTGGCGTTTCTGCGCGAACAGAATGTGCAGGTGACGCAGGGGGCGGCCTCTGACACGCCGCGCGCTGCCGATGCGGTGGGCGAAGTTGCGCATCCTTCAACGCTGTTTTTGCGCTGCCTCAAGTGAAGCGTCGCGGCATGCATGTTTTTGGCATGCTGCCTCATCGAAACAAATCCGCGCTGCGCAGTCCAGCCGCAAATGGGCTGGGCAGCAACCCAAGCCCTACCCCAGCCGCTTCGCCTTTTGCATGAAAAAGGCCAGCGGCACGCTGACGGCTGCCGTTGCCGCCATCAGGTAAAACGCATTCACATAGCCAATCATCGCCGCCTGGCGCTGGATTTCTCCCGCCAGGCGGAACAGGCCGGATGCGCTTTCAAGGTCCCAACTTGCCGGGAAATTCGGCAAGGTCAGCAGCTTGTTGTAGGGGGTCACGAATTCCCCAAGCCGCGCGTAATTCTCACCGCTGGATCTGATCAGCATCATCACCGCGATGGAAATGAAAAGGCTCGATCCGAAATTGCGCATCAGTGTGAAAATCGCCGAGCCTTCCGTCACCTGATGCGCCGGCAGGGTTGAGAACGCCATCACCGTCATGGGCGTGAAGGCGATGGATTGGCCGAAACCTTGCAGCAGATGCGACCAGAAAATCTGTGATTCGGTCACATTGATGTCGAATTGCGCCATCCAGAATCCGGATA
>JBIKWX010000200.1:0-6765 GCA_044356095.1 Roseomonas sp.
GCTCTGGCCGCCTGGTTGGCATTATCACCAATCGCGATGTGCGCTTCGCGACCGATCCCAATCTGCGCGTTTATGAGCTGATGACGCGGGAGAATCTCGTGACAGCCTCCCCCGATGTCACGCCGGATGAGGCGCGCACCCTTTTGCACAAGCACCGTATCGAAAAGCTGCTGGTGGTGGATGAGGCGCAGCGTTGCGTGGGCCTGGTGACAGTGAAGGATATGGATAAGGCGCAGGCCAATCCCCATGCATCAAAGGATGGCATGGGCCGGCTGCGCGCGGCAGCGGCGACGGGCGTTGGTGAAGATGGCCTGCACCGCGCGGAATTGCTGGTGGCGGCGGGTGTGGATGTGGTTGTCGTGGATACTGCGCATGGCCATTCCGGTGGCGTGATGCAGGCGGTGGAGCGTATCAAGCGCCTTTCCAATTCCGTGCAGGTGATTGCCGGCAATGTCGCAACCCCGGAAGGCGCGCTCGCCTTGATTGAAGCGGGCGCGGATGCGGTGAAGATCGGCATTGGCCCCGGTTCCATCTGCACCACGCGCATCGTGGCCGGTGTTGGCGTGCCGCAACTCACTGCCATTATGGAAAGCGCTGCTGCCGCGCGCGAAAAGGGCGTGCCGGTGATTGCCGATGGCGGCATTCGTTCTTCCGGGGATTTGGCCAAGGCGCTGGCGGCGGGCGCGGATTGCGCCATGATGGGCAGCATCTTTGCCGGCACGGATGAAGCACCTGGTGAGGTGTTTTTGTATCAGGGCCGGTCCTATAAATCCTATCGCGGCATGGGATCGCTTGGCGCCATGGCGCGCGGTTCGGCGGATCGTTATTTCCAGGCGGAAGTGCAGGATTCACTGAAGCTGGTGCCGGAAGGTGTGGAAGGACGCGTCGGCTACAAGGGCCCGGTTGGTGCGGTGATCCATCAAATGGTCGGCGGCTTGCGCGCCGCCATGGGCTATACGGGCTGCGCCACGATTGGCGAATTGCAGACCAAGGCGCGCTTCCGGCGCATCACGGGTGCCGGTTTGCGCGAAAGCCATGTGCATGATGTGGCGGTGACGCGTGAGGCGCCGAATTATCGCGCTGAGGGCTGATCCGGTTTTTTGATGTCGTAAGGCGCAACCAGCGCCCAGACGTGATCCGGGATCATATTGCGCATCTTGGCGGGTTCGGCGCGTTCAAGATGCAAAACGCTTTCCACGGCCTTCATTTCAACCCGCGCGCGGGCGAATTCCAAGCCGCGCGGGCCAATGCGCGGCATCAGCCAGCCAATGATCGGCCGCAGCCAATTCGGCATGCGGCGGAGCGGCAATCCGCCCGCGGCGCGGCGGGTGTTTTCCAGAAATCCCTTGACTGCGCTGGCGCGTTTGCCGGCGCTGCCGGGCGCGCTGGTGGTGATTTCATCGCCGAGCAGGCGCAGCAATTCCTCACCGCGTGCATTGCGCACCAAGAGCCATTGCTCCCCCTGCCCGCCCATATAACCCACCGTGATATCGGCCAGCACATTGGTGTAATCCACGCAGCTGCGGCAGGTAAGTGGGAAGAAATCCGAAGGCAATTGGCTGATCGGCAATTGCAGAAACGGAATCTCGCGCTTGCGGCCATCGGCGAAGCGCAGCTCCACATGATAATCGGCGCGGAATTCCAAATAGGTGATCGTCTCCGGCGCATCGGACAATAGCTTCATGAAATGATGGAATTTTTCGGTGGTGGTATTGTCGGAGCACGGCGTGCCGATGACGTAAAGCGCTTCCAGGCCAAGCTGCGCTTCCAGCGCCCGCAATGCATAGACCTGGCAGGGAATGCCAATCACGGCGATGCGCTTATGGCCAGCAGCGGCAGCGGGTTCCAAAAGGGCGAGCAGCGGCGCATAGCCCATGCGCATGCCCCGACAAGCCGCCATGGCTTCGGGCTTGGTCACCAGCACAGGCACGGGTTTCCATTTATCGTCTGTGTCAGGCGCCATGGTCAGCACGGCGGTCACTGCGCCCGCTTCCAGCAGTTTCTCGGCAAGGCGCGTCGTGATGCCGGTCCATTGCGCGCCGGGCTGAGGCGGCTTGAGTGACGCGCGCAGCATTTGCCGGAACGGGCCGAAATGCAGTTCATCCGGGCGCTTCGGGTCACGCGCGCGGCCATGCACGGCGGCTTCCAGGCGCGGGTAATCCGGCTTGATGAATTGGCAAGCGGCGCCACAGGCTTTCGGGTCTTGCAGGCGCGAAACGCCGCAATCCGTACACAAGCCGCGCGGCGCGGCATCGCGGAAGGCAGGTGCCGCGATGCCATCCCCCATCACAGCACCAAGGCCCCAATAATGGCGCCGGCGCCCAGCACCCAAAGCGGGCTGTAATCGGTGCGCCAGACGAAGATGGAGGAAGCGAGTGTCAGCGCAATCGTCACCCAGCTTTCGGCAGACCCCTGCGCGAGGATCAGGCCCGATGCGGCAATCAGCCCGACCGCAATCGGCACCAACCCGCGTTCGATGATGCGAAGCCACGGGCGGCCCAAAAGCCTGGCGCGCAGACGCGAAAAGCCAAAGGCCATCAGGCTGGTTGGTACGGTCATGGCCGCCGTTGCGGTCAGCATCCCAAGAATGCCGCCGACATGCCAACCAAACAGGCCAACCACCAGCACATTCGGGCCAGGTGCTGCCTGGGCCAGGGCGAAGCGGCGCGCGAAATCCGCATCACTCATCCAGCCATGCACATCCACGACCAGCCGATGCATCTCGGGCAGCACGGCAATGCCGCCACCGACCGAGACCAGCGAAATGGCACCAAAGCCCAGCAGCAATTGCCAGAAGATGGTCGCGGTCATTTGCTGCGTGCCCCATACCAGGACGCCAGAATGCCAAAGGGCGCGAGGCCCAGCACCACCATGGGCAGCGGCACGCGGAAGAAGCCCGCCGCCGCCAGCGCGCAAAGCCCAACCGCGAGAAGGGCGAGAGTTGGCTTCAACTTCTGCGCCATCTTGACCGCCGTGCCGAGCACCATGCCCGCCGCTGCCGCCGCCACACCGGCCAGCACCGCCTTCACCAACGGCACTTCACCGTAGGAATCATAGAGCACCGCAAGCCCCATCAGGATAATCAGCGGCCCACCAAACATGGAACAGGAAGCAAGCAGGGCACCGACCGCGCCGTGGAAGCGATCCCCCACCATGATCGCGGCATTCAGCGCATTCGGCCCCGGCAGCACCTGCCCAAGGCCCAGCGTCTCGGCATATTCCTGTTCGCTCAGCCAGCGCTTTTCTTCCACCAGCACGCGCCGCGCCCAGGCATTGATGCCGCCAAAGCCGATCAGCCCAATCTTGCCATAGGTGAGGAACAGATCGGTGCGGGTCGGCAGCCGGGGGGACGAATCATCCATAAGCGCAGAGGAACCCGCCGCGCCGCCGGGATCAATACCCCAGGCGCGGAATCAGCCTGGCGTTGCGCTTGGCGGCACCCCTGCCTCAGCGATTGCTGCCTGCTGGCGTTCGGCGATTTTCGCCACATCGAAATCGGCGACCAATTCCTGAAACAGTTGATGCCAATTGAGTTTGGCATTCAGCCGCAAAAACACTGCCCCAAGCCCGATTGCCGCGCGGTCCATCAGCGGGAATTCGCGCGGAATGCGCACGCCACCGGTGCGCTTCAGCCCCGCATGCACTTCTTCGGCAATGCGCCGGCCATATTGCGGGTCATCGCTTTCCTGAATGGGCCGCACGCGGTCATCCAGTAGCGGTTCATAGAGGAAGCGCGCCCAAAGGTTCAGCACCTCCATCGTCTCACGTTTGAGGTCCTTGAAGCCCCAGATGCGATAGGCTTCCGCTGCCTTGTCGAAATCCCCATCGCGCATTGCTTCATAGAGCATGATCACACCGCCCACGAAGCGCGGTTCAAAAATCCGCACCACGCCGAAATCGAGCAGATTGATCCCAAAGCCATCATTATCCGGCGCATCAGCGCGCACCTGATAATTGCCAAGATGCGGGTCGCCATGGATCACGCCGTAACGATAAAACGGCACATACCAGGCGCGGAACAGGGCGCGCGCATAGGCCGCGCGTTCTTCTTCCGGCGGGTCTTCATCAATCCGTGCCTGAATGGCGCGGCCATCCAGCCAGGACATGGTCAACAGGCGCTTGGTGCAAAAGGCTTCCACCGGCACAGGCACGCGCACGCCGGGCACATCGCGCAGCATGATGCCATAAAGCCGCTGCTGCGATGCTTCACGCAGGTAATCCAATTCTTCCCGCAGCCTGTCGGAAAGCTCCAGATAGGCTTCTTCATTCTCAAGCGCGCTATCCATGCGCCGGTAAAGGCTCATCGCAATCTTGAGTTGCCTAAGATCAGCCTCCACCACGCTCGCCATATCAGGATATTGCAGCTTGCAGGCCACGCGCTGACCATCGGGCAGCACGGCGCGATGCACCTGGCCGAGCGACGCAGCGGCGGCGGCATCACGCTCAAAAGATTTGAACTTGCTTTCCCAGGCCGGGCCCAATTCGCTCATCATGCGCCGGCGCACAAAGGGCCAGCCCATGGGCGGCGCATTGGCTTGCAACGTCGCCAATTCCTTGGCGATTTCAGGCGGCAGCGCATCCGGCACGGTGGAGAGGAATTGCGCGATCTTCATCATGGGCCCCTTGAGGGAACCCAACACCGCCTTCAAATCCTCGGCATGTTTTTCATCGGATTTCAGGCCGAAAAGCTTATGGCCAGCAACGCGCGCCGCCATGCCGGTGACGGCGCCGGAAGTGCGCACCATGCGGCGCACTTCACCAAAAATCGAATGCGCTTCGCGATCTTCAGCCATCCGCGCGCTCAATCTCATCAATGAAGCCGGCAATTACATCAAGCCCGCGCATCCAAAACGCCGGGTCTGCGGCATTAAGGCCAAAGGGCGCCAGCAATTCCTTATGCCGCAAAGTGCCGCCGGCGCGGAGCATCTCGATATACTTCGCCTCAAAATCCGCAACACCACCATCGCGATAGACGCCATAGAGCGCATTCACCAGGCAATCGCCAAAGGCATAGGCATAGACATAAAAGGGCGTGTGAATGAAATGCGGGATATAGGACCAATAGACATGATAGTCCGGCGAGAATTCAAAGGCCGGCCCAAGGCTTTCGGTCTGCACCTGCATCCAAAGCGCACCGATCTGTTCTGATGAAAGCTCGCCCTTGGCGCGCGCGTCATGCAGCAGGGTTTCAAACCGGTAGAAGGCGATCTGGCGCACCACCGTGTTCAGCATATCCTCGACCTTGGCGGCGAGCAGCCCGCGGCGCTTGCGCGGATCGGTTTGCGCATCCAAGACCGCGCGGAAGGTCATCATCTCACCGAAAACCGAGGCGGTTTCAGCCAAGGTCAGCGGTGTTGAGGACATCAGATAGCCCTGCTCACCCGCCAGCACCTGATGCACGCCATGGCCCAATTCATGCGCGAGCGTCATCACATCCCGCGCCTTGCCGTGATAATTCACCAGCAAATAGGGATGCGCCGAAGGCACGGTTGGATGCGCGAAAGCACCCGATGCCTTGCCGGGGCGGAGTGCCGCGTCAATCCAGGGCTTGTCGAAGAATTGCCGGCCAATCTCCGCAAGGCGCGGGCTGAAGGCACCATAGGCATCCAGCACTTGTGACACAGCCTTGGGCCAGGGGATCAGGCTGTCATCCTGATCAGGTAGCGGCGCATTGCGGTCCCAATGCTGCAATTTGGGCAGGCCAAGCCATTTCGCCTTCATGGCGTAGTAGCGATGCGAAAGCCGGGGGAAGCTGGCGCTGACAGCGGAAACCAGCGCCTCCACCACCTCATCTTCCACCATATTGGCGCGATTGCGCGCGGAAGCGGGGCGCGGGTAGCGCCGCCACTTGTCAATGATTTCCTTGTCTTTCGCGAGCGTATTCGTAATCAGCGTAAACAGCCGACCCTTTTCGGCGAAGGCCGCCGATACCCCCTTGGCGGCGGCTTCGCGCACCGCGCGATCACCATCGGAAAGCCTGTTCAGCGCATCGGACACCGTCAGGCTTTCCGTGCCCGATGGCAGCGGCACGGCAACCTTCATGGTGGCGATGGTCTCATCAAACAGCCGGTTCCAGGCGGCGCGGCCCGTCACCTCCTTCTCGTGCAGCAGCTTTTCCACCTCATCGGAAAGCTGATGCGGGCGGAAGACGCGCAAATCGCGCAGCCATGGGCGAAAGCGCGCCAGCGCGGCAGAATCGGCGCATTTGCGATCCAGCACCGGATCTTCCAGCCGGTTCAGTTCCAGCGTGAAGAAGATCAGATGGCTGCTGATCGTGGTCGCGCGTTCCTGCATGGTTTGATAGAAGCGCCCATTGGCCGGGTCTTCCGCATCGCCGCTGAAGACCAACTGCGCATAGGACATGACGCGGCCGAGCACTTCTTCAATCGCTTCATATTCCGTGATCGCCGCCGCCAATTCCTGCCCGGATATGGCGCCGAGCTTGCCGGCAAGCCGCGCGGAATAGGCCCGCGCATCGGCCTCGGCACGGTCAAGATCACGCGCGAGCGCAGGGTCATCCGGCGACTTGTACAGGTCCGAAAGGTCCCAAACGGGCAGGTTGGCAGCGGCGGCGCCGCCATCAAGCGGGGCGCGGAGCGGGGCAGGGGAGGTGTTTCTGGTCACCCTTCTCATATAGACTGAAGCGGCGCGCGGCCAAGCGCCAAAGCATAACCGGGGGGAAGGGAATGCCTTATACGGACCAGGGATGGCCCAATCTGCCAGCCATGATGCTGGCGCGGGCGCGGGAATGGCCAGCGAAGCCGC